>NZ_JBVHZJ010000028.1:0-107711 GCF_055574655.1 Streptomyces sp. NPDC029956 | reverse complement strand
GACCATCCTCCCCCCCCCCGCCCGCCCCCCCCCCCCCCCCCCCCCCCCCCCCCCCCCCCCCCCCCGCCCACCGATGCCGGGCAGAGGGCCGGCCGTCGGCCGGGGGCTGGGGGCTGGAGGCTGGGGGCTGGGGGCGCTCAACGGCGCCGGGTCCTCAGCGCCTCGCCATGCGCACCCGCGGCGGGCAGCTCTCTCCCTTCCGTACGACTCCGATCATGACGGTGGTGCGCCGGTCGAGGCCCGTGCCCGCCGCCGGGTACTGGGTGACGACCCGCCATCGCGGCGGCCAGATCACCCGCCGGTCCCGCCCGCTCACATCGTGGACGTCGAGCCGGGTACGGCGGTCCAGCCGGGTGAAGACCCGCCACAGGCCGCGGCCGAGGAAGTCGGGCACCGGGCGGGCCCCCGAGCCGTCGTCGGCCGCGGCGGCCTCCTCGGTCGAGGTGACGGCGACGGCCGCGAGGGCGAGGACGGCGCCCGCCCCCACGACGGCGCGCCGCTTCACTTCCGCCTCCGGGCCGCGGCGTAGTAGCCGCAGGCGGCGCCGATGAGGGCGGTCGCGAGGAGGGCCAGGTAGAGCGGCATGGACACCTCGGGGACGAGGAGCCGGATCTTGACCTCCCGGGTGTTCTGGAAGATGAAGACGAGGGTGACGATGGCGAGCGCGGCCATCGCGATCCGGCCGGGCGTGAGGGCCTCGGCGTACCGGGACCCGCCTCCGCCCGATGTCCGTGACGTCTCCTCTGGACTCATGCCCTGCCCTCTCCTCCGTCGTGCCGTCGGTCGTACGCGGCCACAGCCGTGGGACCAGAATGGGGTGAGTGGAGCCTCACCGTGACGGCGAGAGCAGCCGTACGGGTGACTTGTCAGACAACGTCGGCCGACTACCGTGGTGCCGGACACCGTCGGAACCGGGGCAGCAGGACCCACCGGAACCGACCGGAATCGAGACGAGGAGCGGCCGTGGCGGTCAGCGGACAGCGGCGGCGGCCGGTCGTGGCGCTCTACGAGCGGATCGCGGACGCCGTCCACGACGGCACCTACCCGCCGGGCTCGACGCTCCCGTCCGAGCCGAAGCTCGCCGCCGAGCTGGGCGTGAGCCGGCCGGCCCTGCGCGAGGCACTGCTGCTGCTCCAGGAGGACGGCCTGCTGACCGTACGCCGCGGGGTGGGCCGGACGGTCAACGACCGGCCGCCCCGGCGCGGGTTCGAGCACGTCCAGCCGCTGGAGGAGCTGATCGGCGCGGGCACACCGCTGCGGGTGCGGGCGCTGCTGCGCACGGTCGAGGAACCGACCGACTTCACCACCCAGCACCTGCTCGCCCCGGCCCGCGCGGAGCTGCGGTTCTGGGAATCCGTGCTGACCGGGGAGGGTACGGCGGCGGCGCTGAGCCACGAGTGGGCGGCGGCCGACGAGCTGCTGGAGCGGGTGCACCCGGAGTTCGCCCGGGCCCTGCGGGCGACGGAGGAGCGCACCGCGCGCGGGCCCGCCGTCTCGATGCTGTCGGTCCTGCTCGGGGCCTCGCGGGACACGGCGCTCACCGCGCACAGCGGCATCACGGCGACGCTGCTCGGGCGGCGGCGCGGGGACCAGCTGGGGCGGCCCGCGGACACCCCGGCCGTGCTGGTCACCCAGGTGGTGCGGGTCGGCGAGACCCCGGTCCTGGCCGCCAAGCACATGCTCCCGACGGGCGCCCCGGCACTGCCCGTCCTGCAGTCGCACTAGAGGGTCTCCTTTCGAGCCCGGCCTGACCGGCAGGACGCCCCGAGCCCGAGCCCCGGACCGACCCCGGACCGCCGGGCCGGCGCAACCTGCGAACGGCGGCTCCCGGAACCCGCCGGGCACGCGCCCCAACCCCCGGGGCGCTCCACCCCAACCCAGGAACGCTCCACTCCAACCCCCGGGCACGCACCGCACCCCCCCGGACGCTCCACCCCACCCCAGGACGCCTCCGCCGCACCCGCCGCGACTCCCGTCGCGCCCCTCTCGGCTCTTCCTCCCGCACCCCCTGCGGGCCCGTCACAGCGGGCCCCTCCCCCGTGGCGTACACTTCCCCGCCATGCACTTGTCTGACAACCCTGCCACGCCTGCCGCCGCCACCGTCTCCGAGTGGATCCGCCGGGCGCCCAAGGCCGTCCTCCACGACCACCTCGACGGTGGGCTGCGCGCCGCGACCATCGTCGAGCTGGCACGGGAGTGCGGCTACACCGCGCTGCCGACCGAGGACCCCGCCGCCCTCGCGGTCTGGTTCCGGGACGCGGCCGACTCCGGTTCGCTGGAGCGCTACCTGGAGACCTTCGCCCACACCTGCGCGGTGATGCAGACCCGCGAGGCGCTCACGCGCATCGCGGCCGAGTGCGCAGAGGACCTCGCGGCGGACGGTGTCGTCTACGCCGAGATCCGCTACGCCCCCGAGCAGCACCTGGAGGGCGGTCTGACCCTCGACGAGGTCGTCGAGTCCGTGAACGACGGTTTCCGTGAGGGCGAGCGCCGCTCCGGCGGCCGCATCACCGTCCGCACCCTCCTCACGGGCATGCGCCACACGGACCGCTCCCTGGAGATCGCGCAGCTCACGGTGGCGCACCGGGACAAGGGCGTGGCCGGCTTCGACATCGCCGGCGGCGAGATCGGCAACCCGCCGGCCCGCCACCTCCCCGCATTCCAGCACCTGAAGCGGGAGAACTGCCACTTCACGATCCACGCGGGCGAGGCCGTCGGCGCGGAGTCGATCCACGAGGCCGTGCAGGTCTGCGGCACCGAGCGGATCGGCCACGGCGTGCGGATCACGGACGACATAGCCGAGGACGGCACGCTCGGCCGGCTCGCCTCGTACGTCCGGGACAACCGGATCGCCCTGGAGGTCTGCCCGACGTCGAACCTCCAGACGGGCGCCGCGAAGGACTACGCCTCGCACCCGATCGACGAGCTGCGCCGCCTGGGCTTCCGGATCACGCTCAACACGGACAACCGGCTGGTCTCCGGCACCACCATGAGCGAGGAGTTCCAGCACATGGTGGACGCCTTCGGTTACAGCTCCGAGGTCTTCGAGGAGTTCACGGTCGCCGCTCTGGAGGCCGCCTTCCTGCCGCTGCCGGAGCGGCAGCGGCTGATCGACGAGGTCGTCCGCCCGGGGTACGCGACGCTCCGGGCCGTGGCGGTCTGACCTCCCGCCCCTGGACCCAGGGGACCTCCCGCCCCTGGACCCAGGGTGCGCCCAGGCCCCTCGTCCGCCCCCCCCTCAGCGCAGGGCCGGGGCGTCCAGGGTGAGGGTGTTCTGCTCCGTGTCCAGGACTGCCGACAGCCCGAGCGGCATCGTCAGGGCCGTTTCGCTGTGGCCGAAGCCCAGTTCCTCCACGACCGGGACGCCGAGGTCGCCGAGGTGGTCCGTGAGGACCGCCCGGATCTCCTCGTACGGGCCGCATTCCGCCCAGGAGCCGAGGGCGATGCCCGCGACGCCGTCGAGCCAGCCGGAGCGGAGGAGTTGGGTGAGGATGCGGTCCAGTCGGTACGGCTCCTCCCCCACGTCCTCCAGGAGCAGCAGCCCGCCGCGGGCCGAGGGGCGGGCGTGCGGGGTGGCGAGGTCGGCGGCGAGGAGGCTGACGCAGCCGCCGAGGGTCACACCACGGGCGCGTCCCGGTGCCAGCGTTCGTGCCGTGTCCAGGCCGAGCGTGCGCACCGACTCGGGCTCGAACAGCGTGGCCCGCAGGGACTCCCGGGTGCGCGGGTCCGAAAGGAAGGTGCCCGCGGCCACCATCGGGCCGTGCAGGGTCGAATAGCCGGTCCGGACGGCGAAGGCCTCGTGCAGGGCGGTGATGTCGCTGTAGCCGACGAACACCTTGGGCCCGGCCTCCCTGATCGCCCGCCAGTCGACGAGGTCGACCATGCGCTGTGCGCCGAATCCACCGCGCGCGCAGAGGACGGCGGAGACCGAGGGGTCGCACCAGGCCTCGGTCAGGTCCCGCGCCCTGGCCCGGTCGGCGCCGGCGAGGTGGTCGAGGACGGGGTGGGTGTCCAGGGCGTGCGGGGCGACGACGGGGTCGAGGCCCCAGCCGCGGAGGATGTCGAGTCCCGCCCGCAGGCGTTCCTCGGGGACGGGTCCGGCGGGGGCGACGACGGCGACCCGGGCGCCGGGCCGCAGCCGCTCGGCCCGGGTGAGCGGGCCGACGTGCGGCCGGGACTCCGCCGGGACGGGCAGGGCGGGCGGGACGGGGAGGGTGGGTTCGGGCGTCGTCACGTGCGGTACTCCAGGTCCGGTACGTCCGTCCGGGTGATGCCGAAGGTCCGGGCGTACAGGGAGAGTTCCGCCTCCAGGGCGCGGACCATCGTGTCGGCCCGGCGGAAGCCGTGGCCCTCCCCCTCGAAGGCGAGGTAGGCGTGCGGGACGCCCCGGCCGGCGGTGCGGGTGAGGAAGCGCTCGGCCTGTGCGGGTGGGCAGATGACGTCGTCGAGGCCCTGGAGCAGCAGGAAGGGCGCGGTGACGCGGTCGACGTGCTCGATGGGCGAGCGTTCCTTGTACCGGGCGGGGACGTCGTCGATGGACCCGATGAGCCCGTGGAGGTACTGGGACTCGAAGTCGTGGGTCTCGTCGGTGGCCCAGCCCCGCAGGTCGAGGATGGGGTAGATGATGGTGCCGCAGGCGTACACGTCGGTGGAGACGAGGGAGGCGGCGGTCGTCCAGCCGCCGGCGCTGCCGCCGCGGACGGCGAGCCGGGCCGGGTCGGCGGTGCCCTCGGCGGCGAGCGCGAGGGCGACGGCCGCGCAGTCCTCGACGTCGACGACGCCCCACTGCTCGCGCAGCCGCTCGCGGTACTCCCGGCCGTAGCCGGTGGAGCCGCCGTAGTTGACCTCGGCGACGCCGATGCCGCGCGAGGTGAAGTAGGTGATCTCCAGGTCGAGGACGAGTGGGGCGTGACCGGTGGGTCCGCCGTGGGCCCAGATGACGTAGGGCGGCAGTTCGTCATCGGGGCCGGCGAAGTCGGGGTGGTGGGGCGGGTAGATCTGCGCGTGGATCTCGCGTCCGCGGGGGCCGGTGAAGGTACGGACGCGGGGTTCGGGGTGGTGGGCGGGGTCGACGGCGTCGGTGTGGGCGGCGCCGACGACCCGGGTGCGGCCGGTGCGGGTGTCGAGTTCGACGAGCTCGTAGGAGCTGTGCGGGGAGGCGGCGATGCCGATCACGCGGCTGCCGTGGGCGGCGAGGGTCGGGGCCCATTCGGTCCAGGGGCCGACGGCGTCGACGAGCGTGCCGCGGTCGGGGTCGAGGACGCCGAGGGCGGTTGTTCCCTTGCCGTGGACGACGGCGATCAGACCGTTCTCCAGGGGGGTGAACCAGTTCAGCCCGATCTTCCAGAGCGGTCCGCCGAACTCCTCGGCGCGGGGGCAGAGCGCCGCCGGTTCGCCGAGGCCGCCGTCGGTGTCGATCTCCGTCCGGTAGAGGTTCCACCAGCCGGTGCGGTCGCTGACGAGGAGCAGCCGACCGGCGGCGTCCCAGTCGACCTGCGGGATCGACTCGGCGGGGCCGCCCGCGACGGTCCTGGCTCGGTGGAAGGTGCCCTCGGGGGTGACCTCGGCGAGCTGGACCTCGGTGCCGTCCCAGGGCATCCGGGGGTGGTCCCAGCCGATCCAGGCCGCCCGGCGGCCGTCCGGGGAGAGCCGGGGGCCGGTCACGAACCGGTGGCGCTCGTCGGAGAGTTCGCGTACCGCCGCGCGGTCGTCCGCGGCGGAGCCGTCGAGGGGGACGGCGACGAGCACCCGGCGCACGTCGGTGGGGGCGGGGCCGGTGAACTCCTCCAGGACGCACCACACCTCGCCCCGGTCGGGGTGGATGACCGGGTCCACCCAGCGCAGTCCGCGGCCGGTCCCGGAGACGGGCGTGAGGGGCCGGGGCTCGGTGCCGGGGGCGGCGTCGGGCTCGTGGGCGTAGAGCCGCTGGTCCGGGAAGTGGCAGAAGACGGCGAGGGGTCCGCCTGCCGGGCGCGGGACGGCCGCCCAGGGCAGGCCGCCGTACTCGATGACCCGGCTGCGGACGTTCCACGGGGCGGGTAGCAGGCTTTCCTCCGTGCCGTCGGCACGCCGTCGCACGAGGGCGCGCCTGCCTCCCTCGGCGGGCCGCGGCGCGGTCCACCACAGCTCGTCGCCGACGACGCCGGGGTACTCGGGCCGCCCGTCGTGGGCGGCGGCGAGCGCCGCGTCGACGGGTGACGGCCAGCTGCCGTGGGCGGCGATCGTTTTCATCCCAGCTCCCCCTGTCACGGTGTTACGCGAACGATGACGGTCCTACGCCGACGTCAGGTAGTGGTCGAGCACCCGGACGCCGAAGTGCAGCGCGTCCACGGGAACACGTTCGTCGACGCCGTGGAAGAGGGCCCCGTAGTCGAGGTCCGGGGGCAGCCGGAGCGGCGAGAAGCCGTAGCCGGTGATGCCGAGCCGGGAGAACTGCTTGGCGTCGGTGCCGCCGGACATGGTGAACGGCAGGACGTGGCCGTCCGGGTCGAAGCGCTCGACGGCGGCCCGCAGCTTCGCGAAGGTCGGCGAGTCGACGGGGGCTTCCAGGGCGACCTCGCGGTGGTGGAACTCCCACTCCACGTGCGGGCCGGTCAGCTCGTCCATGGTCCGGGCGAACTCCTCCTCGGTGCCCGGCAGCGTCCGGCCGTCGATGTAGGCGACGGCCTGGCCCGGGATGACGTTGACCTTGTAGCCGGCCTCCAACATCGTCGGGTTGCTGCTGTTGCGGACGGTCGGCGCGACGAGGGCCGCGGCGGGTCCGAGCTTGTCGAGGAGGAGGTCCACGTCGAGGTCGGGCGCACGGGTGTCGATGTCGAGGGCGTGGATCGCGGCGAGTTCGGCGAGGGCGGCGCGGACGGTGGCGGTGAGCCGGACGGGCCAGGTGTGCGAGCCGATGCGGGCGACGGCGTCGGCGAGGCGGGTGACGGCGTTGGCCGTGTTGACCTTGGAGCCGTGGCCGGCGCGGCCGTCGGCGGTGAGCTTGAGCCAGGCGGTGCCCCGCTCCCCCGCGGCGATCGGGTAGAGGGTGGTGCCGGGCTGCGCGTGGAAGCTGAAGGCACCGGACTCGCTGATGCCCTCCGTGCAGCCCTCGAAGAGTGCGGCGTGGCGGTCGGCGAGGAAGCCGGATCCGTCCTCGGCGCTCGCCTCCTCGTCCGCGGTGTAGGCGAGGACGATGTCGCGGCGCGGCCGGATGCCCTGCCGGGCCCAGGAGCGGACGACGGCCAGGACCATCGCGTCCATGTTCTTCATGTCGACGGCGCCGCGGCCCCATACGACCCCGTCGCGGATCTCTCCGGAGAAGGGGTGGGTGGTCCACTCGGCGGGGTCGGCGGGCACGACGTCCAGATGGCCGTGGACGAGGAGGGCCTCGGCCGAGGGGTCGGTGCCGGGGATGCGTGCCACCACGTTGGTGCGGCCGGGGGTCCGCTCCAGGAGGGTGGGTTCGATGCCGACGGCGGCGAGCCTCTCGGCGACGTACTCGGCGGCGGGCCGTTCACGGCAGTCGCCGCCGCCTCGGTTGGTGGTGTCGATGCGGATGAGCTCGGAGGTGAAGGTGACCACCTCGTCGAGCGCCGTCGTGTCCGGGCCCCGGACCTCCTCAGCCATACTGCTCCTCCACCGCGGCCGAGACGATCGTCGTGACCGCTTTGAATGTGCGGATTGCCTCGTACATCGTCTCGCTGGTGTACGCGACGCGCCGCTCCGCGCCGCGCGCCACGCCGGGAACCACCGTGGCGGCCGCGCCCAGATGATCGGCGTCGAACTCCAGCTCCACGGTGAAGGGGCCGCCGTGGACCGGCTCGTGGCGGACGGCGAGCGCGGCGCCGGTCTTCGCGGCTGCCCGGATGTCGGCGGCGGTTCTGGCCGGGGTCCGGCACACGGCGGCGTACCGCGAGACGTGGTCCTTGACGGCGACCTTGGGTGCCTCCGGGGCGTAGCCGAGGGCGTCCTCGCAGGTCAGGTCGTCGCCGGTGACGAGGACGACGGGCACGCCGTACTCCGCGACCACGTGGGCGTTGAGCAGGCCCTCGCTCGCGCGCTCGCCGTTGAGCCAGACGCCGGTGATCGAGTTGGCGAGGTAGGTGTGGGCGAGGACGCCCTCGGTGCCGGCGCCGGTGTGGTAGCCGATGAAGGCGATGCCGTCGACGTCCCCGTGCTGGACGCCCTCGACCATGGAGAGGGACTTGTGCCGGCCGGTGAGCATCTCGGCGCGCTCGTCGAGCCGCTCCAGGAGCAGGTTCCGCATGGACCAGTGCGCCTCGTTGATGAGGACCTCGTCGGCGCCGCCGTCGAAGAAGCCGAGCACCGCGGCGTTCACGTCGGAGGTGAACATCGCGCGGCACCGCTCCCACTGGGGCGTGCCGGGCAGCACGTCGGCAGGCCAGGTCACACCGGTCGCGCCCTCCATGTCGGCGCTGATGAGGATCTTCATGACTGGCACCGTACGCGCCGCCCGGCGGGCTCACCACCCCTGTGGAAAACCGTCGTTGGAGTGGACCACTGGCAGTCACCGGGACGGCGTACGGGGTCACCCCGACGGTTCCGGATACCTTCTGGGATCCTCCTCCGCGAGGCGGCGCAGAGCGGCTTCGGCCTGGTCCTCGGGAGGGGTGCCGTCGTCGGGGAGTTCCCAGAGGAACCGGCGTGCCGACTGTTCCGTGTCGGGTGTGCCGTCGGCTGCCAGGGGCGGGCCGTCGAAGGTGACGACGGTCGTGTCGGGTCTGTGGAAGTCCGTGGAGATCCATCCTCGCCGGAGCCCCCACCGGGTGAGGAGCTCGGGCCGCTCGCGCGGCCCCGCGCCGATCAGCCGGGCTGTCCGGCGGGCCGGCCAGGTACAGCCGCGGTCCTGCTCGGCGCGGGCGATCTCGCGGCCTCGCGGGCGGTGCGGCAGTCGGCCGGGCCACGCGGTGGGTACGCGCCGTCGGGCAGCGGAAGGCCGCCGCGGGGCAGGGGTGCGTCGGGTGCGGAGTAGCGCAGGCCCTCGGCGTACGCGTACAGGGAGGGTGCGAGCGCCGGGCGCTCGTACGGCGCGCTCATCGCGCGGGGTGGGACTCGATTCCGTAGGTCACGGCGGCATCCTGTCCGCCCGGCCGGCCGCCGCGCCGGCGGTTTTCCGCAGGCTCGATGTCTTGAATCGGACGAAATATCGCCAAGGTGTGCGTATAGGCTGTCGGCCGCAGTTCTCGTACCCGACCTTCCGGAGTGCTCTCGGTGACCATCGCCCTCGACCCGTCCGACACCTCGCCCGTCGTCCCCGCGCCCGCCGACCCGTCGGCGGAGTTCTGGGTCCAGCAGACTGAGTCGCCGGCCGCTGAGACCGCCGAAGCGGCCGGGGCCCCCGTCGACGAGCCTTCCGCCGAGCCCTCCGACGACCTCGACCCCTCCGACGACCTCGACCCCGCCGCCGCCGCGGACCTCGACCCCGTCGTCGTCCGTGACGCCCTGGACTTCGGGGTCTACGCCCGCACCGGCGGCTGGACCTTCGCGCTGAAGGTGGCGCGCAGCGTCCGTCCCGGCGGACAGGCCGCCGAGGGAACGGCGGCGACGAAGGTCTCGGCGAAGGCGTTCGCGGGGCTCGCGGGGTGCTCCGCGGAGCGGGTCATGCGCTACTACAAGGCCTGGGACATGGCGGCCGACGACGGTCTCGTCCCGCAGTTCGAGGTGCTCGTTCCCGGCGAGGACGTCGAACTGCCCGAGGCCGACGTCTGGCTCTCGTACTACACCTCGCGCAACAGCGCCTCGTCCGTGCGCGGACAGGCGATCAGTGCGGCGGCGGAGGCGGAGGGCATCCGGCCGACGAAGGCCCTGGAGGTCGCGGAGAACCCGACGGCGCTGCGGGCCGCGATCCTCGCCGACCCGGGGACGGCGGAGGCGGCGCGCGGTGCGCTGCTCGACCGGATGAAGGAGGATCCGGCCCTGCAGACGGAGATGGCCCGCGCGATCGCGCGTACCGACGATCTGAAGAAGGCCGTGGCGAGCGAGGCGAAGGCGGCCGACCGCATCGGGTACGTGCGCCAGATCGTCGAGAACGGCCAGATCAAGACGCCGGCCGGGCAGACCGTCGAGGCGCCGGCAGCGCTGCGGGCCGAGGCCGAGCGGCATCTGTCGCTCCTCGACGAACTCGACGACTCCGAGGAGGCGGGCGAGTGGGCAGGTGAGGCGTACGACACGGTCAGGGGCCTGGTCGCGAAGGCGGTCGAGGAGGACCCGGCGCTGCGGGTCCAGGAGCGGCGGACGAAGTTCTACAGCAGCCTGCAGAAGGCGACGAAGGTCTTCGAGGAGCTGACCCTCGACGAGGTCCTGGAGGAGGAGATCTTCGAGGACGACATGCTCCAGCGCCTCGAAGCGCTCCAGGAGGCGATCAGCTCCTGCATCAGCACGCTGCGCAGGGCGTCGACCGCCTCCTGACCCCGGAGAGCCGCCCGGAGGGCGGTCCTCTCAGTCCTGGTGGCCGAGCTGGAGATCGCGCTCGGTGCGGCCGCCGCCGGCCATCTGGAGGACGGTCGCGACGGGCGGGTAGCCGGCTGCGATGACGGTGTACTCGCCGGAGGACAGGTCCACGAAGCGGAAGGTGCCGTCGGCGCCGGTGGTGAGGGTGTCGACGACGTTGCCGGCGGCGTCGAGCAGGGTGATCCGGGCGTCCTCGACGGGACGCCCGCCACCGGCCCGTACCGTGCCGCGCAGCACCGCGCCGCCGGCCAGTTCGATGTCCTGTCGGGTCTCGCGGGAGGACTGGACGCTGACGGGGAGCGCGGCGGGCCGGAAGGCGGGGGCGCTGGCGGCGAGCGTGTACTCGCCGGCGACCAGTTCAGAGATGACGTAGCCGCCCTCGCGTCCGCTGCGGGTCGAGGCGACGACCTCGCCGCGGACGTCGGTGAGGGTGACGGCCGCGTCGCGTACGGGTGTCCCGTCGGCGGTGACGACGCTGCCCGCGAGCCGGCCGGCGCCGCCGAGGACGACATCGAGCTCGACGGGCCGGTCGCCGACGGTGACGGAGACGGCCTGGGGCTGGTGTCCGCCCGCCGCGGCGATGAGGACGTACGCGCCGTTGCCGGGGACGCTCAGCGCGTACCGCCCGTCCTCACCGCTGGCGCCCCGCCCGACCTGCCGGCCCTGGACGTCGATGAGGGTGAGGGCGGCGCGGGGGACGCGGCTGCCGTCGTGGTGCTGGACGGTGCCGCAGACGGGGAGCCCGGGGTGCGGGGCGGCGAAGGAGGCGGGCGCGGGCACGGGCGCGGCGTGCCGGGCGTGCGGGACGGCCTGGGCGCCGCCGAACTCGTCGGCTCCGGTGGCCTCGGTGGTGGGGCTGTGGTGGGACACCAGCGGTTTCTCCTTGAGGAAGAAGGCGAGGACGAGGCCGAGCACGAGGACCGGCACGAGGTAGAGGAAGATGCGCGGCATCGCGTCCGCGTACGCCTGGATGTAGGCGTCGCGTACGGCGGGCGGCAGGGTGTGCACCGTCTGCGGGGTGATGGACTCGGCGGGCGGCAGGGAGGTCGCGCCGCCGGCGAGGACGCTGCTGAGCCGGTCGCCCAGGGCGTCGTCGAGCCGGGAGGCGAAGAGGGTGCCGAAGACGGCGGCGCCGACGCTGCCGCCGATCTGGCGGAAGTAGTTGTGGGCGCTGGTCGCGGTGCCGAGGTCGCCGGGGCGTACGGAGTTCTGTACGGCGAGGACGAGCACCGGCATGACGAGGCCGATGCCGGTGCCGAGGACGGCCTGCCAGAGGCTGTGCTGGAGCCGCGGAGTGTCGGCGTCCATGCGGGAGAGGAGCCACATGCCGAGGACGGAGAGGGCGCCGCCGAGCAGTGGGTAGATCTTGTAGTGGCCGGTGCGGCTGATGAGCTGGCCGGAGACGACGGAGGCGATGACGATGCCGCCCATGAGGGGCAGCATCAGGAGGCCGGACTCGGTGGCGGTGGCGCCCTCGACCATCTGCAGGAAGCTGGGGAGGTAGCTGGCGGCGCCGAAGAGCGCGATCCCGACGACGGCGCCGACGAGGGCGGTCACGGTGAAGACGGAGTCGCGGAACAGCCGCAGCGGGATGAGGGGTTCGGGCGCGAAGTGCTCGACGACCAGGAAGAGCAGGGTGGTTCCGGCGGCGCCGCAGGCGAGGGCGATGACGACGCGGGAGTCCCAGGCGTATTCGGTGCCGCCCCAACTGGTGAGCAGGACCAGGCAGGTGGACGCGGCGGCGAGGAGGAGGGCTCCGAGGACGTCGAAGCGGGCGCGTGCCGTGGGCTTGGGGAGTTCGAGGACGACGGCGACGACGGCGAGGGTGACGAGTCCGAAGGGCACGTTGAAGTAGAAGCACCAGCGCCAGGAGACGTGGTCGGTGAAGAAGCCGCCGAGGAGGGGTCCCGCGACGGAGGCGAGGCCGAAGGCGGCGCCGATCAGGCCCATGTAGCGGCCGCGTTCCCGGGCGGGGACGATGTCGGCGATGATCGCCTGGACGCCGATCATCAGGCCGCCGGCGCCGATGCCCTGGATCGCGCGGAAGGCGATGAGTTCGTCCATGCTGCGGGACCAGCCGGCGAGTCCCGAGCCGATGACGAAGACGACGATGGCGAAGAGGAAGACGCCCTTGCGGCCGAGGAGGTCGCCGAGTTTTCCGTAGACCGGCAGGCCGATGGTGGCGGTCAGCAGGTAGGCGGTGATCGCCCAGGACATCCGGTCGAGGCCCTGGAGTTCGCCGACGATCTTCGGCAGGGCGGTGGCGACGATCATCTGCTCGAGCGCGGCAAGAAGCAACGCGAGCATCAGGCCGCAGAAGACGAGCCGGACGCGACGGGGGTCGAGGTGGTCGGGGTGGGTCGGCGGGGTGGGGTCGGCGGGCGGGCCGCCCGCGGCGAGCGGTCCCGCGGTCCCCGCGGCCGCCGGTACCTCTCCGTCCTCGGCGGATTTCACGATCGTGATCGCACCCACGTACCTGCTCCCCTCGTCACGGCGTCTGCGCCGCGCCATTCTTCGCATTGGGTACGAAGGGGGAGCAAGTCGGGCGGTACGGGAGGTCAGTGGCGTCCGGCGGCCCGAACGGCCCTGCGGTACGGCGCACTTGCGTCGCTCATCAGCGTGTTTACGAGGGGGCCCGCGCCCCCGGCGCACAGGGGGCGCCGTTACGGGGGTGCGGGCGATCCACTCGAATCGGTGAACGCTCCGGGCGTTACTTCTCGACCTCGTCCGCCAGCTTGGCGAGAACGGCGTCGTAGATCCGGCCGAGGCCCTTGGGTGCGAAGGTCCGCTCGAAGAAGCCGCCGACGCCGCCGGCGCCGTCCCAGACGGTGGTGACGACGGCGCGGGACTTGCCCTCGCCGGCGGGGGTCACGAGCCAGGTGGTGACCATGGAGGAGTTGCGGTCCTTCTCGACGAGCTGTCCGTCGGTGGGCTCGGTGACCTCCAGGAGGCAGTCGCGGACGCGCTTGCTCGTGGCCTGCAGCTTCCAGTGGACGAGGGTGCCCTCGCCGTCGCCGCCCTCGCGCACCTCGTATTCGCTGAAGTGCTCGGGGAGCAGCTTCGCGCGCGTGCCGCTGTAGTCGGCCAGCGCGTCGAACACCGTCTCCGCGTCGGCGGCGATGATCCGTTCCGTGGTGGCCTCGACCTGCGCCATTGACTTCCTCCAGCTCGTGGTTCCTCAGGGGTGTGGGCCTAGAGAACCACGTGGGCTCCGGGGCGCGAAATCCGGGTTGCAACGATCAAGGGAACAGGTGTTCTATTCTGAGCGAACGGTCGACGCCGAGCCATCGAGGAGGCGCCCATGCGCTGGGACAATCTGGGCGACACCCCCGCCGCTCCCGCCGACATCGCCCTGTTCGGTACGGACGCGGTGACCACCCGGACCTTCGACACCCCCGAGTTCCGGGGCATCACCTTCCACGAGGTACGGGCCCGCTCGATCCTCAACCGGGTGCCCGGCGCCTCCCGGATGCCGTTCGAGTGGACGGTCAATCCGTACAGGGGGTGCACACACGCATGCGTGTACTGCTTCGCCCGCAAGACCCACAGCTATCTCGACCTCGACACCGGGCTCGGCTTCGACTCCCAGATCGTCGTCAAGATCAACGCCCCGGAGCTCCTGGCCCGCCAGCTCTCCTCCGCCCGCTGGCAGGGCGCGCACATCGCGATGGGCACCAACGTCGACTGCTACCAGCGGGCCGAGGGCCGCTACGGGCTGATGCCGGGCATCCTCACCGCCCTGCGCGACCGCGCCAACCCCTTCTCGATCCTCACCAAGGGCACGCTGATCCTGCGCGACCTGGAGCTGCTCACCCAGGCCGCGCGGGTCACCGAGGTCGGCATCTCCGTCTCCGTAGGCTTCACCGACCAGGAGCTGTGGCGCACGATCGAGCCCGGCACCCCCTCCCCTCAGCGCCGGCTCGACGTGGTCCGGACGCTCGGCGCGCACGGCATCGACTGCGGGGTCCTGATGGCCCCCGTGGTGCCCTTCCTCGGCGACCGGCCCGAGCAGCTGCGCGACACGGTCCGCGCGGTCGCCGAGGCCGGGGCGAGTTCGGTCACCCCGCTCGTGCTGCACCTGCGGCCGGGCGCCCGCGAGTGGTTCATGCAGTGGCTGGGGCGCCACCACCCCCACCTGGTGCGGCGGTACGAGCGGATGTACGCGGACGGGGCCTACGCGCCCACGTGGTACCAGCGCCGGATCACCCGTCAGGTGCACGAGCTGGCCGCCGAGTTCGGCATCGGCCCCGCGCACCGGGGCGCGACGCGCCGGACACCCGTACCGGAGGAACCGCCCCTCGCGGCCGCCCCCGAGCAGCTCACCCTCCTCTGAGGAGGCTCCTCCGATCATCGGACCGGTCACCTGACACGCCGTCGGATCCCCCTCCGTTCGGGTCAAGTCTTCGGGAAACAGGTCCTCTCCAGGCCGGTTCGGGACACAAACGCCCTATGACCCCACGCGCAGGAATGCTGATCGCCGCAGGAGCGCTGGTCGCCGGGACGGTCACCGTCCTGCCCGCCGCCCCCGCGGGCGCCGGTGAACCGGCCCCCCGTCCCTTCCCCACGCTCGCCTGGACCGGCTGCGCCACCGAGGCGTATCCGAAGCTCCAGTGCGCCACCCTCAGGGTGCCGCTCAACCACGACGACCCGGCCGGCCGGACCGTCACGCTCGCCCTCACCCGGATCCCGCACACCGCGAAGACCTTCCAGGGGCCGCTGCTCGTGAACCCGGGCGGGCCCGGCGGCAGCGGACGCGGCATGGCCGGGTACGTGGCGTCCTCGCTGCCTCCGAAGGTGGCCGCCGAGTACGACGTGATCGGCTTCGACCCGCGCGGGGTCGGCAAGAGCGAGCCCGCGCTCGACTGCAGGCCCGGCCACTTCGACCCGGTCCGCCCGGACTCGGTACCGGGCGACGCCGCGGGCGAGCGGCTCGCGATCGAGCGGGCCCAGGCCTTCGCCTCGGCCTGCGGCAAGAAGTACGCGGACGTGCTGCCGTACATCGACACCGTGAGCACCGCCCGGGACATGGACGTCATCCGGCGCGCGCTCGGCGCCCAGAAGATCAACTACCTCGGCTACTCGTACGGCACCTACCTGGGGGCCGTGTACGCGCGGCTCCACCCGGACCGGGTGCGACGGATGGCACTGGACTCCGTGGTGAACCCGCACGGCGTCTGGTACGAGGACAACATCGCGCAGGACTACGCCTTCGACACCCGGCACAAGGACTTCATGGCCTGGGTGGCCAGGCAGAACTCCGTGTACAAGCTGGGCACCGACCCGGCGGAGGTCGAGGCGGCCTGGTACCGGATGCGCGACGCGCTGCGCACGAAGCCGGCCGGCGGGAAGGTCGGGCCGGGCGAGCTGGAGGACACCTATCTGCCCGGCGGGTACTACAACGGCTACTGGCCCCGCCTCGCGAAGGCGTTCGCCGCGTACGTCAACGACGCGGACGCGGTGCCCCTCACGGAGGCGTACGAGCGGTACGGCGAGGCCGACGCGGCGGCCGACAACGGCTACTCGGTCTACACGAGCGTGCAGTGCCGGGACGCGGCCTGGCCCCGCGACTGGAGCGTCTGGCGCAAGGACAACTGGGACGTGCACGCCAAGGCACCCTTCTCGACCTGGAACAACGCCTGGTACAACGCGCCGTGCGCGTTCTGGCCGGTGGACTCGCTGACCCCGCCGGACGTCAGCAACGACCAGGTGCCGCCGGTGCTCATCCTCCAGGCCACGGACGACGCCGCGACGCCGTACGAGGGCGGGGTCGCCCTGCACCGGCTCATGCACGGCTCCAGCCTGGTCGTGGAGGAGGGGGGCGGGAACCACGGCGTGACCCTCGGCGGGAACGACTGCATGGACGGGCACCTGTCCACCTACCTCGCCACGGGCAAGGTCCCGCGCGCCGAGGGCGACGCCGAGGTGGACGCGGCCTG
Source organism: Streptomyces sp. NPDC029956 (assembly GCF_055574655.1). Classification (NCBI taxonomy): domain Bacteria; kingdom Bacillati; phylum Actinomycetota; class Actinomycetes; order Kitasatosporales; family Streptomycetaceae; genus Streptomyces; species Streptomyces sp. NPDC029956. The sequence continues at coordinate 91,323 of NZ_JBVHZJ010000028.1, read as the reverse complement.
CGCGACGCTGCCGGAGCCGAAGCCCGAGCCGGTGACCCGCTCCGCGCCGACCGCCGCCGAATCCGCGGGCGGCGCGCTGCACGGGTTCCTCGGTCACGTGCGCTGACGGCACCCGGACGCCCGACGATGCCCGCACCCCCCGGGGCGCGGGCATTGTCAGTGCCGTCGGCGAGGATGTGGGGCATGACGAGCCACCTGACCCACGTACCCGCTCCCGACGGGATCGCCGCCAGCCCGCAGTACAGCCACGTCGTCTGGGGAACGGGCCGCTTCGTCGCGATATCCGGCCAGTGCGCGTTCGACGCCTCGGGCGCGGTGGTCGGCGAGGGGGACGCGGTGGCGCAGGCCCGTCAGGTCTTCGCGAACCTGGACCGCTGCCTCGCGGCGGCGGGCGCCGGGTTCCAGGACGTGGTGAAGCTGACGTACTTCGTCACGGACGTCGCCCATCTGCCGGCCGTACGGGAGGCGAGGGACGCCCGTTTCGCGGGAGCTCCGCTGCCGGCGAGCTCGGCGGTCCAGGTGTCGGCGCTCGTCCGCCCGGAACTGCTCGTGGAGATCGAGGCGTTCGCGCTGGTGCCGGAGCGGAGGCCGGACTCCGGGGCCGCCGGCGCGGGCGGCCCGGTGCTCCGCTCAGTGGGTGGTGCCGATTCGGCCCAGTGACGCCTCCGCCGCAGCGCCGAGCCGGGGGTGCGGGAGCGCGGCCTCCAGAGCGGGGCGGGCCCGGGGGTCGCCGAGGGCACCCAGACCCTCGACGCAGGCGAGGCCGACCCGCCAGTGGGGGTCGTCGGCGGGCAGCCGCCTTTCGAGGACGGTGATCAGCGCGGGTACGGACTCGGGGGCGCGGAGGGCGGCCAGCAGCCGGATCGGCAGCAGGGCGTAGGCGACGCGGAGTTCGTTGGTGGCGAGGGCGGCTGCCGCCCGGGCGGTACGGGGGTCGCCGAGCCGGGTCAGGGCGTGGGCGGCGGTGACGCAGCGCTCCGGGTCGCGGTGGTTGAGGAGGAGCACCAGAGCCTCGAAGGCGCGGGGGTCGCCCGTGACGCCGAGGGCGTAGGCGGCGATCTCGCGGGCCCAGAGGGGCTGCCCGGGTGCGGTGAGGACGTGGTGCAGTTCCTCGGGATCGGTGGTTTCCGCCAGCTGTTCGAATGTCGCCGGAACGGTTCCGGAGTCATTCCCGATCTCGTCCCGCAATCGATCGATCATCGAGCAGAATTCCGGATCCTCGGCGTATTCCATGAATCCGAGCCTATCCGCGATCCAGATCACATTTTCCTCAACTTCCCGGGACTGGCGCGCTCGTTACCCGCCGGTTAGTCTCAGGTGAGCGGGGCACCCCCCGCGCTTCTCACAACGGCCTGGTGACGCAGCCGTTGTGGGTGTTGGTCGGTTCGGCAGTTTCGACGTGACTCCGGGACAGAGTCCGTCGCCCCATTTCCTCCAGGGCATCGCCCTTTCTCCGGGCAGAGCCCTCGCTCTTTCCCGCGCCCTTTCGTGCGCGCACTGCCCTCAGTCGTCACTCTTCCTCTCAGGAGTCCCCTGATGGACACCCCTCTCTCCACCATCGCCGTCGTCGGTCTCGGCACCATGGGCACCGGTATCGCCGATGTCCTCGTCCGGGCCGGCCGCGAGGTCATCGGCATCGACATCAGCGACACCGCCGCCGCCCAGGCCGTCGCCGCCCTGGAGGCCTCCACCGCCCGTGCGGTGGCCCGCGAGCGGATCACCGAGGAGGAGCGGCAGGACGTCCTGGCCCGCTTCCGTACCTTCTCCGACCTCCAGGCGGCCGCCGAGGCCGACCTCGTCATCGAGGTCGTGCCCGAGTCGTACGAGGCGAAGCAGGAGGTGTTCCGGGCCCTCGACGGCATCGTCCGGCCCGGCACGATCGTCGCCACCGGCACGAACGCGCTCTCCGTCACCCGGCTCGCCGCCGACTCGGCGCACCCCGAGCGGGTCCTCGGCCTGCACTTCTTCACCCCGGTCCAGGCCATGAAGCTGGTCGAGGTGGTCTCGTCCGTGCTGACCGACCCGCGGGCCGTCGAGGCCGTCACGCAGCTCGCCCTCGACCTGGGCAAGGAGCCGGTGGCGGTCGGCGACCGGGCCGGTTTCATCGCGGACGGGCTGCTCTTCGGCTACCTGAACCAGGCCGCCGCCATGTACGAGGCCAAGTACGCCTCCCGCGAGGACATCGACGCGGCGATGAAGCTGGGCTGCGGTCTGCCGATGGGCCCGCTGGCGCTGCTCGACCTGATCGGCGTCGACACGGCCCGTACGGTCCTGGAGGCCATGTACGCGGACTCCCACGACCGGCTGCACGCCCCGGCCCCGATCCTCAAGCAGCTCAGCGAGGCGGGCCTGACCGGCCGCAAGTCGGGCCGCGGCTTCTACACGTACGAGGCGCCGGGCTCCGGCGAGGTCGTGCGGGACGCGCTGACCCCGCTGGGCTCCGCGGAGGCCGCAGGCGGCCGCGAGATCCGCTCGGTCGGCGTCGCCGGCTCGGGCACCATGGCCTCCGGCATCGCCGAGGTCTTCGCGAAGGCCGGGTACCAGGTCGTCCTCGCCGCCCGCTCCCAGGAGAAGGCGGACACGGCGAAGGCCCGGATCGCCAAGTCGCTGGCCCGCTCGGTCGACAAGGGCCGGATGACGGGCGAGGCGCGCGACGCCACGCTGGCCCTGATCACCCCGGCCGGCACGCTGGACGCCTTCGCCGACGTCGACCTGGCCCTGGAGGCGGTCGCCGAGGACCTGGAGGTCAAGCAGGAGCTGTTCGCGCGGCTCGACAAGATCTGCAAGCCGGGCGCGGTGCTGGCCACCACGACCTCCTCGCTGCCGGTCGTCGCCTGTGCCCGCGCCACCTCGCGCCCGCAGGACGTCATCGGGATGCACTTCTTCAACCCGGCGCCGGCCATGAAGCTGGTCGAGATCGTCCGCACGGTGCTGACCGGCGACGACGTCCACGCGACCGTCCGCGAGGTCACCACGAAGATCCGCAAGCACCCGGTGGACTGCGGCGACCGGGCCGGTTTCATCGTGAACGCGCTGCTCTTCCCGTACCTGAACAACGCGATCAAGATGGTCCAGGAGCACTACGCGACCCTGGACGACATCGACGCCGCGATGAAGCTGGGCGGCGGCTACCCGATGGGCCCGTTCGAGCTGCTCGACGTGGTCGGTCTGGACGTGTCGCTCGCGATCGAGCAGGTGCTGCACCGCGAGTTCCGGGACCCGGGCCTGGCCCCGGCCCCGCTCCTGGAGCACCTGGTGGCGGCCGGCTGCCTGGGTCGCAAGACGGGGCGCGGCTTCCGCGAATATGCCCGACGCTGAGCCGGGAGCGGCCGGCTGGGGTGGTCTGCTGAGCCCTCCGGGCACCGTCGGTGTCCCGGGGGGCTCCCCGCCCCCACCTGGGCACACTCCCCCTCCGATGCAGTACGTTCGGACCATGCCCAAGGCCGCGAAGACACCCCGTGCCACGTCCCCGTCCGATGCTCCGGAGAGCGCGGCGGGCACTCGTGCCGCCGCGCAGCGGCTCAAGATGCGCCGGGAGCTCGCCACGGCCGCGATGGAGCTCTTCGCGAGCAAGGGGTACGAGGCGACGACGGTCGACGAGATCGCCGCCCGGGCCGGGGTCGCGCGACGGACGTTCTTCCGCCACTTCCGCTCCAAGGAAGAGGCGATCTTCCCTGATCACGACGACACCCTGGTGCGGGCCGAGGCGGTGCTGAACGCGGCCCCGCCGCACGAGCACCCGCTCGACACGGTGTGCCGGGGCATCAAGGAAGTCATGAAGATGTACGCGGGCTCCCCCGCGGTCTCCGTGGAGCGCTACCGGCTCACGCGAGAGGTGCCGACCCTGCGGGAGCGGGAGATCGCCTCGGTGGCCCGCTACGAGCGGCTGTTCACCCGCTATCTGCTCGGCCACTTCGACGAGCGCGACCACCACGACGGGAACGACGACCCGCTGCTCGCCGAGGTGGCGGCCTCCGCGGTCGTCACGGCCCACAACCACGTCCTGCGCCGCTGGCTGCGGGCGGGCGGTCAGGGCGACGTGGAGAGCCAGCTGGACCACGCCTTCGCCATCGTCCGGGAGACCTTCGGCTCGGGCATAGGCGCGGGCCGCCCGGCCCCTTCCTCATCCTCCCCGGGGACCACCGAGCCGGCCCCGGCCGTCCGGGCCTCCACCACGGGCGACGTGGTGGTCGCCGTGGCCCGGACGGACGCGCCGCTCGACGAGGTCATGCGCACGATCCAGCAGGCGCTGACGAAGAGCTGACCGGAGTCCGCCCCCTCATCCGCGCGTGTCACGACGAAGGCCGCCCCTCTCCGGGGCGGCCTTCTCGCGTTCCCCGGGCCGTCCTTCGTCCGTTCCCGTGGGCGTCCTTCGTCCGTTCCCGTGGGCATCCTTCGTGCGCTCTCCGGCGCGGCCTTCGCCCGATCTCCTGGGCGGCCTTCGTCCGTTTTGACCTGCGATTCGATCGATCATCGCTCACATGTGACCGGCAGATTGCATATGAGTGAAATTGTTGGCACGCAGTGCCTTGTCACGTGACACGCCGTGCCATACGTTGATGTTGTCCGGGCGGTCGGCGCGCAGAGGTCTCCTCGTGCGCCGGCTGTCCCCACAAGCGATCGTGATTGTGCGCCCGGACGCCTGCGTCACAGGCAACCACCGCGCCCACCAGGCGCAGCCCGCACCACCCCGCCGAACCGACGGCACACCTCCACAGCAGCAGCCCCAGACGTAACCCTCAGCGCGTCCTCCCCTCAGGACGCCGCACCGCCGGAGGCAACCCCGTGAAGGACATCCTGGACGCGATCCAGTCCTCGGACTCCACGTCCGCCGACTTCGCGAACATCCCGCTCCCCGAGTCGTACCGCGCCGTCACCGTCCACAAGGACGAGACGGAGATGTTCGCCGGGCTCGCCAGCCGCGACAAGGACCCGCGCAAGTCGCTGCACCTTGACGACGTGCCACTGCCCGAGCTCGGCCCGGGCGAGGCCCTGGTCGCCGTCATGGCAAGCTCCGTGAACTACAACTCGGTCTGGACCTCGATCTTCGAGCCCGTCTCGACCTTCGGCTTCCTGGAGCGCTACGGCCGGCTCAGCGACCTCAGCAAGCGCCACGACCTGCCGTACCACATCATCGGCTCCGACCTCGCGGGCGTCGTGCTCCGCACCGGCCCCGGCGTGAACTCGTGGAAGCCCGGTGACGAGGTCGTCGCGCACTGCCTCTCGGTCGAGCTGGAGTCCTCGGACGGCCACAACGACACGATGCTCGACCCCGAGCAGCGCATCTGGGGCTTCGAGACCAACTTCGGCGGCCTCGCGGAGATCGCGCTGGTCAAGTCGAACCAGCTGATGCCGAAGCCCGACCACCTGAGCTGGGAGGAGGCGGCGTCCCCGGGCCTCGTCAACTCCACCGCGTACCGCCAGCTCGTCTCCCGCAACGGCGCCGGCATGAAGCAGGGCGACAACGTCCTCATCTGGGGCGCGAGCGGTGGACTCGGCTCGTACGCCACCCAGTTCGCCCTGGCCGGCGGCGCCAACCCGATCTGTGTCGTCTCCTCGCCGGAGAAGGCCGACATCTGCCGGGCCATGGGCGCCGAGGCGGTCATCGACCGCAACGCCGAAGGCTACAAGTTCTGGAAGGACGAGCACACCCAGGACCCGAAGGAGTGGAAGCGCTTCGGCAAGCGCATCCGCGAGCTCACCGGCGGCGAGGACATCGACATCGTCTTCGAGCACCCGGGCCGCGAGACCTTCGGCGCCTCCGTGTACGTCACCCGCAAGGGCGGCACCATCACCACCTGCGCCTCCACCTCGGGCTACATGCACGAGTACGACAACCGCTACCTGTGGATGTCGCTCAAGCGCATCATCGGCTCCCACTTCGCCAACTACCGCGAGGCGTGGGAGGCGAACCGTCTGGTCGCCAAGGGCAAGATCCACCCGACGCTCTCCAAGGTGTACTCCCTGGAGGACACCGGCCAGGCCGCCTACGACGTGCACCGCAACCTGCACCAGGGCAAGGTCGGCGTCCTGGCGCTGGCGCCCCAGGAGGGCCTCGGCGTCCGCAACCCGGAGCTGCGCGCCCAGCACATCGACGCCATCAACCGTTTCCGCAACATCTGAGCCCGGGACCATAGATGACTGAGCGCCAGAAGGACCGGCCGTGGCTCATGCGGACGTACGCCGGTCACTCGACCGCCGAGGCGTCCAACGAGCTGTACCGACGCAACCTCGCCAAGGGTCAGACCGGCCTCTCGGTCGCGTTCGACCTGCCGACGCAGACGGGCTACGACCCCGACCACATCCTCGCCCGCGGCGAGGTCGGCCGGGTCGGCGTCCCCGTCTCGCACCTCGGTGACATGCGGCGGCTGTTCCAGGACATCCCCCTGGACCAGATGAACACCTCGATGACCATCAACGCCACGGCGATGTGGCTCCTGGCGCTCTACCAGGTGGTGGCGGAGGAGCAGGGTGCGGACGTCACCCGGCTCCAGGGCACCACCCAGAACGACATCGTGAAGGAGTACCTGTCGCGCGGGACGCACGTCTTCCCGCCCGGCCCCTCCCTCCGCCTCACGACGGACATGATCACCTACACGGTGAACAGCATCCCGAAGTGGAACCCGATCAACATCTGCAGCTACCACCTGCAGGAGGCCGGGGCCACTCCGGTCCAGGAGATCTCGTACGCGATGTCCACCGCGATCGCGGTGCTCGACGCCGTACGGGACTCCGGACAGGTCCCGGCCGACCGCTTCGGCGAGGTCGTCGCCCGTATCTCCTTCTTCGTGAACGCGGGCGTCCGCTTCATCGAGGAGATGTGCAAGATGCGCGCCTTCGGCCGCATCTGGGACAAGGTCACCCGCGAGCGGTACGGCATCGAGAACGAGAAGCAGCGCCGGTTCCGCTACGGCGTCCAGGTCAACTCGCTCGGTCTGACCGAGGCCCAGCCGGAGAACAACGTCCAGCGGATCGTCCTGGAGATGCTGGCCGTCACCCTCTCCAAGGACGCCCGCGCGCGTGCCGTGCAGCTGCCCGCCTGGAACGAGGCGCTCGGCCTGCCCCGGCCGTGGGACCAGCAGTGGTCGCTCCGCATCCAGCAGGTCCTCGCCCACGAGTCCGACCTCCTGGAGTACGAGGACATCTTCGCCGGCTCGCACGTCATCGAGGCCAAGGTCGACTCGCTCGTCGAGGAGTGCCTGGCCGAGATCGAGCGCATCCAGGAGATGGGCGGCGCGATGGCCGCCGTCGAGTCCGGCTACCTCAAGTCGCAGCTCGTCTCCTCGCACGCCGAGCGGCGCGCCCGGATCGAGGCCGGCGACGAGAAGATCATCGGCGTCAACATCTTCCAGGCGACCGAGGAGAACCCCCTCACCGCCGACCTGGACACCGCGATCATGACGGTGGACCCGGCGAACGAGGCGCGGGTGGTCGCGGCCCTCCACGAGTGGCGCGACAACCGCGACGAGACCCGCGCCCAGGAATCCCTGGCGACGCTGAAGGCGACGGCTGCCGGTGACGGCAACCTCTTCGCCGCCACCCTGGAGTGCGCGCGTGCGGGCGTCACGACCGGGGAGTGGTCCTGGGCGCTGCGGGACGTGTTCGGCGAGTTCCGCGCCCCGACGGGGGTGTCCTCGGCCCCGGTCGCGGTGACGGCCGAGGCGGGCACGCCGCTGGCCCTCGTACGGGACAAGGTGGCGCGGACCGCCGAGGAGATGGGCGTCGGGCGGCTGCGGCTGCTCGTCGGCAAGCCGGGCCTGGACGGGCACTCCAACGGGGCCGAGCAGATCGCCGTACGCGCGCGTGACGCCGGTTTCGAGGTGGTCTACCAGGGCATCCGGCTGACGCCCGAGCAGATCGTGAACGCGGCCCTCGCGGAGGACGTGCACTGCGTGGGTCTGTCGATCCTCTCCGGCTCGCACTCCGAGCTGGTCCCGGACGTCCTCGACCGCCTCCGCGAGGCCGGCGCGACCGACGTGCCGGTCATCGTCGGCGGAATCATCCCGAACGCCGACGCCGCAGAACTGAAGCGTGCGGGTGTGGCCGCCGTCTTCACACCGAAGGACTTCGGTATCACGGAGATCATCGGACGTATCGTCGACGAGATCCGGACAGCGAACAAGCTCCACCCCCTTGAAAGTACGGAGGTCCCCGCATGACCAGCCCCGTGAACCGCCTGCGTCCGCGCCGCTCCTGCCTGGCGGTCCCCGGTTCCAACCCGCGCTTCCTGGAGAAGGCCCAGGGCCTCGCCGCCGACCAGGTGTTCCTGGACCTGGAGGACGCGTGCGCCCCGCTGGCCAAGCCCGAGGCCCGGCACACCATCGTGAAGTTCCTGAACGAGGGCGACTGGACCGGCAAGACCCGTGTCGTCCGCGTCAACGACTGGACGACCCACTGGACGTACCGTGACGTCGTCACCGTCGTCGAGGGCGCCGGCCAGAACCTCGACTGCATCATGCTGCCGAAGGTCCAGGACGCCCAGCAGATCGTGGCGCTCGACCTCCTGCTGACCCAGATCGAGAAGACGATGGGCTTCGAGGTCGGCAAGATCGGCATCGAGGCGCAGATCGAGAACGCCCAGGGCCTGAACAACGTCAACGCGATCGCGCAGGCCTCCCAGCGCGTCGAGACGATCATCTTCGGCCCGGCCGACTTCATGGCCTCCATCAACATGAAGTCGCTGGTCGTGGGCGAGCAGCCGCCCGGCTACCCGGCGGACGCGTACCACCACATCCTGATGAGCATCCTGATGGCCGCCCGCGCCAACAACCTCCAGGCGATCGACGGCCCCTACCTGCAGATCCGCAACCAGGAGGGCTACAAGGCCGTCGCCCGGCGCGCCGCCGCCCTCGGTTTCGACGGCAAGTGGGTGCTCCACCCGGACCAGGTCGCCGCCGCGAACGAGATCTTCTCGCCCTCGCAGGAGGACTACGACCACGCCGAGCTGATCCTCGACGCGTACGACTACTACACGTCCGAGGCGGGTGGGAAGAAGGGCTCCGCGATGCTCGGCGACGAGATGATCGACGAGGCCTCCCGCAAGATGGCCCTGGTCATCTCCGGCAAGGGCCGTGCCGCCGGCATGCAGCGCACCAGCAAGTTCGAGATCCCGGAGGCCTGAGTCCGATGCAGTTCGGCCGCACGTACGAAGAGTTCGAGATCGGTGCCGTCTACAAGCACTGGCCCGGGAAGACGGTCACCGAGTACGACGACCACCTCTTCTGTCTGCTGACGATGAACCACCATCCGCTGCACATGGATGTGAACTACGCCGAGAACACGACGGACTTCGGCAAGAACGTCGTCGTCGGCAACTACATCTACTCGCTGCTGCTCGGCATGTCCGTGCCGGACGTCTCCGGCAAGGCCATCGCCAACCTGGAGATCGAGTCGCTGCGGCACGTGGCGCCGACCTTCCACGGCGACACGATCTACGGTGAGACCACGGTCCTCGACAAGACCCCGTCGAAGTCGAAGAACGACCGCGGCATCGTCTATGTCGAGACCAAGGGCTACAAGCAGGACGGCACCCTCGTGTGTGTCTTCCGCCGCAAGGTGATGGTCCCCACCGAGACGTACATCAAGGAGCGCGGCGGCGAGCAGCCCGGCCGCCCCGAGCTGATCGAGCCCGCCAAGAAGACGGAGAAGTAGCCATGGCCCGACTCGCCCAGACCGCCGGGCTCACGGACGTCCAGCAGGAGATCCTCAAGACCGTCCGGGAGTTCGTCGACAAGGAGATCATCCCGGTCGCCACCGAGCTGGAGCACCGCGACGAGTACCCCCAGCAGATCGTCGACGGGCTCAAGGAGCTCGGCCTCTTCGGTCTGATGATCCCCGAGGAGTACGGGGGTCTGGGTGAGTCGCTCCTCACCTACGCGCTGTGCGTGGAGGAGATCGCGCGTGGCTGGATGTCGGTCTCCGGCATCATCAACACGCACTTCATCGTGGCGTACATGCTGAAGCAGCACGGCACCCAGGAGCAGAAGGACTACTTCCTTCCGCGGATGGCGGCCGGCGAGACGCGTGGCGCGTTCTCGATGTCGGAGCCGGGCCTCGGCTCGGATGTGTCGGCGATCACGTCCAAGGCGGTCAAGGACGGCGACGAGTACGTCCTGAACGGCCAGAAGATGTGGCTGACCAACGGCGGAACGTCGACGCTGGTCGCCGTTCTCGTCCGAAGTGACGAAGGACACCCGGAGGGCACCGCCCCCCACAAGTCGATGACGACCTTCCTCGTCGAGAAGGAGCCCGGCTTCGGAGAGGTCCGCCCCGGCCTCACCATCCCCGGGAAGATCGACAAGATGGGTTACAAGGGCGTCGACACCACCGAACTCATCATGGACGGACTGCGCATTCCGGCCAATCGGGTCCTCGGCGGGGTCACCGGCCGAGGGTTTTACCAAATGATGGACGGCGTCGAGGTCGGCCGCGTGAACGTGGCGGCCCGTGGCTGTGGCGTCGCTCAGCGCGCCTTCGAGCTCGGTGTCTCGTATGCCCAGCAACGTCACACTTTCGGCAAGGCGATCGCTCAGCACCAGGCGATTCAGTTCAAGCTGGCCGAGATGGCTACCAAGGTCGAGGCCGCTCATGCGATGATGGTGAATGCAGCACGCAAAAAGGACTCCGGGGAACGAAACGACCTCGAAGCAGGGATGGCGAAGTACCTCGCCTCCGAATACTGCAAGGAGGTCGTCGAGGATGCCTTCCGCATCCACGGCGGCTACGGGTTCTCCAAGGAGTACGAGATCGAGCGCCTCTACCGCGAGGCGCCGATGCTGCTCATCGGCGAAGGTACCGCCGAGATCCAGAAAATGATCATTGGTCGTCGGCTGCTCGAGGAGTACCGATTCCAGGGTTGATTGTCGGTTTTGAGTCGTTTTGGCCGCGAAGAAGATCACACCCTGTGTTCGTCTTCCGGCCGTCGACTCGGTTCCTGGCTTACCCAGTTGCGCCCCGCAACCGATAGCATCGAGGGAAAGCCGCCGTCCCCCGTTGCCAGTGCGGCATCATCCGCTACGAAGGTCATCCATGCCCCACAGCCAAACCTCTGCACACCGCGACAGCCTCACGGGCGTACGCCTCGCGCGCGGAGCATCGCCGTGGCTTCTGCCGACCGTCGCCACCGCGGCGCTCAGCCTCGTGCGCGCGCGCAAGTCGAGGCGGGCCGCGGCCATCGCCGTGCCGACCACCGCGCTCGCGGCCGGCATGCTGTGGTTCTTCCGCGACCCCGAGCGTGAGATCGCTCAGGGCCGGGTCATCTCCCCCGCCGACGGTGTGGTGCAGAGCATCATGCCGTGGAAGGACGGACGCACCCGGGTCGCCATCTTCATGAGCCCGCTGAACGTCCACGTCAACCGCGCGCCGCTGGCCGGCACCGTGACGTCCGTGGAGCACGTTCCCGGCGGGTTCGTCCCGGCGTTCAACAAGGAGAGCGAGAACAACGAGCGCGTTGTCTGGCACTTCGACACCGAGCTCGGCGACATCGAGATGGTGCAGATCGCGGGCGCCGTCGCCCGGCGCATCGTGCCGTACATCCCGCAGGGGACCAAGGTCGAGCAGGGTGACCGCATCGGTCTGATCCGCTTCGGCTCGCGCGTCGACATCTACCTCCCCGAGGGTGTCGAGGTCGCCGTCGAGGTCGGCCAGGCCACCACAGCGGGGGTGACTCGCATTGACCGTGATTGATCCCGACACACGGGCCGCCGACTGGGTCGCCGGCACCGATACGGAAGGGTCCGAAGAGGCCGAGGAGATGCCGCTGTCGTTGAGGCTGTCCATAGCGGACGCCCTCACGCTCGGTAACGCCACGTGTGGATTCATGGCGGTGTACTTCACCACCACGGGCATCCTCATCCCGCACCTCACGGGCAGCACGGAGACCGGCATGGCGCGCAACAGCGCCGCCACCGCCGTGATCCTCATGCTGGCCGCGGCGATCTTCGACCTGTTCGACGGCATCGTGGCGCGCAAGCTGCGCTCCTCCCCGATGGGCGCCGAGCTCGACAACCTCTCGGACCTGATCAGCTTCGGTCTGGCCCCGGCCTACTTCGTACTCGTGTACGGCATGGTCACGCCCGGCGCGCAGCAGAAGGTCTCGGCGGTGGCCGCGATCGTGGTGCTGCTCGCGGTGGTGCTGCGGCTGGCGAGATTCTCCTGCGTGACCATGAAGGACGGCATGTTCCAGGGCATGCCGAGCCCCTTCGGTGCGCTGACGGTGGTCTCGATCGTGCTCCTGGAGCTGCCGTTCATCCCGACGCTGCTCGCGATCATCGGCGTCGCCTGGCTGATGGTGAGCCGGGTCGAGTACCCCAAGCCGCGGGGCATCCTCGCGGTGGCGATGCTCAGCTGGATCGTCGGTGCGATGGGCATGCTGGCGGCCTGGGCCTTCGACGCTCCGGGCGGACAGTTCCTGCTCCAGACCGGGTGCGCGCTCCAGGTCGTGATGGGCGCCGTGATCCCCCTCTTCGCGACGGCCCGTCGGGTGAACACCTTCCGCGGCAACCGGCGTGAGAGCCGGGAGGCGCGTGCGGCGCAGCTGCCGTAGCGCAGACACGTACAGACGAGAAGGGCCCCGGAGGCGATGTCGCCTCCGGGGCCCTTTCCGTTCCCCCGGACTAGCCGAGGCGCTTGTAGTAGAGCGTGGTCGCGCGCAGGACGCCCGCCGGATCGGCGGCGAAGTCCGGGATCGTGCCGGCGGCCGTCCAGCCCGCGCCCCGGTAGAGGCGCTCGGCCGGGCTGTCGGTCTGTGTGTCCAGGACGAGCAGGCCGAGGCCGGTGGCGGCGGCGTGGGCCTCGGCCGTGGCGAGCAGCCGGTGTCCGAGGCCTCCGCCCCGGGCCGAGCGGTGGACCAGGAGGCGGGCGATCTCGCCGCGGTGCCTGCCGTTGGCCGCGCCGCCGCGGACGAGGGTGACGACGCCGGTGAGGCCCCCGTCGGGGCCGTGGGCCGCCCAGACGTCCCGTACGCCCTCGGCCGCCTCCTCGGCGACGCGCTCCCACCAGGCGGCCGCTTCGGGGGCCGCCAGGGGCGCCAGGAAGCCGACGGAGGCGCCGGAGTCCACGGCGTCGACGAGGAGCGCGGCGAGACCGGCGGAGGCGTGGGCGCGGACCTCGTCGGGGGTGAGCCGCGCGATGCGGTCGGCGGAGGCCGGCCTCCGCCGCGAGGCCGTCTCCAGCCTCTTCTCCAGACACAGGAGGTCGGGCCGCTCGTCCCAGGAGGCGACGGCTTCGAAGCCCAGACCGCGGTAGAGGGCCAGGGGCTCCTCCCGCCAGTTCCAGACGGTGAGGCGTACGGCGGAGGCTCCGGAGGCCGCGGCACGGCGCAGGGCCTCGGCCATGAGGGCCCTCGCGATCCCCTTGCGACGGGCCTCGGGCGCCACCCAGAGCCGCTTGATCTCGGGCGCCCCGCCCCCGTACGGGGCCTTGAGGACGACGCAGCCGGCCGGGAGGTCGTCGCCGGGCGGGGTGGCGAGCAGGACCGTGTCGGCGGTGAAGGCGGCTGCCGGGTCCTCGGCCTCGCTCCGGTATACGGCCGGCAGCGCTGCGACCGCCGCCACGGGCGTCCCCTTCTCGGCCTGGTTGGCCAGATGGTAGGCGCCGAGCAGGTCGGGAAGGCGCGGGTGGGAACGGTTCTCCTCGATCGATGCGTTCATGGCCTTCAGCCTCACACCACGTTGTTTCGGGCGTGTGACGATCTCCTAGGCTGTGGATCATGGGTATGCGTGTACTTGTCGCGGGCGCCACGGGCGCCGTCGGTCGTCAGCTCGTGCCACGCCTGGAGGCGGCCGGCCACGAGGTCGTGGGTCTGTCGCGACGCGGTCCGAACCCCGTGGACGTCCTCGACGCCGCGGCGGTGCGCCGCGCGGTGGCCGGAGCGGCGCCGGACGCCGTGCTCCATCAGCTCACGGACCTGGGTGGGGCGGACGGGGCCGCGAACAACCGCGTACGCATCGAGGGCACCCGGAACCTGGTGGACGCGGCGCGCGCGGCGGGCGTCGGCCGGATCGTCGCGCAGTCGATCAGCTGGGCGTACGTCCCCGGCGACGGACCCGCCGACGAGTCCGTACCGCTCGACCCGACGGACGAGCCGCCCCGGTCGCGGATCGTCGCCGGGGTGCGGGCCCTGGAGGACACGGTGGCCGAGCTCCCCGAGGCGGTCGTGCTGCGGTACGGCATCCTGTACGGGCCCGGCACCTGGTACGCGCCGGGCGGCGCCGTGGCCGCCGCGCTCGCCGGGAACCCGGCGGCCCGGTTCCTCGGGAGCACGGCGGCCGACGACGCGGTGAGCTCCTTCGTGCACGTGGCCGACGCGGCCGAGGCGGCCGTACGGGCGCTGGCGTGGCCCTCGGGCGCGTACAACGTGGTGGACGACGAGCCCGCGCCCGGGCATGCCTGGCTGCCGGTCCTCGCGGAGGCCCTGGGGGTCCCCGCCCCGGCGCGGAGCGAGGGCGGAGCGCCCTGGGCCCGGGGCGCGGTGAACGCCCGGGCCCGTGCCCTGGGCTGGGCCCCGGCCCACCCGTCCTGGCGGACGGGCTTCGCGGACCGGGACCCGGACTGACCCTGCCGACCCGTTACGGGGTGTACGACTTCGCGGCGTCCGCGACGAAGGGCTGCCGGACGGTGCGCATGCCGCCGGCGACCTTCTTGTCGGGCTGGATGATGACGGACTCCCGGGACGACGGGGCCTTGGGGTCGCCGAGGTTGTGGCTCATCCCGAAGCCGGCGTCGTAGGACGTCAGCGTCAGGAGCGCCTTGTCGACGCCGTCGCGGGTGAGGTCCTTGTTCTCGCAGGCCTTCTTCAGCGCCTCGCCGAAGACGCTCGCCGCGGTCCAGCCTGCGACGATGCCGTTGTCGAGGGAGTCGCTCGGGTAGGCGGCCCTGTAGTCCGCGACGAGCTTCTTCGCGGTCGGGGTGTCCGCGCCGATGGGGAGGCTCGGGGAGGCGAACCAGTACATCTTCTCCAGGGCGGGGCCGGCCTGGGTGCCGAGCAGCTGCGGCGCGAAGGCGGAGTTGTTGCCGACGACGGGGACCTTCAGGCCGGTGGCGGCGGCGACTCCGACGAGTGAGGCGGCCTGGCGGGGTCCCGCGCTGATGACGATGGCCTTGACCCCGGCCTGCTTGAGCGCCGCGACCTGCGCCGACATGTCGTTGTCGGTGGGCTTGATCTTCTGTTCGACGACGGTCAGGCCCGCCTTCTCCGCCGCGTACTTGGAGCCCTTGAGGGCGTTCTCTCCGTAGTCGCCCTCGAAGTAGACGTGGCCGAGCTTGTCGCCCGACTTCAGGCCCTTCTCCTTGAGCAGGAAGTCGACGGCGTTGATGGTCTCCACGTCGTACGTGGCACCCAGGACGCGGATGTACGGGGAGCCGAGCAGCGAGGCCGACCAGGCCTGCGGGAGGACGAGGCCCTTGTCCAGTCCGTCGACCTTGGGCTTGACGGCGGCGACGAACGGGGAGCCGATGAACTGGGCGTAGCCGACGACCTTCGGCTCCAGTTCGGTGTAGGCGGCGAGCGCCTTCTGCGGGTCGTAGCCGTGGTCGCGGACCGTCAGCTCCAGCTGCCGGCCGCAGATCCCGCCGGCGGCGTTGACCTGCTTCACGTACAGCTGCTGGGCCTGGGTGACGCTCTTGCCGAGGGTGGCGTACACGCCGGTCATGTCGGTGAGCGCGCCGAGGGCGATCGTCTTGTCGGTGACGCCCTTGCCGGTCTTCACCCCGCCCGCGTCGGTCTGCTTGCCGTCGCCGGTCTTGGCCTTGGAGCTGCATCCGGCGGCGGTGAGGGCGACCAGCGCGGCGAGCGCGGCGGCCAGGCCCCGCACGGCCTGTCGTCTGTGGTTCATCGTGACTCCCCTGAGGGTTCGGTGGTGGTCGGGGTGTTCGGGGTGCTCGGGGTGTGTATGGGGATCTTGGGGCTCTTGCCGCTTCCGGGTTCTCCGGTCCGCCGGGCGGCCAGCCGGGCCAGGCCTCCGGGCAGGAACAGCACCACCGCGACGACGGCGGCGCCGTACAGGTAGCGCGCGGCCTCCCCCGGTGCGATGCCGCCCGTTCCCGGGGCGGAGACGAGCGGGAGCGCGTCGCTGTAGCGGTTGAGGAGCTGGGGCAGGAGGGAGACGAAGACGCCGCCGGCGACCGCTCCCGCGACCGAGCCGAGACCGCCGATCACGATCATGGCGAGGTATTCGAGGGAGAGCGCCATGCCGAAGTACTCCGGCACCGTGCGCTGGAAGACCAGGGCGAGCAGCACGCCGGCGAGGCCCGCGTACATCGAGGACAGGACGAAGACGGCGGCGCGGTAGCGGGCGACCGGGATGCCCATGACGCCGGCGGCGATCCGGTGGTCGCGGATGGCGTTCATCGCCCGTCCGGGGCGGCCCCTGAGGACGCCGCGGGCGAAGAGCACCCCGCCGAGGAGCAGGATCAGACCGAGGTACCACAGCTTCTCCACCGCCCCGAACGGCACCTGGGCGACCAGGAGTTCGGTGTCGTCGAAGGTGAGCCCGAAGAGGGAGAGCGGCGGGACCGCGCGGCCGTTGTAGCCGCCCGTGAGGTCATGGGCGTTGAAGAGGACGTGCTGGCCGATGAAGATCAGCGCGAGGGTGGCGATGCCGAGGTACGCGCCCCGCAGCCGGCCCGCGATGGGGCTGAACACCCCGCCGGCCAGGCCCGAGAGGGCCACGGCCAGGACGGCGGCGAGCCAGCCGGGCAGGCCGAGTCCGGCGAGCCCGTCCGCGCCGTCCCCGGCGAAGGCGCAGTAGCCGTAGGCGCCGACGGCGAGGAAGAAGGCGTGCCCCATGGAGAGCTGCCCGGTGGCACCGGTCAGCAGGTTGATGCCGATCGCGCCGAGGGCGGCGGCCATGGCGAACAGGCCGGCCTGGAGCCAGAACCTGTCCAGGTAGAACGGCAGGACCAGGAGGACGAGGCAGGCGGCGGCCCCTCCGTACACCGCGGGACTGCCGACCCGCAGGCCGCTCCGGGCGAGGGTCTCAGACACGGGCCAGCTCCTTCGTGCCGAAGAGTCCGGCCGGGCGGATCAGGAGCACCGCGACCATGACGAGATACGGGGCCAGGTCGCCGATCCCCCGGCCGAGGAACGCCAGGTCGCCCTGGTAGCCGGTGGCGAGGGACTCGGTGACGCCGACGAGGAGGCCGCCGACGAGGGCGCCCGTGGTGGAGTCGAGGCCGCCGAGGATGGCGGCGGGGAAGGCCTTGAGCGCGGCCAGCGAGGTGGCCCGCTCGAGGCCCGGGGTCGGGAAGACGGTGAGGAAGAGCGCGGCGACGGCGGCGAGACCGCCGGCGACCGCCCAGGCGCCGATCGAGACCCGGCCGAGCCGGATGCCCATGAGGGCCGCCGTCTCCTGGTTCTCGGCGGCCGCCCGCATGGCGACGCCCCAGGACGTGTACCGGAAGGCGAGCAGGAACGCGGTGATGAGGAGGGCCGCGGCGAGCAGTGCGGCGATCCTGGTCTCCGCGATGGTGACCCCGCCGACGGTGACGACGGCATCGCCCCACGGGTCGCCGAGGGAGAGGATGTCGGTGCCGATCCGGCGGGTCAGCTCGGTGGCGAGGAGGATGTCGACGCCGATGGTGACGATGGCGAGGACGCTGTGGTCGGTGCCCCGGTGGCGGCGCATCACGAGGAACTCGACGGCCGCGCCGACCACCGCCGCGCCCGCGATGCCGGCGAGCAGGGCGGGCCAGAAGCCGATCTCGTCGTGGAGGACGGCCGTGACGTAGCCACCGGCGAGGAGGAGCGAGGCGTGGGCGAAGTTGACGACCTCGGTGGCCCGGAAGATGACCACGAAGCCGAGGGCGATGAGGGCGTAGATCGAGCCCAGTGAGATGCCGTTGATCAGGAACTCGGCGAAGGTGCTCACGCGGCGGACTCCTCTCCGAGGTAGGCGCGGACGACCGCCGGGTCGTTCTGGACGTCGGTGGGTGCCCCGTCGGCGATCCGGCGGCCGAAATCGAGGACGGTGACGGAGTCGGCGAGCCGCATCACCAGGCCCATGTCGTGCTCGACGAGGAGCACCGAGATGCCCAGGCTGTCGCGGACCCCGGCGATCACCGAGGCCGTGCGGCGCCGCTCGTCGGCGGTCATCCCGGCGACGGGCTCGTCGAGGAGCAGCAGCTTCGGCTCCATGCAGAGGGCGCGGGCCAGTTCGGCGAGCTTCTGCTGCCCGTACGGGAGGGAGCCCGCCGGCCGTGCGAGCTGCTGCTCCAGGCCGACGAAGGCGGCGATCTCCCGGACCCGGGCGCGGTGGCGCGCCTCCTCGCGGGCGGCGGAGGGGAGGCGGAGCCCGGCGGCGACGAAGCCCGTGCGGGTCAGCCGGTGGCGGCCGAGCATCAGGCTGTCCTCGACGGTGGCGCGGGGCGGCAGGGCCAGGTTCTGGAAGATCCGGCCGACGCCGAGGTCCGCGATCCGGTGCGGGGGCAGGGCGGTCAGCTCGTGCGGGCCGAGGCGGACGGAGCCCTCGGTGGCGCGGTAGACACCGGACAGGACGTTGAAGCAGGTGGACTTCCCGGCGCCGTTGGGCCCGATGAGGGCGTGCACGGTGCCGGGCCGGACGGTGAAGTCGACGGCGTCGAGGGCGGTGAGGCCGGCGAAGCGGACGGTGAGACCGCGGACTTCGAGAGCGGGGACGTCGGGAGCGGGGACGTCGGGAGCGGGGACGTCGGTGGCGGGGACGTCGGAGGCGGGTGGTGTTGCGGGGCCCGGTGGCGAGGGCGGTGTCGTCATCTGTTCTCCTCCCAGCGGGACAGGACCGGGTGCGCGGTGCGGGCGCGGGCCGCGTCGGCGGCGGCGTCCTCGTCGACCACGCCCAGATAGCGGCGGCGTACCTCGTCGGAGGCGGCGAGTTCGGCGGCCGGGCCCCAGAGGGTGACCTCTCCGACCTCCAGGACGTACGCCCGGGAGGCGAGCCGCAGGGCGAGCGCCGCGTTCTGCTCGACGAGCAGCACCGCGGTGCCCTGGGCGTTGATCTCCCGGACGGCGTCCGCGATCCGGGCCGCCATCAACGGCGCGAGCCCGAGCGAGGGTTCGTCGAGCAGAAGCAGGCCCGGCGCGGCCATCAGGGCGCGGCCGACGGCCAGCATCTGCTGCTCGCCGCCCGAGAGCAGCCCGGCGGGCTGGCGGGCCCGCTCCGCGAGCACCGGGAACAGCTCGTGGACCCGGCGGAGCGAGGCCGCCCTGGCCGCCCGTCCGCCGCGGCTGCCGAGCGCTCCGGCGCGCAGGTTGTCCTCGACCGTCATCCGGGCGAAGACCTGACGGCCTTCCGGCACCTGGGAGACGCCGGCCGCGACGACGCGGTCCGGCGGCAGCCCGTCGAGCGGCGTGCCGTCGCGGCTCACCGTGCCGGAGACCACGGCGCCGCCGTGGAACCGGAGGGTGCGCGAGACCGCCCGCAGCAGCGTCGACTTGCCGGCCCCGTTGGCCCCGAGGACGGTGACGACCTCACCCGCCGGCACGGTCAGCGACACCCGTCGCAAGGCGTGCACCGGTCCGTATCCCGCCGTCAGGTCCGTCACCTCGAGGGCGGGTGCGGTACCTCCCATGGTTCCCCTTTTCCGGTCTTGCCGGACCGATCCTTGTTACTCGGCCGTTCGATGGCGCTCACCCCAACACCGCGCCGGACCGCGCGTCCACGGCCCGCGGCCGAATCGCTGCCGGTGACCAGCGGGCGCGCCGAAGGGCTGTGCATGCGCACAACGCTGCGCGTCAGGGCTGTGCGGAGGGGGCCGGGACGGTGGATCCTCCGGGCATGGGACGGCGCAGACGGCGGACCGGTGACGACTGGAAGGTGCTCGCGCAGGCGTGCACGGCGCTTCTTGAGCGGGTGCCGGAGCTGGTGGACGAGCATCTGAGGGAACTCCACGCGTACGAGCCCGCCTACGGGCGGATCCTTCCGTACGACCAGCACTGGCAGGAGGCCGAGCAGGCGATACGCATCGGGATCGAGATGATCTCGGCGCCCCGGAGCTCCCCCCGGCGGGACCTGGAGCACGCGGACGAGATGGGCCGGCGGCGGGCCGCGCAGGGCATGCCGCTCGAACTGGTCGTGCACGCCTACCGGCACGCCGGGCATCTCGTCTGGGACGCGCTGATCGAGGGCGCGGGGACGGACACCGCGCAGCTGGCCGCGCTGATGCAGTCGGCGACGACGGTGTGGTCGGCCGTGGACGCGCAGGCGGACACGGCCTCGGAGGCGTACCGGACGACGGAGCTCGAACTGCGCCGCCGCACGGACGAGCAGCTCCAGGCGCTCCTCGACGCGCTGCTCCAGGGGCAACGCTCGCCCGAGCTGGTGGCGCGGGCGGCGGCGGGCCTGGACCTGCCGGAGCAGGGGCGGTACGCGGTGGTGGTGCTGCGCTACGACCGGCGGGAGGAGCGGGAGCTGTTCCACCGGCAGGTGCAGGGCGAGGGCGTGCGGTTCCTGTGGCGGATGGGGGCCGACTGCGAGCTGGGGGTGGTGGCGCTCGCAGGGGACACCGGCCTGGACGCGCTGTCGGAACTCCTCGACGGGCGGTGCCCCGGTCCCGGAGGGATCAGTCCGGTCGTGGTGGGCCTGACCGAACTGGGCCGGGCGCGGCGGCTCGCCGAGCTGGCACTGCGGACGTGCCCGCCGGGGAGTCGCGAGATCGTACGGCTCGACCGGCGGATGGCGGGCGCGTTGGTGGTGGCCCAGCCGGAGGTGGCGAGCCTGCTGGTCTCGGACGTCCTGGGCGGTCTGCTCGAACTGGATCCGGCGGACCGGGCGGTGCTTCTGGAGACGCTGGACGCGTGGCTGGAGTGCGAGGGGTCGGCGGGGCGGGCGGCGGGGCGTCTGTACTGCCACCGGAACACGGTCTTCAACCGGCTGCGGCGGCTGGAGCAGTTGACGTCCCGGTCGCTGTCCCGGCCGCGGGACCTCACGGAGATGACCTTGGCGCTGGACGCGTTCCGGCTGACGGCGGCGGGGGGTGCGGTCTGAGCCCTCCGGTCCGGTCGCGCGCCCGCCGGGCCGCGGGCCCCGGGCGGTCGAACGGACCTGTCAGGATGGGCCCGTGACGATCACTGCGGACAAACGTACGGACCGCCCGCGGCACCTGACCCTCGGGCGGGCGCTGCTGGCCGGCGGGGTGGCGACGGGAGTCGGCTGCCTGGTGGGGCCCCGGCTCGCCGAGGGGGCGGGACTGCTCGTCCTGACCCGCGCCTTCGAGTACCGCTGGCCCAGCTTCCTGGTGGCGGTCGCGCTGTTCGGCGCGGCGACGCGGCTGCTGGCCCGGGGGGCGGTCCGGCGGCGGGTGCTCGCGGTGTGTGCGGTCGCGGTCGTGGCCGCCGTCTGGTTCCGGGTGGTCCTCTTCCCGATGGTCGGCACCGAGTGGGAGGAGACGGGCCGGACGGCCGCGCCGGGCGGCGCGGACCGGTACGTCGTGGTGGAGGAGGGCTTGCTCATGATCGACCCGCTGTGGCGGGTGTCGGTCGTGGACGGGTCGGGGCTGACCGCGCGCCACTGGACCGTCGGCACCTTCAACGGTGACGCCGGGGGTGTACTGACGAAGGTGGCCTGGTCGGGGCCCGACGCCCTGGTCCTGACGACCGGGGGCGAGATGACGACCGTGCGCCTCGATCCGCACACCGGGAAGCCGGAGCGGGAGCTGTCGGTGCCGTAGGGCCGGGTCCACTCCGCCCGTACGGGTGCCGTAGGGCCGGGTCCACTCCGCCCGTACGGGTGCCGTAGGGCCGGGTCCGCCCCGCCCGCACGGGTGCCGTAGCGCCGGGTCCGCCACCCGTGCGGGCGGCGGTCCCGAGACTCTGCGGCAGCGAGCCCGGGGTCCTGCCGGAGGAACCCGGGGTGCGGCGGCGGACCCGCGAGGCCCTACCTGAGGAAGTCCTCCGCGATGCGGGCCGCCGAGTCCTCCAGGAGCGGGCCGGCGTTCGCGATGCACTTCGCCGTGTCGGGTTCGAGGTCCGTGAGGGCGTAGGCGCGGCGGATGCCGGCCTTGCCGAGGGCCTCGGGCGGCAGGGCCAGACGGCCGCAGACCGCCACGACCTCCTTGCCCGCCGCGCGGGCGGCGGCGGCGACACCCGCCGGCGCCTTGCCGTGGAGGGTCTGCTCGTCGAGGGAGCCCTCGCCGGTGATGACCAGGGTGGCGCGCTCCAGGGCGGGGGCGAAGCCCAGCACCTCCAGCATCAGCTCGATGCCGGGGCGGAAGCTCGCGCCCAGGATGAGCGCGCCGTAGCCGATGCCTCCCGCGCCGCCGGCGCCGGGGGCCGCGGCCGCCTCGGCGGCCTTGGGGCCGATGGCCTTCTCCAGGACGGTGGCGAAGTGGGCGAGGGCCGCGTCCAGGGTCCGGACGTCGTCCGGGGTGGCGCCCTTCTGCGGGCCGTAGACGGCGGGGGCGCCCTTGGGCCCGGTGAGCGGGTTGTCGACGTCGCTCGCGAGGATCAGGTCGACGGAGGCGAAGCGGGGGTCGAGGCCGCCGAGGTCCGCCGTGGCGAGCTCCGCGAGGGGCGCGCCGCCGGGGCCCACGGGGGCACCGGAGGCGTCCAGGAAGCGGGCGCCGAGCGCGGCGAGCATGCCGGCGCCGCCGTCGGTGGTGGCGCTGCCGCCGACGCCGAAGACGACGGTGGTCGCACCGGCGTCCAGGGCCGCGCGGAGCAGTTCGCCGGAGCCGTACGTCGTCGCGGTCAGCGGGGCGAACACGCCGGGCGGGAGGAGCTGGAGGCCCGAGGCCTCCGCCATCTCGACGACCGCGGTGGTGCCGCGCAGCGCGAAGGCGGCGGTGACCCCTTCACCGAGCGGTCCCGTGACCCGTACCTCGCGGCGTTCGAATCCGGCCGCGACGGCCGCGGCGACGGTGCCGTCGCCGCCGTCCGCGACGGGCAGGGTCTCCACCGCGAGCTCCGGGACGACCCGTCGCAGTCCTGCTGTCACCCGCTCCGCGACCTGTACGGCCGTGAGCGAGCCCTTGAACTTGTCGGCCGCCACGAGCACGTGAGCGACCTGAGTTGCTGCCCCGTCCGTCACCTTGCATCCCTTGCTTTCGAACGTGCAGTCGCGCCGAGCCCGACCCTATCCGTACCGCCGGACGGCGTGCCACCCCCAGATAGACGGATATTTCGAAACATAGTGGGGTCACATGGGTACGGAACCGATCGGCCGGACCCCGCAGGAGCAGCAGGAACGGCATGCGCCCGACGGCACGGTCATCGGGAGCGGGAGGGCCGCGGTGGTGACGGAGCAGGGCGGCGACCCCCACCACCGGCTGCGGCGTGCGGCGTAGGCGCGCACGGACACGGATCCGCCGGAGGGCCCCCTCGGGGCTGACCGGGAGACGCTTCGGCGCGCGGCCGGCCGCCCGGTTCGGTAGACCGGAGGTATGAGCCCTACGCACGGGGAACGGACGCATGCGGAGCGGACACCCGGGGAGCTGACGCACGGGGAGCGTCCGCCCGGGAGGCTCGCCCGTGCGGAGCTCGCGGACCGCGTCCTGGGCGGCTGGACCGGCCGGATCGCCGGGAACATGCTGGGCAAGCCCGTGGAGCAGGGTGACCACTGGACCCGGGAGCGCATCGACGCCTATCTGCGGCTGGCCGACGCGCTCCCGCTCACCGACTATCTGCCGCCCCCGCCGCCCGGCGCCACCGGCTTCGAGCTGCGCCCGGAGTGGCAGCGGTGCGTGCGCGGCGGGATCGACGGCAGCTGCCGGGACGACGACATCGACTGGTCGATCCTGGGTCTGCACGTCCTGGAGACGTACGGCTCCGCGTTCACGACCGAACAGGTGGGCCGGGAGTGGCTGCAGCGGATGCCGTACCTCCAGACCTTCACCGCCGAACGGGCCGCCTACCGGAACCTCGTCGACGGGCTGCGGCCGCCGCTGACGGCCACGTACGACAATCCGTACCAGGAGTGGATCGGCGCGCTGATCCGGGCCGACGTCCACGGCTGGACCAGCCCGGGTGATCCGCTCCGGGCCGCCTCGCTCGCCCGCCGGGACGCAGTCCTCTCGCACACCGGGAACGGGGTGTACGGGGCGATGTGGGCGGCGGCGCTGATCGCCGCGGCGTTCACCGCACCGGACGTCCGGTCCGCCCTGGAGACGTCCCTGGAGCGGATCCCGGCGAGCTGCCGGCTCGCCCGGACCGTACGGGACACGATGGCACTGCACGAGGCGGGCCTCGACTGGTCGGCGACGCTGACCACGCAGGCGGAGCGGACGGCGGGGCTCGGCTGGATCCACACCGTCCCCAACGCGGCCGTGCTGACCGCCGGACTCCTGTACGGGGAGGGGGACTTCACCCGCACGATCGCCCTGACCGTACGCGGCGGCCTGGACACGGACTCCAACGGCGCGACGGCCGGTTCGGTCGCGGGCGTGCGGTGCGGGGCGGCTGCGATCCCGCCGCAGTGGTCGGAGCCGCTACGGGACCGGGTGAGCAGTGCCGTCTTCGGCTCCGACGGGGTCGGAATCGGTGAACTCGCCGAGCGGACGGTGCGGTTGGCCGAACGGGAGGCGTGACGACAGGACCTGGAACAGATGCCTCGGCGTGGGCGTGGTCGGCCCCGTGGGTGTCTTCGCGGGCTCCGGCGAGCGCCCCAGGCCGCTCGGCAGCGCCACGGACAGCAGGAGGAGGAACCCGGCGACCAGCGCCAGCCCGACGATGAGCGTCCACAGGCACCCGCTGATCACCAGCCGGGTGCGGCGGTCGGGATCACTCGGCATGTCGTCAGCCCTGCGGCGGCTCCGGCTGGACGACCTCGCCGGTGCGCTCGGCCTCGTCACGGCTGACGGCGCGGGCCTCCGTGCGGTGGCCGCGGGCGATGTAGTCGCGGACGACCGCCTCGACCGCGTCCTGGGGGTTGCCGATGCCGGCCAGGACCATGACTTCCACGACGAGTTCGGCGTCGAGACCGATGTTCACCTTGGCCATGGCGGGAACCTAGCACCGGGAAACCCGTTCGCGGGAGCGGTGGGTGTGACGACAGGGCCTAGGCCCTGTCGTCAAACCCTCGCCTGCCCCGCGACGCCATGCACGCGCTCTCGCCGCACCGGGCGCAAGCCCGAGTACTCCAGTACGAGGACTTGTGCCCGGCGCGCCGAGAGCACGCACCTGACGCCGCGGGGCCGCCCTTCGGGCGACGACGGGAGTGTGACGACAGGACCTAGGGTCCTCGTATGACGATGGTCGCGATCTTCAGTGGCGCCGGTATCTCCACCGACTCGGGCATCCCCGACTACCGGGGGCCGAGAGGCCTGTGGCGGCAGGACCCCGAGGCCGCGCGGCTCGTCACGTACGGGCCGTACATGGCCGATCCGGAGATCCGCCGGCGCTCGTGGCGGATGCGGCTCGACGGTCCCGTCCTGAACGCCGAGCCGAACGTGGCGCACCGCGCGATCGCGGCGTTCGAGCGGACGAGCGGCAACCCGCTGCGGGTGATCACGCAGAACGTGGACGGGCTGCACCAGGCCGCCGGGGTGCCGGCCCGGAAGGTCCTCGAACTCCACGGCTCGGCACGGTCGGTGCTGTGCACGGCCTGCCACGCGCGCTCGACGATGGCGGAGGCGCTCGACCGGGTGCGGGCCGGTGAGGAAGACCCGCCGTGCCGGGCGTGCGGCGGGATCCTGAAGTCGGCGACGGTGATGTTCGGGCAGCGGCTCGATCCGGTGGTGCTCGGCAACGCCATGTCGATCGCCAAGGCCACCGAGGTGTTCGTCGCGGTCGGCAGCAGCCTCCAGGTCCAGCCGGCCGCCTCCCTCGCGGGGATCGCGGCCGAGCACGGCGCCCGGCTGATCATCGTGAACGCCGAGCCCACCCCGTACGACCCCGTCGCCGACGAGGTCGTGCGCGAGCCCATCGGCACGGCGCTGCCGGCGCTCCTCGACCGGCTTCGCTAGAAGCAAGGCGCTCCTCGACCGGCTTCGTCAGAAGAGGGCGGCCGGTTCCGCCGTACCCGACTCGAAGGCGAGCAGCCGTTGCTTGCGGTCCAGGCCGCCGCCGTAGCCGGTGAGGCTGCCGCTCGCCCCGATCACCCGGTGGCAGGGGACGATGATGCCGACGGGGTTCTTGCCGTTGGCGAGGCCCACGGCCCGGGAGGCCGCGGGGTTGCCGAGTTCCTCTGCGAGTTCGCCGTACGTCCGGGTCTCTCCGTACGGGATGCGCAGCAGCCCCTCCCAGACCCGCAGCTGGAACGGGGTGCCGATCAGGTTCAACGGCAGGTCGAACTCGGTGAGTTCGCCCGCGAAGTAGGCGTCGAGCTGACGGATAGCCTCCCGGAAGGGGCGTGGGTCGGGCTCGCCGAAGGTCTCCTCCGGCGGGCGGTGGCGCTGGCCGGTCATGTGGACGCGGCTGAGGACGCCGTCGACGGCGACGAGGGTCAGCGGGTCGTACGGGCTGTCCACGACGGTGTGCTGGATGGCGGGCATGGGAGGGGTCCTCACGGTCCTTTACGCGGGCAGGTGGTTGATCGGGTGGTCGTCGGTCGCCCAGAGGTACTGGACGGCGTAGGCGCGCCAGGGGCGCCAGTGCCCCGCGCGGGCGGTGAGGGCGGCCGGGGTGCCGGGGAGGCCGAGCCCTTCGGCGGCGCGGCGGACGCCGAGGTCGCCGGGGAGGAAGGCGTCCGGGTCGCCGAGGGCGCGCATGGCGATGATCTCGGTGGTCCAGGGGCCGAATCCGGGCAGGGCGAGCAGCCGGGCGCGGGCCTCCTCGCGGTCGTCGGCGGGGCCGAGGGTGAGTGAGCCGTCGGCGAGCGCCCTGACCAGGGTGAGGAGGGTGGTGCGGCGGCTGCGGGGCAGGGCCAGGGTCTCGGGGTCGAGGGCGGCGAGCGCCTCGGGGCCGGGGAAGAGGTGGGTGAGGCCGCCCTCGGGGTCGTCGACGGGGGTGCCGTGCGCGGTGACGAGCCGGGCGGCGTGGGTGCGGGCGGCGGCGGTGGAGACCTGCTGGCCGAGGACGGCCCGTACGGCGAACTCGGCGGGGTCGACGGTCCCGGGCACCCGGCGGCCGGGGGCGGCGTCGACGATCGGCGCGAGCTGCGGGTCGGCGCGCAGTCGCTCGTCGACGGCGACGGGGTCGGCGTCGAGGTCGAGGAGCCGGCGGCAGCGGCTGATGGCGTGGGTGAGGTCGCGGGGGTCGGTGAGGGAGAGCCGGCAGGCGATGTGGTCGTCGCGGGGTGCGAGGGCGACGATCCCGTGCCCGTACGGGAGGGCGAGGGTCCGGCGGTAGGCGCCGTCGCGCCACTCCTCCACGCCGGGGACGGCGGTCGCGGCGAGGTGGCCGAAGAGGTTGGAGGGTTCCAGCGGGGTGCGGAACGGCAGCCGGAGGCTGATCACCCCGGGGGTGGGCGCCCGGCCGGCGGCGGGGCGGGCGGCGCGGGCGCGGAGCTCGCCCGGGGTGAGGGCGAAGACCTCGCGGACGGTGTCGTTGAAGGTGCGGATCGAGGCGAAACCCGCCGCGAAGGCGATCTCGCCGAGCGGCATCGGGGTCGTCTCGATGAGGACGCGGGCGGTCTGGGCGCGCTGGGCGCGAGCCAGGGCGAGCGGTCCCGCACCCAGCTCGGCGAGGAGCTGGCGTTCGATCTGGCGGGTGGACCAGCCGAGCCGCCGGGCGAGCCCGGGGACGCCCTCCCGGTCTACGACGCCGTCCTGGATGAGGCGGACGGCGCGGGCGACGGCGTCGGCGCGGACGTTCCACTCGGGCGAGCCGGGGCTGGTGTCGGGCCGGCACCGCTTGCAGGCCCGGAATCCGGCGCGCTGGCAGGAGGCGGCGCTGGCGTGGAACTCCATGTTCTCGGGCTTGGGCGGGACGACCGGGCAGCTGGGCCGGCAGTAGATCCGGGTGGTGCGGACGGCGGTGAAGAACACGCCGTCGAAGCGGGCGTCCTTCGACTGGACGGCCCGTACGCAGCGCTCGGTGTCGGTGTGCATGAGTCCAGGATCGGGGACGGACGGCTCGCGGGCTGGCGAGAAAACGACATGGACGTCGCCGCGGCCTAGGTCAGGCACGCCGGGAGCCCTCCCAGGCCCCCAGGAGGCCCCCCCGCCGGGAGGCCGCCGCGAGGTCGGGCAGCCGACCGACCGGGAGGCCGTCGGGAGGCCGTCGGCGGGGTCAGACCACGACCGACCGGTAGTGGGTGGTCAGCCTGCCGTCGTCCGCCAGGACGTGGAAGGCGAGCGCGGGCGGCTGGTCGAGGTGGATGTGCGGATGCGTCACCGGGCGCTCCCAGGGGAGGCGGATCGAGGACACGACCCCGGGCGCGACGAGCAGCGGGCGCCCGGCGAAGGTCGTGGCGGCGGCGGTGTGCACGTGGCCCGCGAGGAATGCGGTCAGGTGCGGGTGGCGGTCGGCGAGCGCCGCGAGCCGCTCCTCGCCGAACTGCCGGATCTCGTCCACGTACGGGGTGTGCAGCGGGACCGGCGGGTGGTGGAAGCCGACGAGGACGGGGACGTCGCGCGGGGTGGCGTCGAGGACCCCGTCCAGCCACTCCAGGGTCTCGTCCTCCAGGTGGCCGTCGTGCCTGCCGGGCACGGACGAGTCGCAGAGGGCGATCACGAAGCCCTCGCCCCGGAGCACTTGGTTGACGGGGGCGTACGGGTGCGTTCCGGTCGTCTCGGGGAGGAGGACCTTCCGGAGGACGGCGCGGTCGTCGTGGTTCCCCGGGCAGAGGAGCAGCGGATGACGGGTGGTCAGCAGCTCTCTCACGGCGGCGTATTCGTCCGGGGTCGCGTGGTCGGCGAGGTCGCCGGTGACGAGCACGGCCGCCAGGTCGTACGGCAGTTCCTCCAGGTAGCGCATGACCGCGCGGATGCGGTCGGTGCTGCGCTGCTCCAGGCCGACATGGATGTCGCTGACATGAGCGATGACGATCACGTGGCTGGTCCTCCGTCGGTCGGGCGGGCGGATGCCCACCCGACCGTACGGTGCTCCCGGTTCGTGCCGTAAGGGCCGCTTCGCGAGCCGTGGCCCGCACGCCCCGGGCGGTGGCCCGTTTCGGGAAGGCGGTCCGCACCGGGCGGTGGCCCGTTTCGGGCACGTCCGCCGCCACGCAGGTCCGCCGCCAAGCACGTCCGCCGCCAACGCAGGTCCGCCCCGGGCAGGTCCGCCCCGGGCGGGCCCGGCTACTCGAATCGCGTGGTGTCGCCCGCGCCGCGGCGCAGCACCTCGGGCTCGCCGCTGGAGAAGTCGACGACGGTGGTGGGTTCGGTCCCGCAGTCACCGGAGTCGAGGACCGCGTCCACCAGGTGGTCGAGCCGCTCCTTGATCTCCCAGCCCTGGGTCAGCGGCTCCGCCTCGTCTGGCAGCAGCAGCGTGCTGGAGAGCAGGGGTTCGCCGAGCTCCGCGAGGAGGGCCTGGGTGACGACGTGGTCGGGGATGCGGACGCCGACGGTCTTCTTCTTGGGGTGGAGGAGGGCCCGGGGCACCTCCTTCGTCGCGGGCAGGATGAAGGTGTACGGGCCGGGGGTCGCCGCCTTGACCGCGCGGAAGACGTCGTTGTCGATGTGCACGAGCTGGCCCAGCTGGGCGAAGTTCTGGCACATGAGCGTGAAGTGATGCCGGTCGTCGAGGTCGCGGATCGCCCGGATGCGGCTGATGCCGTCCCGGCTTCCCAGTCGGCTGCCCAGCGCGTAGCAGGAGTCCGTCGGGTACGCGACGAGCGCACCGTTCCGGATGCTGTCGGCCACCGTGCCGATGGTGCGCGACTGGGGGTTCTCGGGGTGCACGTCGAAGTACTTCGCCATGGGGACAGTCTATTTTCGCAGCAGGCGCCAGACGGCCTTCGCCGCGTTGTGCCCGGACATGCCGTGCACTCCGGGCCCGGGCGGGGTGGCGGAGGAGCAGAGGAAGACCGCCGGGTGCGGGGTCGCGTAGGGGCGGAGGGAGAGCGTGGGGCGCAGCACGAGCTGGAGGCCGCGGGCGGCGCCGCAGGCGATGTCGCCGCCGACGTAGTTGGCGTTGCGCTCGGCGAGTTGGGGCGGACCCGCGGTGGCGCGGGCCAGGACGCGGTCGCGGAAACCGGGGGCGAAGC
Source organism: Streptomyces sp. NPDC029956 (assembly GCF_055574655.1). Taxonomy (NCBI): domain Bacteria; kingdom Bacillati; phylum Actinomycetota; class Actinomycetes; order Kitasatosporales; family Streptomycetaceae; genus Streptomyces; species Streptomyces sp. NPDC029956. The sequence continues at coordinate 61,327 of NZ_JBVHZJ010000028.1, read as the reverse complement.
GCTCGATCTGGCGCTCGATCGCGTCGGTGAGATCGCCCTGCCAGCCGTTCGGCACATGGCCGTACGCCCAGAACACGTGCTTGCCCTCGGGGGCGCGGGAGGGGTCGACGAGGCTGGGCTGGGCGGTGATGAGGAAGGGCGCGTCGGGGGCGGTGCCGGTGGAGGCCTGGCGCAGGGCGGTGTCGATCTCCCGTGCGCTGGGGCCGACCTGGACGGTTCCGGCGCGCCGCGCATCCTCGGCGGTCCACGGCACCGGGCCGTCCAGGGCGTAGTCGATCTTGAACGCGCTGGCGCCGTACCGGTAGTGGTCGTAGTGGCCGCCGAAGCCGGCGATCCGGGCGAGGGCCGTGGGCGAGGTGTCGAAGACGTAGGCACGGGCGGGCGGCAGGTCGTCGAGCCGCTTGACCTCGAAGTCGGTGTGGACGGCGCCGCCGAGGTCCTTGAGGTACGCGGTGAGGGCGTCGGAGATGGACTGCGAGCCGCCCCGGGGCACGGGCCAGCCGCCGGCGTGGGCGGCGAGCGCGAAGACCAGGCCGACGGCGCCGGTGGCGAAGCCGCCGAGCGGGGCGATGACATGGGCGACGAGTCCGGCGAACAGCCCCCGCGCCTTCTCGTCCTGGAAGCGGCGCATCAACCAGGTGGACGGCGGCAGTCCGGCGAGGCCGAAGCGGGCCAGGGTGACGGGGTCGCGGGGCAGCCCGGTGAGCGGCAGCTGCATGAAGTCCCGGGCGAGGGTGTCCCACTTGCCGGCGAAGGGGGCGACGAGCCTGCGGTACGCGCCCGCGTCGCGCGGTCCGAAGGAGGCGGCGGTCTCGGCGACCGAGCGGGCGAGGACGGCGGCGGTGCCGTCGTCCCAGGGGTGGGCCATGGGCAGTTCGGGGTGGAGCCACTCAAGTCCGTACCGCTTCAGGGGCATCGTCCCGAAGACCGGTGAGCCGGCCCCGAGGGGATGCACCGCGGAGCAGGGGTCGTGGCGGAAGCCGGGGAGGGTGAGCTCCTCGGTCCTGGCGCCCCCGCCGACGGTCGGCTTCGCTTCGAAGACGGCCACGGAGAAACCGCGGCGGGCCAGTTCGACGGCGGCGGTCAGTCCGTTGGGCCCCGCCCCCACGACGACGGCATCGAGCATCGACGTCACCTTCGACACCTTCGGACTCCTTCGTCAGCCGATGGCCAGGGCTCCCAGGATAGGCCGGTGGCTCCGAGGCCCTCACTGCCCCCTGAGGAGGGTGAGGATCCGGTTCGCGGTCGCCGCGTCCCGGGCGGCGGTGAACGGCAGGGCGTTCCCGCCGGTGATCCTGAAGGGCTCGCCCGCGAGGGTCGTGTGCGTCCCGCCCGCCTCGGTGACGAGGAGGAGCCCCGCCGCGTGGTCCCACGCGTACTCCCAGGAGAAGGCGGTGGCGGCGAGCGCGCCGCGTGCCACGGACAGGTATTCAAGGCCTGCGGAGCCGCAGGGCCGGGGGGCGACGCCCTCGGTGACCAGGCCGAGCAGGGCCCGCTTCTGGTCCGGGGTGGTGTAGTCGGGGTGCGAGGTGGCGACCTCCAGGGCCTCGCCCGGGGCGGGCGAACCGGCGTGCAGCGGCTGCCCGTTGAGCGTGGCGCCCCGGCCGCGTACGGCCACGGCGAACTCGTCGAGGGCCGGTGCGTACGTCCAGGAGGCGAGCAGTTCGCCGTGCCGGGCGAGGGCGACGAGGGTGCAGAAGCCGGGGTCGCCGTGGACGAACTGGCGGGTGCCGTCGACGGGGTCGACGATCCAGACGGGGGCGTCGCCCTGCAGGGCGTCGTAGACGGCGGGGTCGGCGTGGACCGCCTCCTCGCCGACCACCACCGAACCGGGGAGCAGGGCGGTCAGGGACTTCGTGAGGTGGGCCTCGGCGGCCCGGTCGGCGACGGTGACGAGGTCGTGCGGACCGTTCTTCTCGACGATGTCGTCGGCGGCGAGCTGCCGGAAGCGCGGCATGATCTCGGCGGCGGCCGCCTTGCGGACCGCCTCCTCCACCTCGGTCGTACGGCCGGCCAGGACACGGTCAAGGAACTCTCCACTCATGCGTCCAGCTAAGCACGGGGCGCTGACAACCGGACCGGCGGATCTGTCACCCTCTGTTTCCCCGGGGAGCACCCTTTGGTCGGGTTCACCCCTTACATGCGGGGAGGGTTCCGTGCACGGCGCCCACCACGAGCTGACACGGGCGGAGGAGCTCGCGGAGACGAGGTTCGGGACGGCGGAGTGGACGGCGCGGGTGCCGTAGCCGCGACGCGGGGCCCGGGGAGCACCCTCCGGGCCCCGCGCCCCGCCGGCCGGCGCGCTGCATAGAGTGGCGGCATGCGTGTCGAGGGGCCGGTGAAGCCGGGGTTGCGGGTGGAGTGCGCCGACGGGCGTCGGCTGGTGCTGATGCAGGGCGCCGCCCCCGTGCTCTTCGCCCGGCAGCGGGCCACCCACCGCGGCCTGCACTACGCGCGTACCGGCCGGTACGCCTCCCCGCTCGCCCCGCTCCGGGCCGAACGGGCGCGTGCGGTCGCGGAGTTCGCGGTGCCGGGGTCGACGGAGTGGTCGGAGCGCTGGGCGGCGCACGCGGAGGCGGAGTTGCGCGGGGCCGCCCAGGGGCCGCTCCACGCGGGCGAGTGGCTGCTGCTCCCGGACGTCCACCGGTGGTTCAACGCCGTCAACTGGCCCGGACTCCTGGCCCACGACCCGGACCGGGGGCATCTGACCTGGTTCGGATACGGGGATCCGGTGGAGGACGCGCGCGACCTCCTGCCGCTGCGGGCGCTGTCGGACCCGGAGGCGCCGCGGGTGAAGGCGTACCGCCGCCAGTACCGGGAGGGTGTCCTGCCGCCGGTGTTCGCCTGGTGGATCAGCGGGCTCCACTCCCCCGTCGTGCTCGACGGTCACGACCGCCTGACGGCGGCACTCGCGGAGGGCGGGCGACCGGAGATCCTGATCCTCTCGCGGGCGGTCGTGGACGCCAGGTGGGTGGCGCTCCTCTCCGCCCGTCCTGTGGAGGAGTACGAGAAGCGGGTCGCCGCCCTGGAAGGGCCGCTCGCCGCGTCGCGGATCGCGCACCAGAGCCGCCGGCTCGCCGACGACCTGACCGCGATCATCAGCGGGTACGACCGCACCCTGGCCTGGCCCTTCCCCGGGGGTGCCGCCGCCTGGGACGCGGCCGTGGCGACGCACGTCCCCGGCTGGGCCCCGGAGGCCGACCGCTGACTCCCCCGGTCGGCCCTGGACAGCCGGCCGCCTGGACACCTGGTCGCCGCCGCACCGCCGCGCCGATCACGGCATCGGTCACCGGTCCGGACCGCGGGCAGGTGACCGTATCCCGCCCGCGTCGTTGAGCCCGTGCGGGCCGGAACGGCGGGCGGTGGACGTGCGGAAACGTCTCCGCACCCCGACGGCCCCGGAAGACGGCGTCGACGGTACGGAGATCAGGTGGCACGGGCGAAGAGGTTGCTGGCGGCGGTCGCGGGCGCGGTGCTCACGGTGAGCCCCCTCGGGATCGCGCCGCCCGCACAGGCGGTGGTCGGTGGCCAGGAGGCACGGCCCCACCAGTACCCCTTCATGGCGGGACTCGTGGACGTCCTCGAACGGCGGGTGATGTGCGGCGGGGCGCTGATCGGCGACCGGTACGTCCTCACCGCCGCCCACTGCCTCACGGGCTCGTACAGCGATCGCACACGGGTGGGCGTCCTGCTCGGCGACCACGACCTGACGACCGGGTCCGACAGCCCCCACGCGGTGCTGGCCCCGCCCGCACGCTTCGTCCCGCACCCGGAGTACGACCCCGGCACCCAGCGGAACGACATCGCCCTGGTCGAGCTCGCCGAGCCGCTCGCCCTCAACCGCGACGTACGGCCGATCGGACTGCCCGTGTCGCCGGCCCCCGGCACCGACGGCACCCAGGTCGAGGTGCCGGGCTGGGGCACCACCTCGTTCGGCGGCCCCACGTCCGACGTGCTGCGGACCGTGGCCCTGTCCACCATGAGCAACTCGGCCTGCGCGAGCCGGGGCATGGCGCAGGTCGCCCCCACCCAGATCTGTACGTACGCCCCCGGGCGTGACACCTGCCAGTACGACTCCGGCGGCCCCCTGGTCCGGGTGGTCCGGGGGCGGCCGACGGTCGTCGGTCTGGTGTCCTACGGCAAGGAGTGCGCCACCGACACTCCCGCCGTGAACACCCGGGTGCACTCCTATCTCAGCTGGATCGAGCGGACGATCGGCCGGCTGCCCCGCGTCCCATGAGGGCCGTGTAGAGGAACAGCGAGGCGGCGAGGCCCACCGCCCAGCCGTAGTCGGACAGGGGTTTCAGGAAGGGGATCAGACCGTCCTCGGGGAAGGGGCCGGTGCCCGGGGCCGAGTGGGAGCCGCCGACGGCGAGGACACCGCCGACCACGAAGGCGAGCACCGCCGCCGGGTTCCAGCCGCCCCGGTACCAGTAGGGCCCGTCGGCACGGTAGAGCCCCGCCAGGTCGAGGACGGTACGGCGGACGAGCCAGTAGTCGGCGATCAGGATGCCCGCGACCGTGCCGAGGAGACCGCCGACCAGACCGAGCCACGTGAAGATGTACAGCTCGGGGGTGGCGGTGAGCTTCCACGGCATGATGAGCACGCCGACGACTCCGGTGATCAGCGCGCCCGTACGGAAGTTGATGAGTCTCGGGGCGAGGTTCGCGAGGTCGTACGCCGGGGAGACGACGTTCGCGGCGATGTTCACCGACAGGGTGGCGACCAGCACGGTCACGAGGGCGAAGAGCAGCCCGAAGACGCTGTCGGCCTTGGCGGCGAGTGCCACCGGGTCCCAGACGGGCGCCCCGTACACGGCCTGGGAGCCTGAGGTGACGAGCACCGACAGGAACGCGAACAGGGTCATGGTGGTGGGCAGTCCGAGGGACTGACCGAGGACCTGGGAGCGCTGGCCGGCGCCGAAGCGGGTGAAGTCGGGGATGTTGAGGCTGAGCGTCGCCCAGAAGGCGATCATGCCCATGAGGGCGGGGAAGAAGACGGGCCAGAAGTCGGCGCCCCAGCCGAGCTTCGACGGCTGGTCGAGCAGGGGGCCGAGGCCGCCGGCCTTGACGGCGATCCAGCCGAGGAGGACGAGCGCGCCGACGATGACGAAGGGCGCGGCCCAGTTCTCGAAACGGCGCAGGGCCTCCATCCCCCGGTAGATGATGGCGAGTTCGAGGACCCAGAAGAGGACGAAGCAGAGCCAGAGGGTCCAGGGCTGGCCTCCGATCCTCGACGCGTCCGCCCAGCCGCCGCCGAAGACCTTGTCGAGCAGGACGAAGATGCCCTGGCCGCCGATCCAGGTCTGGATGCCGAACCAGGCGCAGGCGACCCCGGCCCGGATGAGGGCGGGCAGGTTCGCTCCGCGCAGTCCGAAGGAGGCGCGGGCGAGGACGGGGAAGGGGATTCCGTACTTGGGTCCGGCGTGCCCGGTGAGCAGCATCGGCAGCAGGACGACGACGTTGGCGAGGGCGATGGTGAGCACCGCCTGCTTCCAGTCCATGCCGAGGGCGACGAGACCGGAGGCGAGCATCCAGGAGGGGATGTTGTGGGCCATGCCGACCCAGAGGGCGGCGAAGTTGTAGGTGGTCCAGCGTCGCCGGGCGACCGGGACGGGGAGCAGGTCGTCGTTGACGAAGCGGGGGTCGTCGGGGGCGGCGCCGGGAGCGAGCTCGACGCGGCCGACGGGCGCGGCGGGTTCGGTGGGCCCTACGGATCTTTCCGGGGGGACGGTTGCGGTCATACGGAGGAACCCTTCGTTCGGCGGGGAGGACGGAACGAGGTGTCGCCCGGGGAGGGGCGAGGGGTGCCATGCCGGAACGGCTCCGTCGCGGTCTGTCGAGGACCACGTGCAGCCAAGGAGTGGGGGATCGATTCTTCCACTCGACGTGGGACGCGGGTAGACCCCCGGCACCACGTCGGACTCCGCGCGACGTCTACGGCCTTCGGCGTACGTGCAGATGGCCGTCCAGCGGGAAGGCGGGAGGAGTCGCGGGAAGGATGCTGTCGAACACGTAGCCGCACTTCTCCGCGACGCGGCAGGAGGCCAGGTTGTCGGTCTGGTGGAGGAGTTCGAGGCGTTCCGGCCCGTCGGCCGGGAAGGAGGCGAACGCCCAGGCGGTGAGGGCTTCCAGGGCCCTGGGGGCCACGCCCCGCCCGCGCGCCCGTGCCGCGGTCCAGTAGCCGACCTCGGCGGACGGCCTGCCGGGCGCGACCTCCTTGAGCACGACGCCGCCCGCCAGCCGCTGCGGCTCCGCACCGAACGGCGCCTCGACGACGGCGAACCCGAGCCGCACGCCCGCAGCACGCGCCTCCTCCTGGGCCCGCACCCACGCCCGTGCGTCCCCCTCGGTCTCGATCGGCGACACCGCCGAGCGGCGCAGAGCGGGATCGCGGTGGGCCTCGACCAGCTCCGCCACGTCGTCGACGCTCCAAGGCCGGAGCAGGAGAGCGGGAGCGGTCGGCGTCGCGGGGGCGGCGAGCGGGGCGGCGGCGTTCATCGGCCGATCGTATCCATCGTGAACGCGACGGCGGGCCGGGCCGGGGCCGTGATCCCGGCCCCTGTCGGCTCACCGCCACGTCAGCCGGTCATGGCCTCCCGTCCACGTCCGGCGGCCTTGGCGGCCCCTTCGTTCCAGCTCGCGGGGAGCTCATGGCAGGCTCATGCCACCATCCAGCCGAGGAGGAGTCATCCGCCAGCGTTTCTGGGCGACCGTGTCGGTCGCCCTCGCCCTTGTGTTCTCAGGCATCGCCGCCCCCGCCGCAGCCGAGGACGTGCCCCCCGTCGTCACCGGGGCCGTCTTCAACAACCCGAAGGGGACGGCGGCCGAGCAGGACGCCGTGAAGAACCACATCATCGAGGCGATCGACAACACCCAAGGGGGACGCACCCTGCGGGCGGCCCTGTACGTCATGCAGGACCAGGACTTCACCGATGCCCTGATCGCCGCGCACGGGCGCGGCGTCAACGTCCGCGTCGTCCTGGACCACAAGTCCGTCGAAGCGCCCAGCCCGGCGCCCGCGCAGAACCTGATCGCCGCCCTGGGGACCGACAGGTCCCAGGGCTCCTGGGTTCAGGTCTGCACAGCGGGCGGCGCCTGCATCGCGGCGGGCGGTACCAACCCGATCAACCACAACAAGTTCTTCACCTTCTCCCGCGTCGGTGACGCGGGCGTCGCCGAGGACGTGGTCATCCAGAGCTCCGCCAACCAGACGGTGTCGTCCACCACCCGGCAGTGGAACAACGCGTACACCGTGGTCGGCAACACCGCGCTCTACACGGCGTACACCGACTACTTCAACGATCTCGCCGCCATGGGCAAGAACAGCGACTACTACCGGACGGGCGAAGCCGGAGACGCGAAGTACTACTTCTTCCCGCAGCAGAGCGGCGACGTCGTGCTCGGGTTCCTGAACAACGTCTCCTGCACCGGGAACACGACCACCGGCACGACCTCCCACAAGACCATCGTGCGGATCTCCGCATGGGCCCTGCACCGGGACGCGATCGCGGTCAAGCTGCGCTCGCTGGCCGACCAGGACTGCTGGATCGAGATCGTCTACAAGGACTCCAACGACCTCGCGACCCTGCAGGGGCACGCCCGCATCAAGCCCTACCACCTCGACGCCGGCGGCTACTTCGTGCACTCCAAGTACCTGCTCGTCGAGGGCAATTACGCGGGCCACCCGGACACGAAGTGGACCTTCACCGGCTCGCACAACCTGGACACCTCCTCCCTGCGGGAGAACGACGAGGCACTGATCCGCCTCGCCGGCGCGGCGGCACACGATGCCTACAAGGCGAACTTCCTCGCCATGCGGGCCGAGGCCGTCCTGCAGTGACCGGCCGCTCGGTGCCGCCCGGCACACCGGACGGCACCGAGCAGCCCCAGGGCCCGTGACGGGCGGGGGGCTTGGTCACTTCAGCGGCACGGGTCGTAGCCGCAGGGTGAGGATCTGGAAGGGGCGGAGGGTGAGGGACACCCGGCCGTCGGCCGTGCGGGCGGCCGCAGCGGCTGCCCCGGCCCGAACGGTGTCCTGGACGGCGTCGGAGGCCCCTTCCTCGTCGGCTGCCTCGGTGTCGAGGCCGCGTTCCAGCAGATCCGTCACCGTCGCCGACTCCAGCGGGAAGCCGGTGGTCAGACGTGTGGCGGCCCGGCCTCCGTGAGCCTCGTAGAGGCGGACGACGACGTCGCCGGAGCGGTCGTCGGCGAGCTTGACCGTGTCGATGACGACGGCTTCGACATCGGTGGCGACCAGCGGCGCTACCGTCGCGACCGCCTTCGTACCGCCGGGGACGGAGCGCTCGGGCAGGTTGAAGGCGTACCCCTCGCGCACGGCGTCGGCGATGGCAGCGCCGATGACGAGGCCGTACCGCAGCCGGTGCCCGCCCCGGTCGGCGTCCGGGTCGGGGTAGCGGGGGGAGCGGAGCAGGGTGAGCCGGGCGGTCGTGGTCGTCCCGCCGTCGGGGCGGACGCCGCGGGTGACCTCGTGCCCGTACGTCGAGTCGTTGACCAGGGCGGCGCCCCAGCCCGGTTCCCCGATGTGCAGGAAGCGGTGGGCGCAGAACTCGAACTTGGCCGCGTCCCAGCTGGTGTTGGCGTGCGTGGGGCGGCGGATGTGCCCGAAGGGGATCTCCGCGCTGGAGTGGTCGGCCCGGACGTCGAGCGGGAAGGCCGCCTTGAGGAGTTTCTCGGTCTCCTGCCAGTCGACAGCGGTGTCGACGTCCAGGCGCCGGGACCCCTCGGCGAGTGAGATCAGCTGCTCGATCCGGGAGTCGCCGACGGTCCGGACGACGCGGACGCCGCCGGTCTCCGCGGAGACCGAGTCGGCGTCGAGGAGGTCGTGCACGGTGTTGCGGTAGAAGACGTCGATGTCCCAGGCGTCGAAGGCGTTGGGGAAGTCCTGGTGCAGTTGGAGGAGGTTGGCGGCGGCGCCCGGCGGCAGGGCTTCCCGGTCGGCCGTGATGTCGTACGCCGAGGTCACCAGGCCCCGTTCGTCGATGCGGACCCGGACGAGTCCGTTGTCGAGGAGGTGACTCCCTTCGTACGGTGCGGGGGCGGGCACGGGGACGACGGGCCGGGCGGGGGTTGTCGTGCGCCGCGCGGCGCCGAGGGCCGGAACGCCGTCGCGGCTGAAGGGTGAGGCGTTGAAGACCATGACCCCGTGGCCGCCTTCTCCTCCCCCTCCTCCCTCTGTCCTGTCGTCTCCCCCGGCCTCGCCGTCCCCTGCCAGGGCGTGCTGGGCGGCGGCCACGATCCCGCGCAGTTCGGCGGCGACGGCGGCGTGGGTCTCCTCCGCCTCCCGGTGGACCCAGCCGATGGAGGAGCCGGGCAGGATGTCGTGGAACTGGTGGAGCAGGACCGTCTTCCAGAGCCGGTCGAGTGCCTCGTACGGGTAGTCGAACCCCGTGCGGAGGACGGCGGCGGTGGCCGACCACAGCTCGGCCTCGCGAAGCAGGTGCTCGCTGCGCCGGTTGCCCTGCTTGGTCCGCAGCTGGCTGGTGAGCGTGCCGCGGTGGAACTCCAGGTAGAGCTCCCCGAGCCACACCGGAGCGTCGGGGTACTCCCCGTGCGCCCGCTCGAAGAAGTCCGCCGGGCTCTCGACGACGACCCTGGGTGAGCCCTCCAGGTCCGCCAGGCGGGCCGCGCGGGCCAGCATCTCCCGGGTGGGGCCTCCGCCGCCGTCTCCGTGACCGAACGGGAGCAGCGAGCTGTTGGCGGCCTCCTTGTCCCGGAAGTTGCTTACGGCGTGGGCGAGTTCGGCGCCGGTGAGCTGGGCGTTGTAGGTGTCGACGGGCGGGAAGTGGCTGAAGATCCGGGTGCCGTCGATGCCCTCCCACCAGAAGGTGTGGTGGGGGAACCTGTCGGTGGTGTTCCAGGAGAGCTTCTGGGTGAGGAACCAGCGCACGCCGGCGAGCTTCATCAGCTGCGGCAGGGCCGCGTTGTAGCCGAAGGTGTCGGGCAGCCACATCTCCTCGGTCTCGACGCCGAACTCGTCGAGGTAGAAGCGCTTTCCGTGGATCAGCTGGCGGGCGAGGGCCTCGCCGCCGGTCATGTTGGTGTCGGCTTCCACCCACAGGCTGCCCACGGGGAGGAACTGTCCGCTCGCCGCCTTCTCCCGGACCCGGGCGTAGACCTCGGGACGCTGTTCCCTGAGCCAGGCCAGTTGCTGCGCCTGGGACATGGCGAAACGGAAGCCGGGGTGGTCGTCCATCAGGTGGGTGACGTTGGACAGCGTCCTGGCGACCTTCCGTACCGTCTCGCGGAGCGGCCACAGCCAGGCGGAGTCGATGTGGGCATGTCCCACGGCCGAGACCCGGTGGGCGCCGGGAGCCGCGGGGGCGGCGAGCGCCGGACGCAGCTGTGCGCGGGCGGCGGTGGCGCTGCCGGAGACGTCCTGCAGGTCGAGGGCGTCCAGCGCCTTCTCGACGGCCTGCTGGATCCGCCAGCGGCGCGGTTCGGCCTCGGGAAGCTCGCGCATGAGCCCGCCGAGGACGTCGAGGTCCTGGGCGAGTTCCCAGACCTCGGTGTCGAAGACCGCGAGGTCCAGGCGGAGCAGCTGGTAGAGGGGGGCGCCCGCGGAGCCGGTTCCGGACAGCCAGGCGGGCCGGTCCCCGTTCCTGGTGGGAGTCTGGGAGCCGACCAGGTTCGGGTTCGCGGCGGCTTCGACGTAGTACGTGAACTCCTCGCCGCCGACTGCCGGGTCGGCGACCGGAAGGTGGGCGTTGCGGGGGTTGAGGGCCTTCACGACGCTGCCGTCCGGGCGATGGGCCAGGCCCTCGCTGGAGAAGCCCGCACCGGTGGCGTCGAAGCCGAGGTCGACGACCGCCTCGACCCGGTGGCCCGCCCACTCCTCGGGGATCCTGCCGCTGATCCGGAACCAGCTGGTGGACCACGGTGGCCCCCACCGGTGGCCGAGCGACACCGGCTCGTACGGGGCGGCCAGGCCCTCGGCCACGGGGACCGGCTCGCCGGGGGCGTTCCAGATCGCCACGGAGAGGGGGACGGTACGGGCGTGGACCGCCGGCCGGATGCGCTGGTCGAGGACCCGGAGGAGCCTCTGCTCGATGAGGCGCTGCTTGCTGTGCATGGTTCCTCTGATCGCGGAGTCCCGGACGGGGGGCCCGGCCGCGCGGTGGTGCGCCGGGCCCTCGGCCGTGTCGTCGGACTCCCGTCTGCCCGGGGGGTGTCAGCGGAGGGCGGGGACGACCTCCGAGCCGTAGGTGTCGATCGTGGTCTCCTTCGCGTCGTGCATGGCGTACACGGCGAACTGGTCCACGCCCATCTCCCGCAGTCGCCGCAGCTTCTCGATGTGGGCCTCGGCCGGGCCCAGGAGGCAGAAGCGGTCGACGATCTCGTCGGGGACGAACCGGGTGTCGGGGTTCCCGGCGCGGCCGTGGTGGGAGTAGTCGTAGCCGTGCCGGTCCTTGATGTAAGCGGTGAGCTCCTCTGGGACCATGTCGGAGTGCTCGCCGTACTTGGCGACCAGGTCGGCGACGTGGTTGCCGACCATGCCGCCGAACCAGCGGCACTGCTCGCGGGCGTGCGCCAGGGCTTCCGGGGAGTCGTCGGCGGTGACGTAGGCGGGCGCGGCCACGCAGATCGTGAGCGCTTCGGGGTCGCGGCCGGCGTCCGCGGCGGCCTGGCGGACCGCCTTGACCATCCATTCGGTGAGGAAGGGGTCGGCGAGCTGCAGGATGAAGCCGTCGGCCTTCTGTCCGGCCAGCGCGAGCGCCTTGGGCCCGTACGCCGCCATCCAGACGGGGAGCCTCCCGTTCTTGATCCACGGGATGCGGACCGGGTTGCCGTCGACCTGTGCCTCGCGGCCTTCGGCGAGGTCACGGATGACGTCGATGGCCTCGCCGAGGCGGGCCAGGGTGTTCGGCCTGCGGCCGGCGACGCGCATCGCCGAGTCCCCGCGGCCGATGCCGCAGACGGTGCGGTTGCCGAACATGTCGTTGAGCGTGGCGAAGGTGGAGGCGGTCACCTCCCACGTACGGGTCCCCGGGTTGGTCACCATCGGGCCCACGTGCAGCTTGGTGGTGTGCTCGAGGATCTGGCTGTAGATGACGAAGGGTTCCTGCCACAGGACGGCGGAGTCGAAGGTCCACCCGTAGCGGAAGCCGTTGCGTTCCGCCCGGCGCATCAGCCCGACGACCTGCGACGCCGGCGGGTCGGTCTGCAGGACGAGTCCAAAATCCAACGTCGCTCTCCTAGTTCAGGTACTGACAGGTGGAACGCGGCACGAAGGTGCCGTGACCGGCGTGACCGACGTACGTGCGCTGGTCGATGACGACCTCGCCCCGCGAGAGGACGGTCTCGACCCGGCCGGTGACCGTCCTCCCCTCGTACGCCGAGTAGTCGACGTTCATGTGGTGGGTCTCGGCGGACAGGGTCTGGACGGTGTGCGGGTCGTAGATCACGACGTCGGCGTCGGCTCCCGGGGCGATCGTGCCCTTCTGCGGGTACAGGCCGAACATCCTGGCCGGTGTCGCGCAGGCGATCTCGATCCAGCGGCGTCGCGAGATGTGCCCGTCGACGACGGCCTGGTGCAGGAGGTCCATCCGGTGCTCCACCCCCGGCAGGCCGTTGGGGATCTTCGAGAAGTCGCCGCGGCCGAGGTCCTTCTGCCCGACGAAGCAGAACGGGCAGTGGTCGGTGGAGACCACCTGGAGGTCGTTCGTCCGCAGTCCGCGCCAGAGCGCCGCCTGGTGCTCCTTCGGCCGGAGCGGGGTGCTGCACACGTACTTCGCGCCCTCGAAGTCCGGCTCCGCGAGGTTGTCGGTGGAGAGGAAGAGGTACTGGGGACAGGTCTCGCCGAAGACGGGCAGCCCCTTGTCGCGGGCCGTCGCGATCTCGGCGACCGCCTCCTCCGCCGAGACGTGCACGACGTAGAGGGGTGCGCCCGCCACCCGGGCGAGCTGGATCGCCCGGTGGGTGGCCTCCGCCTCCAGGAGCGCCTTGCGGACCTCCCCGTGGTAGCGGGGATCGGTCTCGCCGCGGGCGAGGGCCTGCTCGACGAGGACGTCGATGGCGATGCCGTTCTCGGCGTGCATCATGATCAGCCCGCCGTTGTCGGCGGAGCGCTGCATGGCCCGCAGGATCTTGCCGTCGTCGCTGTAGAAGACGCCGGGGTAGGCCATGAAGAGCTTGAAGGAGGTGATGCCCTCCTGGACGAGCTTGTCCATCTCCTTGAGCGTGTGCTCGTTGACGTCGGAGAGGATCATGTGGAACGCGTAGTCGATCGAGCAGTTGCCGTCGGCCTTGGCGTACCAGGCGTCGAGTCCTTCGCGCAGGGCCTGGCCGACGCTCTGGACGGCGAAGTCGACGATGGTGGTGGTGCCGCCCCAGGCGGCGGCACGGGTCCCGGTCTCGAAGGTGTCGGAGGCGAAGGTGCCGCCGAAGGGCAGTTCCATGTGGGTGTGGGCGTCGACGCCACCGGGCAGCACGTAGCGGTCGGTGGCGTCGATCGTCCGGTCGGCGGTCCAGGCGGCCGCCGCGTCGGAGCCGTGGGCCGCGAGGGCGACCACGCGGCCGTCCTCGATCAGCACGTCGGCGTGGAGTTCGTCGGCGGCGGTGACGACGAGGCCGCCCCGGATGACGGTTCGGATGCTCACGGGACTCTCCCTGCTCGATGCGGCGTGCCGATCTCGATACGGCGGGACGGTGTGGCTACAGCTCTCGCAGGGCCGCTTCGAGCATCGCCGCGCCCTCCTCCGCCTCGGCGACGGTGAGGGAGAGCGGTGGGGCGATGCGCAGGATGCTGGTGTTGTGGCCGCCGCCCTTGCCGATCAGCAGGCCGTTCTCGCGGGCGGCCTCCAGGACGGTGGCGGCCGCGTCCGGGTTCGCCCGCTCGGTGCCAGGTTCGGTGAGCTCGATGCCGATCATGAGGCCGCGGCCGCGTACCTCCCGTACCGCCTCGACCCCGGCGCAGGCCGCCCTGATCCGCTCGATGAGCAGACCGCCGACCCGGCGCGCGTTGCCCTGGAGGTCGTGCTCCAGGAGGTACGAGAGGTTGGCCAGGCCGGCGGCCATGGTGATGGGCGAACCGCCGAAGGTGGAGATGGAGTTGGCGTCGATGCAGTTCATGATGTCGCCGCGGGCGACGACTCCGCCGACGGACATGCCGTTGCCGATGCCCTTGGCGAAGGTGAGGATGTCGGGCGGCCCGGCCTGGTCGTGGGCCTGCCAGCCCCAGAAGTGCTCGCCGGTACGGCCCCAGCCGGTCTGCACCTCGTCGGAGATCCACAGGATGCCGTGCCGGTCGAGGACCCGGCGGAAGGCGGCGTACAGACCGTCGGGCGGGGCCGTGAAGCCGCCGACGCCCTGGATGGGTTCGGCGATGAGCGCGGCGACGTCCCGGGTGTGGCCGAGGAGGTCCTCGAGGTCGGCGACGCAGGCCTCGATGAACTGCTCGTCGGTGTACCGGGCGTACGGGCCGCGGGTACGGACGCCGCCGTGGACGTACAGGGTCTGCAGCGGCGAGAGGCTGGTGGGCGACCAGGCGCGGTTGCCGGTGATGCCGACGGTGGAGAAGGAACGGCCGTGGTAGCTGTTCCGCATGGCGAGGATCTGGTTCGACCGGCGGTACGCGGTCGCGAGGAGCAGCGCCGTGTCGTTGGCCTCGGTGCCGGAGGTGGTGAAGAAGACGCGGGCGTCGGGGATGCCGGAGAGTCCGGCGATCCGTTCGGCGAGCTCCACCATCGGGCGGTTGAGGTAGAGCGTCGAGGAGTGGATGATCCGCCCGGCCTGCTCGGCGACGGCCTTGGTGACCTCGGGCAGGGCGTGGGCGGTCATGGTGGTGAGGATGCCGCCGAAGAAGTCGAGGTACCGGCGTCCGTCGGCGTCCCAGACGTGGCGGCCCTCGCCGTGGGTGATCTCGATCGGGTCCTTGTAGTAGAGGGCGACCCAGTCGGGGATGACGGCCCTGTGCCGTTCGAAGAGGCTGCTCACGGCTGCACCAGCCCGTCGTACGCGTCGGGGCGCCGGTCCCGGTAGAAGGCCCATTGCTGGCGGACCTGTTCGATGAGTCCGAAGTCGAGGTCGCGGACGAGGAGTTCCTCGGCCTTGTCGGAGGCGACGTCGCCGACGAACTTCCCCCGCGGGTCGACGAAGTAGCTCGTGCCGTAGAAGTCGTTGTCGCCGTACTCCTCGACGCCGACGCGGTTGATGGCGGCGACGAAGTACTCGTTGGCGACGGCCGCGGCGGGCTGCTCCAGCTGCCAGAGGTAGGAGGAGAGACCACGGTGGGTGGCCGAGGGGTTGTAGACCAACTGAGCTCCGTTGAGCCCGAGTTGACGCCACCCCTCGGGGAAGTGCCGGTCGTAGCAGATGTAGACGCCGACGCGGCCGACGGCCGTGTCGAAGACCGGCCAGCCGGCGTTCCCCGGGCGGAAGTAGTACTTCTCCCAGAAGCCCTTGACCTGGGGGATGTGGTGCTTGCGGTACTTGCCGAGGTAGCTGCCGTCGGCGTCGATCACGGCGGCGGTGTTGTAGTAGAAGCCCTCGCCCTCGACCTCGAAGACGGGCACCACGATCACCATCCCGGTCTCCCGGGCGAGGTCCCGCATCCGGCTGACGGTGGGGCCGTCGGGGACGGGCTCGGCCCACCGGTAGTGCTCGGGCTCCTGGACCTGGCAGAAGTAGGGGGCGTTGAACACCTCCTGGAAGCCGATCACCTTGGCACCCTGACGGGCGGCCTCCCGGGCGTACTCCTCGTGTTTGGCGATCATGGATTCGGTGTCGCCGGTCCAGGTCGCCTGGACGAGCGCGGCGCGTACGACGTCGGTCATGATCTGCTCCTTCGGCACGGCGTCAGAGAGCCTCTACGCACGTAGACGCGATGCGTAGGAGGAGAACGTAAGCCCCGTCACACCCCGGAGCAAGACCGCCGCCGGGAAGCGGCGGGGTCGATCATGTTTCATACCCGAGTGGTCCACGTCGGACACGTACCGACACGTACCGGCACGTCCGGGCATGACGGAGACGTACGGTTGCGGGCCTGCCCCGCGAGGCGGGACGCCGTGGCGCGTGCGACGTGATTCCGGTGCGCGCGGGACGGGGTTCCGGTGCGCGTGAGGGGAGCCCTCCGGGCCGTACCGGAGCCCACGGGCCGGCCGCCGGAGCCCGCCCGGCCGGGTCACGCGCCCGCGAGGCCGGCCACGCGGAAGGCGTGCATCAGGTCGCTCTCGCGGGCCGCGGACACCGCTCGGGCGGCCTCGCGGAGTTGGGGCGCGAGCCCCCGCGGATCCTCGGCCGCGAGGCGGGCGGCGTCCTCGGGGGCACGGACCCGGACGAAGGCGGTGAGCAGTGCGAGGGCTTCGCGGTGGTGGCCTTCGGCGCGCAGGGCGGAGCACGCCCCGGCGAGCTCCTCGACGGGGCGGGCCACGCCCTGGCGGAGGAGGTGCTCGCAGTCGGCGGCCCTGCCCGCGTCGGCGAGCGCCCCGGCGACGGCGGCGAGTCGGCCGGGCGGCAGCGAGGCCGCCTCCCAGAGCAGGATGGACCAGTCGGCGCCGAGCCCGGCCCGGTGCAGCTCCCCGGCGAGGGCGGGCAGCCGGGCGGGCGGACCGCCGAGCGCCTCGCAGAGCAGCGCGTGGGCCTCGCCGCTACGGCCCTGGGCGCGGAGCCGCTGGAGCGCGTAGACCGCGTTCGCGGCGGCGCGGCCCGCCTCTGCCGTGTCGGCGTCGGAGAGCGCGGCCCGGTCGGCACCACCGGGCGCGGCGGCCTCGGCGGTCGGGACGGCGCCCCCGAACCGGGCCCCTCGCGGCGCCGCTCCCCCGACGGGCAGTACGGGAGCGGGCGCAGGCATGGGTGCGGCCACCGGCCCCTGGTCCTCGGCGCCACCGTCCAGCCACGCGTACCGCGCGCCCCGCGGGCGGCGCTTGGGGCCGGCGGTGCGGACGGACGGCTCGGCCGGCGGGGCGGGCGACCCGGCAGGCGGGGAGAGGGGCTCGGCAGGCGGGGAGAGGGGCTTGGCAGGCGGGGAGAGGGGCTTGGTCGGCGGGGACGGTGGCTCGGCTGGCGGGGCGGCCGCCGTGACCGCCACCACCGACGGAACGGGCCCGGGCGGGCCGGCCGGGGCCATGGGCCTGGGCGGCGGCCCCGGGGTCGCCCCGCTCTCGCCCCACTCCCCCAGCCGTGCGAGCCGTCCCGTCAGGTCGGCGACCCGCGCCGTCGCCCGCGCGTGGTCGTCGCGCGTCCAGGCCAGGTCGTGCTCCAGGCGGGATCTGTCGTCCGGGCCGGGAGCCGGGGCCGCGCGGAGCCGGTCGCCCAGTTCGCGGGCGCGGGACTCGGCGTACCGGCGTTCGCGCTCCATGAGCTCGCGGCGCTCGGTGAGCGCCTCCGCCGCGCCGGGGCGGCGGTCGTGGGCGCCGGCGGCCGCCGCGTACAGCGTCCTGCCCCGGAGGGCGAACGGCCCCCCGAACGGTTCGCCGGCGTCCTGGAGCAGGGACTCGGCGATGTCCCAGGGCAGGAGCTCCGTCCCGTCGAAGCAGGCGCGCAGCCCCTCCGGGTCCCGTTCGGCGAAGACCGCGTACCAGCCGCCCGGTGGGATGCGGCGCGCGAGCTCCGTCAACCACTGCCTGAACATGGCTGCTTCCACCGGGAGTTGATACACCGTCATGCGATCCGCACCTGCCCCGCCGTCGACTGGAACCTTCCGGTCCGCGGGTATTGGACCGCAGTCGTGTTACGGGACGACTACGGACCGTTTTCCTGTGTGTGCCCCGCCTCCCGCTTCACCCGAATCGCACGACGATCCCGGTGTGCGGACGCTTTCCGAGCCGGACGAGCATGGCGGGCACGTCGGTCAGCCAGTACTGCCAGGTGTACTTGCGCGAGAGCAGCCCGCGGATCCGGCGCAGCTCGTCCCCCGTCACCAGCCGGCCCTCGCCGGTGAAGCGCTCGGTGCCCTCGGCGATGTTGCCACGCAGGTCGCAGACGGCGACCTCGACCCTCGGGTCGTTCCGCAGCCGCTTGACCTTCCAGGAGTCCGTGCGGGTCCAGGCGTACAGTGCGTCGCCGTCCACCGCGTACCAGACGGGTGTCGCGACCCCCGTGCCGTTCTTGCGGAAGGTGGTCAGGCTGACGTAGCGGCCGCGCCGCAGCTCTTCGGGCATCATGCCCGGGAGCCTATGCCGGGGTCGGGCCGGGGGCGTGGGCCAGGGTCTCCCGCCACCGGACGGCCGTCACTGGCCGACCCTGCCGTCGACGCACTCGCGCAGCAGGTCGGCGTGGCCGCAGTGGCGGGCGTACTCGTCGATCCGGTGCACCATCAGTTCCCGGATCGCGATCGCGCCCTTCCCCACCCGGGCGCCCAGGTCGGGGAACTCGGCCAGTTCGGCGTCGAGCGCCGCCTGCTCGCGCTCCAGATCGGCGTACGCGGCGTCGACCACGGCCTGTTCGGCGACGGCCCCGTCGAAGTCCGCGTCCTTCCTGCCGTACAGCTTCGGCAGCGGTTCACCGTCGCCGATCCAGTTGCGCCAGTCCCGCTCCACCTCGGCGAGGTGCCGGATCAGACCGAGCAGCGACATGGTCGACGGCGGGACCGACCGGCGGGCCAGCTGCTCCGCGTCCAGCCCCTCGCACTTCATCCGGAGGGTCAGACGGAAGTCCCGCAGGCCGTCCCGCAAGGTCGCGAGCTCACCCTCGGAGGCGGCGCCCCCGTTGTTGTTGCGGGGGTCGTCGTCCGGGTCCGCCCACATGTCGGGGTAGACGGTCGCCGCGGTCCATCGTGCGGGTTCGTCGCTCATGCTTCGCATGGTCGCCCGCGCCGGTCCGTCACGCCACCGAATTCCGACGTACTCGGGGTCCGGGCCGTCAGGCGGGCGCGAGTGCGCAGCGGACGACCAGCTCGTCCATGGAGAGGCCGAGGACCCGGGCGAGGGCCGCGACGGTGAAGAACGCCGGGGTCGGGGCCCGGCCCGTCTCGATCTTGCGGAGGGTCTCGGCGGACAGGCCGGCGGCGGCGGCGATCTCCACCATCGACCGTTCGCCGCGCGCCTGGCGCAGGAACAGGCCGAGTCGCTCGCCGCGCTCGCGCTCTTCGGGGGTCAGGGGTGTGCGCACCATGACGCCATACTAATACCGGTATAGTAATTGGCATGGTGGAGATCAAGACGAACGAGAACCTGGCCGCGATGCGTGAGGCGGGGCGGGTGGTGGCCCGCGCCCTCGCGGCCGTACGGGAGAAGGCGGCGCCCGGTGTGCCGCTGACCGACCTGGACCGGGCCGCGCGGGAGGTCCTCGCCGAGGCGGGCGCCGGATCGCCGTTCCTCGGCTACCGCCCGGAGTGGGCGCCGGTGCCGTTCCCCGCGGTCGTCTGCGTCTCCGTGAACGACGCGATCGTCCACGGCATCCCGGACGACACCCGGCTCGCCCCGGGCGACCTGGTCTCGGCGGACTGCGGGGCCCTGCTCGGCGGCTGGGCGGGCGACTCGGCGATCAGCTTCACGGTCGGCCCGGCCCGGCCGGAGGACACCCGGCTGATCGCCGCGGCGGAGGAGGCCCTGGAGGCGGGCATCGCGGCCGCCGTCGTCGGCAACCGCATCGGTGACATCGCGCACGCGATCGGCCGGGTGTGCCGCGCCGCCGGGTACGGCGTCCCGGACGGCTTCGGCGGCCACGGCATCGGCCGCACGATGCACGAGGACCCGGGCGTCCCCAACGAGGGACGGCCGGGCCGGGGCATGAGACTGCGCCGTGGAATGGTGCTCGCGATCGAGCCGATGCTCATCGGGGGCGGCACGGACGACCACTACACGGCGCGCGACGGCTGGACCATCCGCACGCTCGACGGCTCGCGCGCCTCGCACGCGGAGCACACGGTGGCCGTCACGGACCAGGGCCCGTGGGTGCTGACGGCCCTGTAGGACGCGGAGGACGAGCTGGGGGACCACGTCCCCCCGCCAGGCGACGAGGACGCGCGGGGGCGGGCACGTCCACTGCGGGACACGCAGGACGCACGGTGCGGCACGCGCCTCCACCACAAGGGGGGAGGAGGCACCCGTGCGCCCCCTCCCCCCCTCCTCCGCCGCTACTTCCCCGCCGGCCTGACCACCATCGCCGAGCCTCCGCCCCTGCGGACGGTCTCGGCCGCGGCCACCCAGCGGCCGTCCGGCAGGCG
This sequence comes from Streptomyces sp. NPDC029956, assembly GCF_055574655.1. NCBI lineage: Bacteria > Bacillati > Actinomycetota > Actinomycetes > Kitasatosporales > Streptomycetaceae > Streptomyces > Streptomyces sp. NPDC029956. The sequence continues at coordinate 41,202 of NZ_JBVHZJ010000028.1, read as the reverse complement.
CTGGACGCCGGTCGCCGCGCCGATCTCCGGGTTCTGCCGGAAGCCGTGTCCGATGGCTTCGAGTTCCGCCCTGACCGGGCTGTTCCACAGGCCGGGTTCGAGTTCGGTGGTGGCCTGGTTGCGCTGACTGGCCCGCGGCGCGGCGATCGCGTCGACGAGCGGCAGGCCCCGGTCGACGACTCCGGTGAGGGTCTGGAGCACCGTCGTGATGATGGTCGCGCCGCCCGGCGACCCGAGCGCGAGGACCGGCCGGTCCAGGCCGTCGAGGACGATCGTCGGCGAGATCGAGGAGCGCGGCCGCTTGGCGGGGCCGGGCAGGTTCGGGTCGTGCACGGCCGGGTTGGCCGGGGCGAAGGAGAAGTCGGTCAGCTCGTTGTTGAGCAGGAAGCCGCGGCCGGGCACGGTGATCCCGCTGCCGCCGGTGGATTCGATGGTGAGGGTGTAGGCGACGACGTTGCCCCACTTGTCGGCCACCGTGAGGTGGGTGGTGTTCTCCCCCTCGTACGTGGTCGGGGCCGCGGTGCCACCGCTCGCGCACGGCACCGGGCTGTCGGGGTCGCCGGGCGCGAGGGGACTGGTCAGGGCGGCGTCGTCGCGGATCAGGCAGGCGCGGGAGTCGGCGTACCGCTGGGAGAGCAGTCCGCGCGTCGGCACGGACTCGAAGGCGGGGTCGCCGACCCAGCGGCCCCGGTCGGCGAAGGCGATGCGGCTCGACTCGATGAAGCGGTGCAGGTAGCGGGCCTGGGAGGCGCCCGCGAGGTCGGTGCCCTCCAGGATGTTGAGGGCCTCGCCGACGCTCGTACCGCCGGAGGAGGACGGGGGCATGCCGTAGACGTCGAGATCCCGGTACGAGACCCGGGTGGGCTTGCGGAACACGGTCCGGTACGCGGCGAGGTCACGTTCCGTCAGATCGCCGGACCGGACCTTCCGGGTGGCGCCCTCGCGGACCGGGGGCGTACGGACGGTGTTCACGATGTCCCGGGCGAGCGGACCCCGGTAGAGCGCGCCGACGCCCTCGCGCCCCAGCTTCTCGTAGGTACGGGCCAGGTCGGGGTTCTTGAACACCGACCCGACGGCGGGCAACTGCCCGCCCGGAAGGAAGAGTGCGGAGCTGGCGGGGAAGTCGCGGAACCGCGCCTCGTTGCCGGCGGTCTGGGCGCGGAAGGTGGCGTCGACCGTGAAGCCGTCGCGGGCGAGCCGCTCGGCGGGTTCGAGCAGGGTGCCGAGCCGCTTGCTGCCCCAGGCGTCGAGCGCGGTCTTCCAGGTCGCCGGGGTGCCGGGGGTGCCGACGCCGCGGCCGCTGGTCATCCCCTCCTCGAAGGGGATCGGCGCGCCGTTCTCCACGAAGAGGTTCGTGTCCGCCGAGCGCGGCGCGGTCTCGCGTCCGTCGACGGTGTGGACCGTACGGCTCTTCGCGTCGTAGTAGACGAGGTAGCCGCCGCCCCCGATGCCCGCCGAGTAGGGCTCGGTGACGCCGAGCGCGGCCGCGACGGCGACGGCGGCGTCCACGGCGTTGCCGCCCTTGCGGAGCACTTCGACACCGGCGGCCGAGGCGTCGGCGTCCACGCTGGCGACCGCGCCGCCGTACCCGACGGCGACGGGTTCCTTGACGGGCGGTGGAGGTGCGGCCGGTGGGGCCGTGGGCGGGGCGGCGGCACCCATCGAGAGCACCGTCGCCGCGACGGCGAGAACGGAGACCTTTCCAGCGGCGGACCGACGCATTCCCTACCTCCAGTCAATGACCGTCCGCGCAGCGTAACTTCCCCCGGCCCTCACGTCAGGACCGCCTCGAACAGAAGGCCGTTTCCCCGCTAGCATGCGCGCCCATGGACGAAGACCTGCGCAACATCGTGCTCGGCGTGCTGGCCACGGGGGTCAGCGCGTCGCTCGGCTGGCTGGGCCGCACGTACCTCTGGCGGCGGAGGCTCCGCCGCAAGCAGGAGTTCTTCGGCCTGCCGGGGAACGCGGAGTGCCTGCTCGTGGTGAACAGGGAGTCGGGCGGCGACCGCTCGGTCCACCGGTTCGACGTGTTCGCGCTGCTTGAACTGTCCGCGCTGATCAAGGACTGCGGGGCGCAGGCGCGGATCCTCTCGCACGATCAGACGCACCAGGGGTTCGGCGACCGGACGGAGTTCTGCGTCGGCGGCCCCTACTCGAACCGGCGGATGGCCGCCCATCTGGCGACCCTGCTCCCGGGCATCGAGGTGAACGTCGAGGTCGAGCCGAGCGCGGACCGCGGGGCGTTCGTGGTCGGCGGTGACCGCTATCCCTCGGAGCCCGGGGTCAGCGAGTACGTGATCCTCGCCCGTCTCACCGCCGGGGAGGGCGGCCGCCCGGTGTTCCTCTTCTGCGGACAGCGGGCCATCACCAACCAGGCGGCCACCCGCTATCTGGCCCGTCACTACACGGACTTGGCGCGACTGCACCGCTCCGGGTCCTTCGTGGTGCTCCTGAAGGTCGTCAACTCGCAGGCGTACGGCCCCGATGTGGTGGAACTGGTGGCCGACGTCACGCGCGCGGCACGGACGGCCCCGGCAGTCGCACCGGCAGCGACTTGATGCCGTTGATGAAGTTGGAGACGAGGCGCCGGGGTTCTCCGACGAGTTCGAGGCCGCCGCAGGCCCGGCGCACCTCCTCGTGGAGCACGCGGAGCTGAAGCCGGGCGAAGTGCGCGCCGAGGCAGACGTGCGGGCCGCCGCCGAAGGACACGTGGGGGTTCGGGGTCCGGCCGAGGTCGAGGCGGTGCGGGTCGGGGAAGACGCGCTCGTCGTGGTTGGCGGAGGCGTGGAAGACGACGACCTTGTCGCCGCGGCGGATCGGCTGGCCGGCGAGTTCGGTGTCGATGGCCGCCGTGCGCCGGAAGGAGAGCACGGGCGGGTGTACGCGCAGGAGTTCGTCCACGGCCGTGTCGGTGGCGACCTCGCCCGACCACAGTCTCCGCTGCTCGTCCGGGTGTTCGGCGAGGGCGAGCAGACCGCCGGGGGCGGCGCTGCGGACCGTGTCGTTCCCGGCGACGGTCAGCAGGAAGAAGAACATCTCCAGCTCGGCGTCGGCGAGTTCGGAGGTGGCGAGCACGCTCATCACGTCATCGGCGGGATGCGCGCGTTTGTGGGCGGCGAGTTCCTGCGCGTAGCCGAACATCTCGGCGAGCATCGCGGGCGACCGCGGATTGACGGGACGGCCCTCGTCGTCGAGGACGGGCGGTTCGTCGGGGTCCTGGTAGGCGATGACCCGCTCGGTCCAGGTGTGCAGCAGGCCCCGGTCGCTCGGAGGCACTCCGAGCAGATCGGTGAGATTGAGCAGGGCGTAGTCGTCGGTGACGGCCCGGACGAGGTCCACCTCGCCCCCGGCGTCGATCGCCCCGGCGAGCAGCCGGCGGGCGCGCTCGCGCGCGGTGGCGCCGAATCTCTCGATCCGCCCCGGGGTGAAGGCCCGGCTGACGAGACGCCTCAACCGGCCGTGCCCGGGCGGGTCCTGATTGAGCATCATGCGCCGGATGAACGGCAGATCGGCGGGGTCGGGGTCCCGGATCTGGGTGGCGCCGAGACAGGACGAGTACGTGCCCGGGTCCTTCAGCACCCGGACGACATCGGCATGCCGGGTGACGGCCCAGAAGCCGGAGCCCGCGGGCCAGCCCAGGATCCCGGGCTCCTCCTGCCGGGCGACCGGCGTGTGGTCGCGCAGGGCACGGAAGCGGTCGTGCGGGATGCCGGTCGCGTAGATCCGTGGGTCGAAGACGTCGGGTACGCCGCTCGACTCCTGCACCGCGCCTCCCTGCAAGGGGTGATGACACATCCATCATGACAGGTCAGGGGCGGTTTTCGTAGGACTGATCGCACACTTCGACAGCCTTGTCCGGCCCCTCGGCCGGATCCCAGAATCACCGTCATGAACCACTCCGAGAAGATCGATCATGATGCGGTGCTGCGGGCACGGACGATGCTGCTCGGATCCGACCGGCCGAGCCTCTCCCAGGAGGTCCAGGCGTACCGCGTGCTCGCACGGGTGAGCCCGTCGGCCTACCTGCCGAAGCTGGCGGGGGCGTTGGTCTCGTACGGGTACGAGGTCGAGAGCCGGGGCGGCGTGGACCTGCGGCTCGCCCTCCTCGCGGAGGCCGCGGACGCCGCACGGCGCATCGACGCCGACGAACCGAACCGGGCCGAGGTGGTCTGCCGCGTCCTGACCGCGTACCAGCGCACGTTGCTCACGGTCGGGCAGCGCGCCCAGGCCTTCTCCGTGTGCGAGGAGATGGCCGAGGCGGGGCGGCTCGCCTTCGAACGGGGCCAGGTACAGAGTCCCGGGTACGGCCGGTGGCGGCTGGCGACGATGCTCGCCGAGGAGGGGCGTCACGGGGAGGCGGCCGACATCCGCGGCCGGCACACCGTGCCGAGCCGGCTGGATCTCGCCTTCTCGGTCGCGGTCGAGAAGACGGCGGAGCTCGACGCCGCCGGACGGCACGAGGAGGCGCTGGTGATCTTCACGGAGCTCGTGGACCTCACCCGGACCGAGGTGGAGGCCGAGGAGTACCCGCCGGCCGACCTGGTGTGGGAACTCGTCCACCGCTCCGGGATGTTCGAGGCCCGCGGTCGGCGGGAGGAGGCCGCCGCGGATCGACGGGAGGCCCTCGGGACCCTGGCCCGGCGGGCGGAGTCGGGCGAGCCCTCCAGCCGGAGCAGCGCCCGCTCCTGGTGGTCCACCCTGTTCGCCCTGTCGGGCCGGGCAGCCGAGCCGCCCGCGAGCCGGGACGCGCCGGCGCCACCCTTCGGGACCGACTGCACGGACTGGTCCCCCGACACGAGGGAGTCCTACCTCGGCGAGATCCCCGACCTCGAGAGGAGGGTCGCCGAGCTGACCGAGGCCGGACGCGTCGCCGAGGCGGTGGACGTGCACCACCGGCTGGTCCGGCGTTCCGTCGTTCTCCACGAGTGGCGTGCCCGCCGGGGCGGGGAGTGTCTGCGCCCCCTCTTCGACGACGGCGTGGCGCTCGCCCGTCGTCTTCCCGGCTCGCCGGAGGTCACCGCCCGCTCCCTCGCCGACCGTGCCATGTTCCTCGTCGCCGCCGACCGGTACGGGGAGGCCCACGCGGACTTCGCGGAGGCCGTCTCCCTCCTGGACGGGGCCGCGCGCCCGCCAATCGTTACCCGCACGTAACTTACCGACCAGTTACCACGGGTAAGCCCTCGCGGTTACCGTCGGGTCACTTTCACTGCCCCCCATCAGTTCCCGTACTGCCTACCCAGCAGTGCCCCAGTGAGGAGTGACCCGTGCGACGCACACCCCTGGCCCTCGCCGTCTCGGCCGCCCTCGTGGCCGGGACGGCCCTCGGGCTCGCACCCGCCGCCCAGGCCGGCGAGGCCGCAGCGGCCGCCGGCACCGGCATCCGCTTCGTCGACATCGCCGGGGAGGGCGGCACCGTCCTCAAGGCGAACGTCGTCACCCCCGCCGGGTCCACCGGCACCGGCCGCCACCCGCTGATCGTGCTGCCCACGAGCTGGGCCATGCCCCAGGTCGAGTACCTCGTCCAGGCCAAGCTGCTCGCCGACTCGGGTTACATCGTGGTGAGTTACAACTCGCGCGGCTTCTGGCAGTCCGGCGGCGAGATAGAGACCGCGGGCCCCAAGGACATCGCGGACGCCTCCAAGGTGATCGACTGGGCCCTCGCCCACACCGACGCCGACCCCGCACACATCGGCATGGCGGGCGTCTCGTACGGCGCCGGGATCAGCCTCCTCGCCGCCGCCCACGACCCGCGGATCAAGGCCGTCGCCGCGCTCAGCGGCTGGGCCGATCTCATCGAGTCCATCTACAGCGGCCGCACCCAGCACCTCCAGGCCGCCGCCCTGCTCGGTGGCGCCGGCTACCTCACCGGCCGCCCCGGCCCCGAACTCAAGCAGATCCTGGGCGACTTCCTCTCCTCCAACCTGGACAAGGAGGAGGACATGATCGCCTGGGGCCGCAAGCGCTCCCCCGCCGAGCAACTGGACCGGATCAACGCCAACGGCGCCGCGATCATGCTCGGCAACGCCTGGGGCGACACCATCTTCCCGCCCAACCAGTACGCGAGCTTCTTCGAGAAGCTCACCGGCCCCAAGCGCCTCGAGTTCCGCCCCGGCGACCACGCCACCGCCGAGGCCACCGGCCTGTTCGGGCTCCCCAACGACACCTGGACCAGCGCCCACCGCTGGTTCGACCGCCACCTCAAGGGCGTCGACAACGGCATCGACCGCGAGCAGCCCGTCCAGCTCAAGTCCCGGTCCACCGGCGGATACGAGGGCTACCCCGATTGGAAGTCCGTCCACGCCGACCAGCGGACGTTCGCCCTCGGCGGTACGCAGCGGGTCCGGGCGAACGTCGACTCCGGCGCCAACGGCGGCATCACCCTGCTCACCAACGCCCTGGACCAGTTCCTCCGCACCCCGCCCATGGTCTCCGTCCCCCTGCTCCCCCGCGCCTTCGCCGGCGTCTGGCAGTCGGAGCGGTACGCCACCCCGCAGCGGGTGCGCGGCACGGTGAAGGTGCACACCACCGTCACGTCCACCGAGGAGAGCGGCACCCTCGTCGCGTACCTCTACGACGTGGGTCCGCTCGGCATCGGCAAGCTCGTCAGCAACGCCCCGTACACCTTCCACGACCGGACCCCGGGCAAGGCGTTCGGCGTCGATCTGGAGCTGTTCTCCACGGCGTACGACGTCCCGGCGGGCCACCGGCTCGCGCTGGTCGTCGACACCGTCGACCCGCTCTACATCGAGCACAACCCGACCGGCGCGCAGCTGACCTTCTCCTCCCCCGCGGCCGACCCGTCGTACGTGTCGGTACCGCTGCGGAAGGAGTGATCACCGGCTGCCGCCGGGCGGGTGCGGCTCTCGCTCGCTACCGCTGTCCCGGCAGCAGCGTCTCCGGTTCGGCCGGACCGACGTCCACGGCCTTCGTCTTCGGGCTGCGGCGCTCCCTGCGGGCCACCCAGGTGGCGAACCAGGACAGCAGCATGCACATCCCGATGTAGATCGGTGAGATCACCAGGACGACCGGGATGAACGGCAGGTCGTAGTCCAGGTTGGAGGCGATCAGTTTGCCCGCGTGGAGGAACTCCTCGTAGGTGATGAGGAATCCGAGCGAGGTGTCCTTGAGGGCGACCACCAGCTGGCTGATGATGGCCGGGAGCATCGCGCGGACGGCCTGCGGCACCAGGACGTAGGTCATGACCTGTGTCTTGCGCATGCCGAGGGCGTACGCGGCCTCGCCCTGGCCGCGTGCCACGGCGTGGATGCCGGTGCGGAAGACCTCGGCGAGGACGGAGCCGTTGTACAGGGTCAGTCCGGCGACGAGTGCGGGCAGTGCCTGCACCTTGAGCGCCACGAAGATGAAGAAGATCATCACGAGGACGGGCATGGCGCGGAAGAACTCGACGAGCAGGGTGGAGACCCAGCGGAGCACCCGGTGGTCGGAGAGTCGTCCGGCGGCGAGGACCGCGCCGAGGGCGAGCGACAGCACCGAGGCGTAGGCGAAGGCCTTGAGGGTGTTGCCGAGCCCTTCGAGCAACAGCTCCTGGATGCCCTTGTAGAGGAAGGGCGACCACTTCGTGGAGGTGAACTGGTCGTTGTCGAAGAGGAGATAGAGGATCCAGCCGGCCAGCGCGAGGAGCACGACGGTGGACGCGACGCCGTAGAGGAGGTGGCGCCGCCGGGCGCTCGGCCCGGGGATGTCGTAGAGGGCGGTGGAATCGGTCATCGGGCGACTCCCCAGCGCTTCTCGAGGACGTGGAAGAGGGCGCTGATGGTGAGGGTGATGACGAGGTATCCGACGGCGATCCAGACGAAGGTCCACACGATGTTGTAGCCGAGCTCGCTCAGGGTCTTGTAGGTGCCCAGGAGTTCGGTGACGCTGAACGCTCCGGCGATGGCCGAGTTCTTGGCCAGGGCGATGAGGGTGGAGCCGATCGGCGGGATGACCGTGCGGAAGGCCTGCGGCAGGACGACCGTCCCGAGGGACTGGGTGAAGCTCATCCCCAGACTGCGGGCGGCCTCACCCTGCCCGCGCGGGACGGTGTTGATGCCGGAGCGCAGCACCTCGCAGATGAAGGCCGAGGTGTAGCAGCCGAGCGCGAGGACCGCGAACAGCTCGAAGGGCAGGACCAGCCCGAAGCGGGGCAGGCCCAGCATGACCGCGAAGAAGAGCAGGGTCAGCGGCGTGTTGCGCAGGACGGTGACCCAGACCGTGCCGAAGACCCGGAAGGATCCCACGGGCGCGACCCGGAAGGAGGCCATGAGGAAGCCGAGGACGAGGGCCAACGCCGAGGCGTAGACGGTGAGTTCCACGGTGCCCCAGAATCCCTCGGCGTAGAGCGAGAAGTTCTCGGTCAGGACGTCCATGTCGGGAGGCTCCTCTCGTCAGCTCGCCGGGTAGCGGTCGATGGGGGGCGGTGTCGGGGCGGGGACCCCGGAGAGGCCGAGGGTGGCGTCGTAGGCCTTCTTCCAGTCGCCGTTCTCCTCGTGGACGGCGAGGGCGTCGTCGAGGGCGAAGCGCAGGGCGTTGTCGCCGCGCGGGACGCCGATCCCGTACGGCTCCTTCGAGAACGGCTTGCCGACGACCTTGAGTTCGTCGGGGACCTTGGCGGCGTACCCCATGAGGATCGTGTCGTCGGTGGTGACGGCGTCGACCTGGTAGGTCAGCAGGTTGTCCACGCAGGCGGAGTACGTGTCGTAGGCGACGAGTTCGGCCTTCGGGTAGTCCGTCTCGATGCGCTGGTACGGGGTGGAGCCGGCGGCCGAGCAGACCCGCTTGCCGGCCAGGTCCTGGGGGCCGTCGATGTCGTTCTCGTCGGTGCGGACCAGGAGGGACTGGCCGGCCATGTAGTAGGGGCCGGCGAAGCCGACGAGCTTCTTGCGGTTGTCGTTGATGGTGTAGGTGCCGACGTAGTAGTCGATCTGCCCGTTCTGCAGGGCGGTTTCGCGGTTGGCCGAGGCGATCGTACGGAAGTCGATGCCGGCCGGGTCGAAGCCGAGGGAGGCCGCCATCATCTTGGCGATCTCGATGTCGAAGCCGGAGTAGCGGCCGGTGGCGGGGTCCTTCTCGCCCATGTACGGCTGGTCCTCCTTGGCGCCGACGACGAGACGGCCGCGCTTCTTCGCCCGGTTCCAGGTGGGGGATTCCGGCAGGGTGAAGCCGGACTGGACCTGGTAGACGGGGAGTCGGTCGGGTTGCGGGCCCTTGACGGGCGGGCTGCCCTCCCTGCCGCAGCCGGCGAGCGCCGCCGTCAGGGCGAGCAGCAGGGCGAGTACGGCCGGGGTGCGCCGCGGGGGGTGCGTACGCTGCATGGTTCCCACCCCGCTCAGTGCTTGAGGATCTTGGACAGGAAGTCCTTGGCGCGCTCGCTGCGCGGGGCGGTGAAGAAGTCCTCCGGGGCGCGGTCCTCGACGATCCTCCCGTCGGCCATGAAGACGACCCGGTTGGCGGCCGAGCGGGCGAAGCCCATCTCATGGGTGACGACCACCATCGTCATTCCCTCGTGGGCGAGTTGCTGCATGACCTCGAGGACCTCGTTGATCATCTCGGGGTCGAGAGCGGAGGTGGGCTCGTCGAAGAGGAGCGCCTTGGGGTCCATGGCGAGGGCGCGGGCGATGGCGACGCGCTGCTGCTGGCCGCCGGAGAGCTGGGCGGGGTACTTGTCTGCGTGCGCGGCGAGTCCGACCCGGTCGAGGAGTTCGCGTGAACGCCGGTCGGCCTCCTCCTTCTTGCGCTTGCGGACCTTGATCTGCGCGAGGGAGACGTTGGCGAGGACGGTCTTGTGGGCGAAGAGGTTGAACGACTGGAAGACCATGCCGACCTCGGCGCGCAGCCGGGCGAGCGCCTTGCCCTCCTCGGGGAGTGGCTGTCCGTCGATGACGATCTCGCCCGACTCCACGCTCTCCAGGCGGTTCATCGCCCGGCAGAGGGTGGACTTGCCGGATCCCGACGGGCCGATGACGACGACGACCTCCCCCCGGCCGACGGTGAGATCGATGGACTGGAGGACGTGCAACGTGCCGTAGTGCTTGTTGACGCCACGCAGCTCGATCAGCGGATCGACGACGGCCATGCGCTGCCCTGCCCCATTTCTCAGCGGTGTCGAGTCAGCGCAAACTATCCACCGGAAAAGGGACTTCACGCCCGACACGCATGAAACCGAGATAAGCCGTATTTACTGCAGAAGGGTGGCGGGGTCGGGGCCCGGGACCGCCCGGGCGGGGCGGCGGGCTCAGTACTCGGCGGCCTCGGCGTACGTCTGGGAGAGCTCCGGCGAGCCCGTCATCGCCCAGTCGAGACCGGCCTCGACGACCTGGATCTCGCGGCCGGAGGCGAGGCGCACCACCGGACCGCCGCCGGGCCACACCTGCCAGCGCGCGCCGGGCACGTTCCGCACGATCACGGTGCCGAGGTAGAGCCCGGCGTCGTTGCCGATCCAGGGCAGCTCCTCCGGGTCGTCGCGCCAGCGGGGCGGCAGCTGGTCGAGCTCCTGGAGGGAACGGGGGGTGTCGTCGAGCGCCACTCCGGACTGTGCGACGCGGGCGCGCAGCAGCTCGCACTCGGCGAGCAGCTCGGCGACACCGTCGGGGTCACGGTCGAAGGCCGCGGCCAGCGGGAAGTCCGCCGGCTCGGATGCGTGCCGCTTGAGCCAGTTGTCCAGGAATGGAATGTTCATCCGAACAGCCTCGCACCGTCACCTCCCGGTCGACCACCCGGCGCGCGGAGATCGTTCCACCGCCGGGTGGGGTCCGTGTCCGCTACACGTCGAGGTCGACCACGACGGGCGCGTGGTCCGAGGCGCCCTTGCCCTTGCGCTCCTCGCGGTCCACGTAGCCGTCCGTGACGGCCTCGGCGAACGGCTTGTTGCCGTAGACCAGGTCGATGCGCATGCCCCGGTTCTTCGGGAAGCAGAGCTGGCGGTAGTCCCAGTACGTGAAGGGGTGGTCGTACTTGAGGGGGCGCGGGACCACGTCGGCCAGGCCGGTCTCACGGAGGCCGGAGAGCGCGGCCCGCTCGGGCTCCGTCACGTGTGTCAGGCCCTCGAAGGCCGACCGGTCCCAGACGTCGTCGTCGGTCGGCGCGATGTTGTAGTCGCCGAGGACCGCGAAGGGCCGGTCCCCCGCCGCGTCCTCCGCGACGGCCGCCTTGAGGGCCTCCAGCCAGCGCAGCTTGTAGGCGTAGTGCTCGTGCTCGACCTCCCGGCCGTTCGGCACGTACACCGACCAGACGCGGACCGGGCCGCAGGTCGCGGAGATCGCCCGGGGCTCCTCGGCCCCGTCGTACTCCGGGCCGCCGGGCAGGCCCGTGACCACGTCCGCGAGGCCGACTCGGGAGACCAGGGCCACGCCGTTCCACCGGCCCGTGGCGTTGACCACGGACTCGTATCCGAGGGCGCGCAGCTCCTCGGTGGGGAACTGCTCGGCGGTGCACTTGGTCTCCTGGATGCACAGCACGTCCGTGCCGCTGCTCTCCAGCCAGGCGAGGAGACGGGGCAGCCGGGCGGTGATCGAATTGACGTTCCAGGTGGCGATGCGCATGTGCGCAAGCCTACGTGCGGGGTCCGACAATCGACGCCGTGCCGGGCTGGAGGGGCCTCGGGCGCCCGGCGGACGGGCTCAGAGCTCGGCGGACGCGCCGGGGTCGAGCCGCTGGTGGTCGGTGCCGCCCAGCGCGCCGATCTGGCGGTCGTAGATGGGCCGGGCGAGGTCCGTGAGCAGGGCGTCGTGGATGTCGTACGCGCGGCGCGGCCCGACCTCGCGCACGTAGTCGATGACCTCGGAGATCTTGTTCCACGGGGCCATGACGGGGAGCAGCAGCGTGTCCACCGGGTGGTCGGGCACGGTGAGCGCGTCGCCGGGGTGGAAGACGGCGCCTCCGTCGACGAGGTAGCCGACGTTGGTGACGCGCGGGATGTCGGGGTGGATGACGGCGTGCAGCTCGCCGTGCACCTGGACGTCGAACCCGGCGGCCGTGAACGTGTCGCCGTGCCCGACGGTGTGCACGCGGCCCGGGAAGGCCGCCGAGAGCTGGTCGGCGACGCTGCGCAGCGTCCAGATCTCGGCGGCCGGGTTGGCTTCGAGGGCGGCCCGAAGACGGCCCTCGTCGAAGTGGTCGGGGTGCTCGTGCGTCACGAGCAGGGCGTCGGCCCCGAGGACCGCGTCCTCCTCGGTGAACATGCCGGGGTCGAGGACGAGCGTCCGCCCGTCCTTCTCCAGCCGCACGCACGCGTGGGACTTCTTCGTCAGCTTCACGTGGCCAGGCTACGCCGGGGGCGTCGTCTCCTCCTCGACGACCCGGGCGATCACACGCAGCGCGGTCTCGGCGGCGGGGAACCCGCAGTACACGCCCGCGTGGAGCACGATCTCCCGGAGCTCCTCGGCGGAGAGGCCGTTGCGGAGGGCCGCGCGCGTGTGGTCGGCGAGGGCCTCCCGGTGGCCTCCGGCGATGAGGGCCGTCAGGGTGACGACGCTCCGGGTGCGCCGGTCGAGACCGTCGCGGCTCCAGACCTCGCCCCAGGCGTACCGGGTGACGAGCTCCTGGAAGGCGCCGTCGGCGTCGCCGGAGAGGGCCTGGTCCACGTGGGCGTCGCCGAGGACCTCGCGCCGCAGCCCGAGCCCCTTCTCGTACGGGTCGGGGCGGCCCGCCTCGGCGGGTTCGGGCACCGGGACCGGTTCGGCCGCGGGCACCGGGGCCGCGGGCAGCGGCGGCACGGTCAGGGTGCCGCTGGTGTCCGGGGCCGTACCGGCGAAGTGCTCGATGAGCAGGTCGGTGACGGCGGCGGGCTGCTCGACGGGGGCCAGGTGCGAGGCTCCGGGGACGACGGCGAGCCGGGCGTCGGCGATCCCCGCCACCAGGGTGCGGGCCTCGGCGGGGCCGGTGACCTGGTCCTCGGAGCCGACGAGGACGAGGGCCGGGATGGCGATCCGGTCGAGGGCCTCACGCACGTCGAAGACGGCGAGGGCCTCGCAGGCGGCGATGTAGCAGGCGGGGTCGGTCGTCCGGACCATCTGCACGGCCCAGTCCACGATCGCGGGCTGCGCTCCGGCGAACACCGAGGTGAACCACTGCTCGGGTGCGGTCCTGGCCATCGGCTCCAGACCGTTGGCGCGGACGATGACACCGCGCTGGCGGAACTCGTCGGCGCTGCCGAAGCGGGGCGAGGTGGCGACCAGGGCCAGGGAGGCGACCCGGTGGGGCGCGCGCAGGGCCAGATCGAGGCCGACGGCGCCGCCGAGGGAACAGCCGGCGTATCCGAAGCGCTGGACGCCGATCGCGTCGAGGGTGGCGAGGAGCCGGTCGCCGAGCTCGGCGACGGAGGTGAAGGGTTCGGCGGGCGCCCCGCCGTGCCCGGGAAGGTCGAAGCGGACGACCCGCCAGTCCCGGGTGAGCTCCGGTATCTGCCGGTCCCACATGTGCCATGTGGTGCCCAGCGAGGGGCCCAGGACGAGGACGGGAGCCTGTTCGTTCCCGTCGACGCGGTATTGCAGTTGCAGGGTGTTCGGTGATGTCTCGCTCACCCGCTAGACCCTCTCATCTCTCACGACCGCCCCCTTGACCGGGGGCACGGCTGTCTCGGCGGTACGGGTCTGACCAGCCGGAAGACCTCCCGGGCGGCGCCGCTCCGGTCGGGGCCGGGTGTCACATCCGCTCCGGTCGGGGCCGGGTGTCGGGAGACGGCCTGGGGCGAGGCCCTCACCGGTGGTCGGCCTCTCCCCCTCCACCGGCCGTCCTCGACCGGCCCTGGGGCGGCGCCGCGGGGACGACGGGGATGCTGCGGGGGCCCGCGCAGCGGGCGCCCGCCTCCTCCACCCGCCGTCGCAGCTCGCGGTCGGCGGTGACGACCAGGCACGGTCGGCCGTGCGCGTTCCGGGCGAGTTCGGCGATCAGGTCGTCGCCGCTGCCGGGGGCCTCCTCGACCCGCACGCCGGGTACCGGGGCGACGCCCCGGGCGCGGCCCTCCACGACCAGCACGATCTCGTACGGTCCCGCGAACGGGCCGTCGGACGGGCCGCCCGTCAGGGCGAGCCGGTCACGCAGCCGCTCGGCGGCCCCTCGCCGGTCCCGCCACCAGCCGTCCGGCACCGACCCCACGACGTTGGCGCCGTCCACCACGAGCAGGGGACGGAGCGGCGGATCCTCAGGGCTCATCGCCCCAGGATGTCAGGAGGCCCCCGACCGGCGTCATCCGTCCTCGGTGGGCAGCCAGCAGCCGTGCAGGCCGAGCGGGACCCGGACGGGGACGCGGGCCCTGGCCACCGGCCCGGAGGCGGGGTCCTCGGCGGGGATGACCAGGAACCAGCTCGAGCCGTCGGTGCGGTCGGTGGCGAAGGTCAGCCAGTAGCCGTGCTCGTCGGAGTGCCGTCCGGGCTCGGGGGCGAAGACCGGTTCGCCGACGGAGAGGTTCCCTGCGGGCCAGACGCACGTCTCGCCGGTCTCCGTGTCGTACCAGCGCACCGCGTCGTACTCGCCCGGCAGCAGGCCCTCCCGTCCGGTCTGGGTGGCCAGTGCGGTGTGGCGGTGCCGTCTCCCGATGCGCCGGTCGTCGACCCGGGGGAACTCCACCCGGGAGTCGTCGAGGAGGGTGCGGGCCATGCTGCCCGCCGCCGGGTCGATCCGCGCCCGTACCAGCCCGCCGCTCACCGGCTCCGCCGCGTCGTCGGGGCTCCTGCCGACGGTCAGCCTGCTCCACTGCACGAAGTCGACGACGACGGGGGCCTGCTCACCGGGGCCGTCGTCGTAGGCGTTCACGGTGTGCCACAGCCAGAAGGCCTCGTCGGTCGCCCAGACCGGCGCTCCGCCGTCGCGCGGGATCAGCACCACGCGCGTGCCGCGCTCCGGCCGCCAGGCGAGGAACGAACCGCCCGCCATGGCCGCGTCCAGGTCGATGAAGGCGGGAGCGAGGACGAGGACCACGTAGCGGGTGGTCAGGGCCATGTCGTGGATCATCAAGGGCTCGTCCACGCCGTCGACGGGTGCGGGTCCACGGGTGAGGGTGCCGTCACGGCCGATGACCGACCAGGTCAGGTACGGCGGCTCCAGGGCGTAGCAGAAGACGACCATCTCGCCGGTCACCGGGTCGGTCTTGGGGTGGGCGGTGATGCCGGCGGGCAGCGCCCCGCCGAAGTCCTCGCGGCCCACGGTCTCCAGACCGGCGTCGACCCGGAACGGGCAGGCCGACTCGGCCAGGGCCAGCACGCGCCCGGCGTGCCGGACGACGTTGATGTCGGGCAGGTCCTTGAAGGATCCCGCGAGCTCCGGGCCGACCTGTTCCGCGTCCGGCGTGATCATCGACTCGACGCCGCCCCACAGGGCGCGACCGACCGACTCCTCGGCCTTCATCGCGGGGGTGCGCACGAAGCGGTTGCGGTAGCGGGCGCGCCCCTCGGAGAGCCAGACGCCGTGCAGCATCCCGTCGCCGTCGATGGGGTACAGGTACGAGCCGATCGGGGTGAAGCGGGGATTGGGGCCGTTGCGCACGTACACACCGTCGAGGGCTGCCGGGATCTCGCCCGTCACCTGCAGGTCGGCGACGTCGACCTGCTCGGTGACCGGCGCGAACGAGCCCAGCAGGTGGGGGACGCGCGTGGGGTCGAAACGCGGTGGCGTGTGCGTGCTCACGAGACCTCCCGGCCTGCGCCCCGGCGCGGCTTCGGGGACCGGTGCGGCCCCGCGCACGGTGCGGCACCTTCCAGTGAAACGCGGGACGGGCACGCGTGCCAGGCGTCCGGGGGATCGCTTGCGCCGCGCGCCCGGATACGGCGGACCGGGCGGACCGGGCGGGGGACGACGCCGTGTCGGGGCCGGGTCGTGCGTCCCCGTGCGAGGCGCCGACCGGCCGCGCATGCTCGAAGCATGTCCCAGGTGACCACCACCGACCTGTACGAGGTCACGATGGCGCTCTCGTACCTGCGGGAGGACATGCGGGCTCCGGCCACCTTCAGCCTCTTCGTCCGCGATCTTCCGCCGGGCCGCGGATTCCTCGTCGCCGCAGGCCTCGAGCCGGCGCTCGACCACCTCGCTCGCTTCCGGGTGGGCCGCTCCGACGTCCAGGAGTTCGCCGAGGCGCTGAAGCGGCCCGTCGAGGACCTCGCGCCGCTGCACGGCCTGTCCTTCGACGGGGAGGTCCGCGCCGTGCCCGAGGGCCGGCTCGTCCTCACCGGCGAGCCCCTCCTCGAGGTCACCGCGCCCCTCCCTCAGGCGCAGCTGGTGGAGACGTACCTGATGTCCCTCCTCTGCCACCAGACGGTGGTCGCGTCGAAGGCGGCCCGGTGTGTGCTCGCCGCCGCCGGACGGCCGCTGGTGGACTTCTCGCTGCGCCGGGCCCACGGGCCCGAGGCCGGCATGCAGGCGGCCCGGCTCTGTGCGCTGGTCGGTTTCGCCGGCACCAGCAACGTCGCCGCCGCGCGCCGGTACGGCATCCCCGCCGCGGGCACCATGGCCCACTCGTACATCGAGGCCTTCGACTCGGAGGAGCGGGCGTTCCGGGCGTTCGCCCGCACGCATCCCGGCCCGGTGACGTTCCTCGTCGACACGTACGACACGGCGCGGGGCGTCGCGACGGCCGCGCGCGTCTTCAAGGACCTCCGGCTCGGGCCGGGGTGCGCGATCCGCCTGGACAGCGGCGAGTTGGGGGCGCTGGCCCGCCGGGCCCGTGGCGCGCTGGACGAGGCGGGGCTGCGGGACGTGCAGATCATCGCGAGCGGGGGCCTGGACGAGTACCGCGTCGCCGCTCTCGTACGGGAGGGGGCGCCGATCGACGCGTACGCCGTGGGGACGAAGGTCGGCACGGCCGCCGACGCGCCGTATCTGGACGCGGCGTACAAGCTCGTCGAGTACGACGGCCGCCCCGTCATGAAGCTCTCCTCGGCCAAGGCGACGGCGCCGGGACCCAAGCAGGTCTTCCGCGGCCCCGGCCTGCGGGACGTCATCGGTCTGGCGAACGAGGAGCCGCCACAGGGCACCGAGCCGCTGCTGCGGACCGTGATGCGCGGCGGACTGCGCACGGAGCCGCCGGAGACCCCGGCCGCCGCCCGCGCCCGCTTCGAAGCCGATCTCGCCGCGCTGCCGGAGGAGGCCCGGCTCATCGAGGGTCCGGTGGCTCCACGCCCCACGGTGTCCACGCGTCTCACGGTCCTGACGACCGTCGTACGCCACCGGCTCGAAGCGCGAACCGGTATCGGGCCCAACCCCCACCGCGCCGACGGGTCCGATCGACCGGGAGACGATACCGGTTGATAATAGGATCCATGTCGCACAACACCGCAAAGAAGTCACACGGGCCGTCGACCTTGACGGTCAAGGGGCGGGACATGCGTGTGCGCACCATCGGTCTGGTGGTCCTCGCCGCCCTGGCCATCTGGTTCATCGCGGCCAACACCGGTTCGGTCACCGTCAGGCTCTGGATCCCGACGGTCACGCTTCCGCTCTGGATCGTCCTCACCGTCACCCTCCTCGTGGGCGTCGCCCTCGGCCTGCTCATCGCCCGGCGCCGCGCACAACGCTGAGGCGGCGCCGGCGAAGCCGTACGCGCCGAGGCGATGCCTCAGGGGCCCGCGGGCCCGAAGTGCCGGGTCGGCCTGCCCTTCCGGGCGAGCCGGCGCAGGTCCCGCAGGGTCGGCAGGGCGGGTTCGAGGAGGACCGGGACCAGGACGGCCCCGTTCGGCCCGGGTGAGCAGGCAGCGCGCTCCGCTCATCTGCCGCATGCCCTCATCCGCCGCACGCTCTCGTCGGCCATGCTGTCGGCGAGCCGGACGCAGGGCCCCACGGGGGCGGTCTCCCGCACGTAGTGCCCGATCTCCCGCGAGTAGTGCCTGATCTCCGGCAAGTAGCGCTTGATCCAAGGCACTTGCGCGTCGGTGCGTCGACCGAGCTCGAAGACCCTCATCCAGAAATCCCCTCCGCAATGGATAGCGGATAGCACTATTATCCATTCTGTCATCGCGCCCCTCCGCCTCCCGGAGGGGCTCTCGACCGTGCCCGCACGGGGCCGGCCTGCGGACGGCTCCTTCCCACCGCCCGCCGGGCGCACGATCTACCGAAAGGAATCTCCGCCCATGTTCGGGACACTCCTGCTCCTCGCCGTTCCCACCGTGGTGTTCCGGCTGCTCGGCGCGTTCGGCGTGGGACGGTTCGCGACCTGGCGGGTGTCCGCCCTGCACGGCCTCGCGGTCATGCTGGTCCTCACGGCGACCGCGCACTTCCTCCCGTCCGCCCTCGGCCCGATCCCCGGCCGGCACGACCTGGTCGCGATGGTCCCGCCGTTCGTGCCGCTCCCCGGCCTCGCGGTCTACGCGACCGGCGTCCTGGAGCTCCTCGGCGCCGCCGGACTCGTCAGGGAGGCCACCCGGCCGGCGGCCGGGCTCGGCCTCGCCGCGCTGTTCGTCCTGATGCTCCCGGCCAACATCCACGCGGCAGTCGAGCAGATCCCGTTCGCCGGAGAACCGGCCACACCGCTGTGGTTCAGGATCCCCGAGCAGATGATCTTCATCGGCATCGCACTGTGGGCCTACGCGCCCGCCCGCGCCGGGGCCGCCCGCCGGGCCGCCGGGGCACCCACCCGGGACCTGCCGCTTCCGTGACGACAGCCGCCGACGGCGCGCTCGGTCGCAGTCGGGCGCTCAGTCGCGGTCGGGGCGCTCGGCCGCCGGGCCGTTCACTCGCTGTCGGGGCGCCAGGCCGCCGCGGGACATGGACTCGCTTTCACGGCGCCCAGTCGCTCTCGCCCGTCGTGATCCGGACGCACTCCCCCACCATCGCCGCCAGGTCCCCGCTCTCGCGGTGGAGGCTCCGCTGGACCTGCGCGCCACCGCCTTCGTCGAGGAGCGCGGCGATGGCCGTACGGACCGAGTCGAGGTCACCGTCGGCCCTCAGCGCGTCCTGGACGTGTTCCGTCAGGGTGCCGAGCGCCGCCTCCGCCGGTGTCTCCCGCATGGTGCGGGGATCGAGGAGCGGCCCGGCCAGTCCCGATCGGGCGGCCCGCCAGGCCGCCAGCCGCAGGAGTCCGGTAGGGATGCGCGCCGCCGGTTCTCCGCTCCGCCAGGCACGGGCGGCGGTCTCGACCAGCCCCCGGGCGAGGGTGGCGACGAGCACGGTGGTGTCCGGCCGCAGACAGACGTCGGCGACCCGAATCTCGACGGTCGGATAGCTCTGCGACAGCCGGGCGTCGAAGTAGACCATGCCCGGGTCGCGGAGGACCCCGGTCGCCAGCATGTCCCGGACCCGGTCCTCGTAGCCGCTCGCATCACCGAACGGTTCGTACGGCCCGGCCGACGGCCATCGGTTCCATACGCGGCTTCGGTAACTGCTGTATCCGGTGTCCCGGCCGTTCCAGAACGGCGAGTTGCCACTGACGGCGTTGAGGAGGTGCAGCCAGGGCCGGATGCGGTCGAGCACCCCGACGCCCTCCTCGTCGGATTCCACGGAGACGTGTACATGGCAGCCGCAGGTGAGCTGTTCCCGGGTGGTGAGGGCGAACTGCTCGGCCATCCACCGGTACCTGCGACCGAGGTTCAGCGACGGCTCCACCGGCAGCGGCGACGTGGCCAGGGCGGCGATCCGGGCCCCGGCCCGCATCGCGTGGCGAGCAGCCTCCTCCCGGCACCGGACGATGCCCTCGCGCAGTTCACGCATGTCGGACACGGGCTCGGTGGCGAACTCCAGCTGCTCCTGATGCAGTTCCTTCTCGAAGACGCCCGGCGCCCCCTCCCCGCCGTCGTGGGCCGCCACGGCCAGGACGGTGGAGGACATGGCGAGCGGCTCGCCGGTCGTCGGACTGACGAGCAGCAGCTCCTCTTCCACTCCTACGGTGCGCATGGGGTTTCCTGTGCGTCATGGTCGCTGGTGGGGCGTATGCCCCGCCCGGGGGACCTCAAGCCCCCGGGGCGGCCCGGCGGACGCCGGTCCGATCCGCTACTCATCCCGGCGACTCACCGGCCTGCGGCCTCCCGCTCTCCGGCTCCCCGCCCGGCGACTCCCCGCCCTCCCCGCCCGGCGGATCGTTCCTCGGCGGATGGTTCATCGGCCCGAGGTAGTGGCACAGCGGCGGCTCCCGGGCCAGTACCGCCCCGATGGTGAACGAGAAGGTGATCGCCGCACACACCACGATCAGCCAGGACAGCACCGTGAGGACGAGGCCGAAGGATCCGTACTCCGCGAGCGTCTTGTTGAGCGCGGCCGGCATGTACAACCGGGCCGTCAGAGCCAGGGCGCTCGTCGCCGCGGCCGCCAGGATCGCGCCGGGCAGCAGCGGCAGCCACGGGACACGCTTCGCCAGCAGCAGGTGCTGGGTCCACATCCAGATGCCCACGCTCACGAGGAAGAAGACCGGCACCCCGAGCCACAGGCCCACGCCGAAGCCGTCCCGCAGCGGCCCCTGCACGAGGACCACCAGGAGCAGCGCGAGCAGCCACACCACCCACCGCCAGGCCGCGACCCGCGTCTTGGACTTGGGCAGGGCCCAGGCCCGCTCGCAGACCCTCGACATGGCCCGGCTGAAGCTGGTGGCGGAGGCCAGCGCGATGACCAGACCGATCGCACCGGTCGTCTCCTTCAGCTCGTCGTCGGCGGAGTCGCCCAGAACCTGCTGCAGTTCGACGTCGGAACGCCCGCTGAGGCCGAACATGGCACGCAGGGAGTCCCGCAGCTGGTCACGTACGGGGGCGGGGGCGAACGCCGAGACGGCGAACAGCAGCGGCACGGCGGCCAGGAAGGCCTGCGCCGCGAGCCGGGTCCCCGCGTCCAGCAGGTTCCCGCCCAGCATCCGGCTCGCGATCTCGGACAGGACGGGCAGCCGCTCCTCCGCCGTCGCGCGCAGATGCCGCCATCGGGCCGCCCCACGCGCCATGCGGCCTTCTCCGGGCATCCGCCCTACGCCCGGAGAGACGCTTCCTCGTCGGCGTCCGCCGGTTCCGCCGGTTCCGCGCCGAGGAACCGGACCACCGCGAAGGCGAACAGCAGGGCCAGCGCGAGACCGACGACCACCCAGCCGGTGGGGTGGTCCCAGAGGACGTACACGAGGACGGCCAGCAGCACCAGGATCCAGGTGATCCACGTGCGGTACCGGCGGACGAACGGGCCGACCGGGCCCGTCTTCAGACCGGCCCGGTCCGCCGCGGTGCGGGTCGCGTCGATGCCGGAGTTCCACATGCGGCGGACGACGACGGCGGGGCGGCTGGGGCCGGTGAGCCAGGCGCCGAGGGCGACCACCAGGCCGAGGGTCACCACCATGCGGACCGTGGTGCGCAGGAAGTGGATCAGCGCGTCGTAGACGGAGCCGGCGGCGGGCTGGGAGACGGTGTCGGGCAGTGCGTTGAGGTAGACCGTACGGAACACGGTCAGAGCGATGCCCAGGACCAGGGCCGCGGCGGCGACACCGATCGCCGAGGCGATCACCGTGCGACGGCGATGGGTGGACAGCAGCACACCGGCGACCACCAGCAGCACCGCGAGCACGGGCAGCCACAGCCCCATCACCTGGAGCAGGCGGAACCCCGTCTTGACCTTGCCGATGTCGTCGGACCTGACGACCGTGAAGTCGGTGTGGATCTCCGGGATCTTTCCCGCCACGGTGAGTCCCGAGTCGACGAGCCGCTCCTTGACCCGTTCGATCACGGGTGCGAGGTCGACGGTCACGGTGTCGTTGTTGATCTGTACGGCTCCGTCGCCGCTGCCCGTCAGGGCGCGGACGACGGAGGTGTGGACGGCCCGGTTGGCGTCGGTCCAGACCGTCTCGAAGGCGTCCGACGCGACGACGTCCTGCGCCTTGTCGTGGACGAAGCTGCTGACCGCGCTCTGCAGCGAGCCGCCGAGCTTCCCCAGCGCCTTGGCGAGCAGCGGACGCTGTTCGGGGGCGACCCCCTCCAGGAGGTCCTCCAGGTCGATGTGCTCCATCACGGCACCGGTGACCCGGTTGGCGACCGCCGCCTGCACGTCCGCGTCGGAGGCGAGCGGGGCGACCGTGGAGACGTACCGGTCGGTGTCGCCGACGATGTCGGCGGTCCACGCGGCGACGATGCCCAGCGGAGCGAGGAGGCATCCGATCACGATGAGCACGGCGGCCAGGAAGGAACGGCCGCGATGGCGAGGAGCGGGCCGGGCGGCCGCCTCGTCCTCCAGCGCGGCGATTCGTGCGCGCAACGCGGCCAGCTCGTTCTGATTCTCGTCGTCCGGCACGGGTGCCTCCTCGCGGTGTGCGCCCAGCCAACCCCGGCCGCACGGTTCCGGCCAGGCAGAACGGGACGAACGGGTGAGCACACGATCGCGCGCGGCCGGTTCTCCCGCGGGCCCGACCACCGACGGGCCGGGCTCCCGCCGAGTCGTGCCCGCCGCCCACGCACCGAGCGGCGCCCACCGTCGCTCGGGACGATGGGCGCCGCTCGTCGATGATCACGTGCCACTCACGCGCCAGTCAGGCGGTGATCAGTCGGAGATCGGACGGATCACGGATCAAGCGGCTCCGGTGCGGCTCTTGCCGCGGAGGCACGAGCCGTAGCCCTGGTCCCCGTAGCCCTCGTCGCCGTAACCCGGGTCGCCGTAGCCGCCGTCCTCGCAGGGGTCGTCGGCTCGGCTGTTGTCCAGCCGGGCCACCACTACCTTGTGCTCCTCGTCGATGACGTAGGGGCCCGTGACCGGGTCGGTGGGCAGCACATAGCCGTCCGGGACGGCGGTCTCCCTCAGGTAGTAGGAGCCGTTGTCCAGCTCACCGAAGGAGCAGAGCCCCGCCACGCCGGTCGTGCACGCCGTCCCGACGCGGGTGTCGGGGTCGGCGCCGCCCGTCTGCAGGCCGTTGCGCCCGTTGGTCTCCTCCCACAGCTCGAAGGTCGCGCCCCTCAGCGGCAGGCCGCTGTCCGCGTCGGCCTTGAGCAGCTTGACCGAGCCGGTGCCGGGCGGAACCGGTGTACGGCTGTTGGTCGCGGTGACGGACACGCCCGCGGCGGCGTTGTCCTCGGTCAGCACCAGCGGACCGAACACCGCCGGCGACGGCAGGTCGTACCCGTCGGGAGCATCCGTCTCCTGCCAGTAGTACGTCCCCGTCTCCACCGTCCGCTCACACACACCGTCCGCACCCGTCGTGCACACGGCACCCACCTGCGTGTCCGTGTTCGCCCCGGACGTCTGCAGACCCGCCTGACCGTTCGTCTCCTCCCACAGACGGAACGTCGCACCCGACAACGCCGCACCCGACTCGGCATCCGTCTTCAACACCCGCACCTCGCCGGTCGTCGGCGGCGTCGGCGTACGCGTGTTGGAAGCAGCGACCTCGACCCCCGCCTCCGCGTTGTCCTCGGTCAGCACCAGCGGACCGAACACCGCCGGCGACGGCAGGTCGTACCCGTCGGGAGCATCCGTCTCCTGCCAGTAGTACGTCCCCGTCTCCACCGTCCGCTCACACACACCGTCCGCACCCGTCGTGCACACGGCACCCACCTGCGTGTCCGTGTTCGTCCCGGACGTCTGCAGACCCGCCTGACCGTTCGTCTCCTCCCACAGACGGAACGTCGCACCCGGCAACGCCGCACCCGACTCGGCATCCGTCTTCAACACCCGCACCTCGCCGGTGACCGTGTTGGTCCCGTCGCAGTTCGGAAGGTCGCCGTCGAACGGGTAGGCGTGGAACTCCTGGCCGCCGCCGCCCGATGCCGCGCTGGTGTGGGTCAGGGAACCCGTGGTGAAGAAGCGGCCGTTGACGCCGGGCAGGGTGACGGTCGTGGTCGACGCCTGGTTGCCGATCAGGAAGCTGCCCTGGAACTGTCCGGTGCCGGCGAGCTCCACCGTGGTGGCGTCGGGGAAGTTCCACAGCAGGCGCTCGCGGTAGGAGTTGAGCGGGTCGGTGTCGTCGTCGATGCCGCCGCTGTAACTGCTGAGCTTCCGGTTCTCACCCACGACGTTGACGAGGACCGTCGCGGTGTCGGGGATGTTCGCGAAGACGATCCCCTGCTGCTCCCCGGCCGCGGTCGTGAGGTTGAAGTCGACGTTGAACACCTGGAGTTGCGAGGTTCCGTCGCCGGTGAAGAGCGTCTGGCCGCCCTGGTTCTCCGCCGTGCCGGTGGCCGTCCTCGGCCGACCGTCCACGCGGGCGTAGCAGCTGCTGGCGGCGGTGAGCTGGTCACGCAGTCCGGCGTACGGCACGACGGCGTTCGCGTCCTCGACCAGGGTGCCGGTCACCGTGCCCGAGACCGGGCCCGCGTGACGGACGATGCCCTGCTCCGCCACGATGCCGCCCTTCGTGTCGAGGGTCTGGCCCGCGGCGATGGTGACGCCTCCGCCGGTGGTGAGGAAGTCCGACCCGTCGGGCGGAGGGACCCGGGATCCCACACCGACGATGCCGAGGTTGTACGTGCCGCCGGCTTCCGCGTCCTTGTTCTGGTCGAAGCCGTCCAGGACCACGACCCGCCCCTCGGCCTCGGCCGCCCGGCCTCGGACGAGGAAGTCGTTGCCGACGAAGATGTTGATCGCGTCGTCGCGTCCGGCGAAGTCGCCGTTGCCGATCTCGGGGAAGTCGTCGGGGCAGTCCCCGGGGACACAGGGGCCGAGTCCTCCGGGAAGGGGGGCCGCGAGCGCGGTCGACGCGCCCGGGCCGAGCATGAGCGCGGGGACCGCGACGAGGGACACGGCGTAGGCGAGCCCGAGGGAGCCGGTACGTCTCCGAGGGCGCGCCGCGCGTCGGTGGGTGTCGGTTTTCATGCCGCGAGTCTCGGTTCCCGCTGGTCAACGCACCACGCGCGGCGTCCGAGGTTGATCCGGTCGGGGGCGACGCTCACTGTTTGGCATGAACGGCGCCTGCCGAATGGAGCAGGGGATGACGGACCGTGGCCATGGATGCTGCCGGCCCCGGCGGCGGGCGGCCGCCCCTCCCGGATCTCACCGGCTGACGTACGGCAGCAGTGCCATCTCCCGCGCGTTCTTGATGGCGGCGGCGAGCTGCCGCTGCTGCTGGGCGGTGACCCGGGTGACACGGCGACTGCGGATCTTTCCCCGGTCCGAGACGAACTTCCGCAGCAGGTCGGTGTCCTTGTAGTCGATGTACGTGATCTCGGCGGCATCGAGCGGGTTGGGGCGGGCCTTCAGCGGCTTGCGGGGTTCCTGGCGGCGGGCCATGGGATGTCCTTACGGGTCGGTGGGGCTGGCTGTTCCGGGTCGGGGGGCGTCCGGAACGGGTCAGGTCGGCCGTCCGGGCCGGGTAGGTCGGCCGTCCGGGCCGGGTCGTGCGTGGGTCAGGCGGCGTCGAGGAGGGAGTCGAAGGCTGCGGGCAGGCGCCTCCAGCCCTCCGGCCCGGACGCGTACTCCTCGTCCGTGAGCAGGCAGGACTCGAGGAGCCGTTCCAGTCCGTCGCGATCGAGTCCCGGCGAGGTGAAGACGAGGTGCTGGCAGCAGTCGCCGTGCTCGGGGTGCCAGTCCAGCGCGGCGGCGGCGCGGCGCATCGGCGGGACCAACTCCCAGGCGGCATCCGGCAGGGAGGCGAGCCACGGGCCGGCGCTCTCGACGCACAGCGCACCGCCCGCGGCGTCCCAGGCCAGCAGGGTGTCGGGGCGGTCGGCCAGCCAGAACCGGCCGCGGCTGCGCGCGGCGGCGCAGCACAGGTCCTCCAGCGCCGCGTACAGGCGCTCGGGGTGGAAGGGTCGTCGGCGGTGCCAGACGAGGGTCGCGACACCGGCGTCGTCCGCGTCCTGCGGCAGCAGCGCGCACGCGGGGTGCTGCGCCGCCGCGGCGGCCTCGACGTCGAAGCCGGCGAAGACGGCCTCGACCAGATCGCCCGAGTCGGCGGCCACCCGGCGCGCGGTGGGGTGCAACTGGGCGAGCAGCGCGTGGTCCTCGTCGTCGGCCTCCTCCTTGTCGACGAGCGCGAGGACCGGCGCGTACTCCAGCTGACGGGCGAAGGTGTCGCCGACGGTGCGCCGGTCGGTGGGGGCGGCCGCCAGGCCGGCGTCTGCGAGGTCGTCTCCGTTGGCGAGGCAGGACAGCACGAGAGCCGGGTCCACCGCCGTGATCACGTTGGTGAGGGTGAGGTCGTCGCCGGCGTGGGCGGCGACGACCTCGGCCATCGTCTTCGGCTCGACCGAGTCCCACAGTTCGACCACGGCGAGCCGGGTCAGGCCGGCGCCGGCGAGTCGCTCCAGCTCCGGTACGAGGTCCTCGCGCAGCGCACAGCACGCGCAGCCGTCGACGAGGGGCGCCCCGTCCTCGGACAGGAGTCCGCTCGCGTCGCGGACGACGCGGCGCACCGTGCCGTCCGGTGCGCCCGTCAGGTCGTGATGGAGGGCGACGCTGCCGGGGACGGCCCGCAGGAGGCGGTCGACGACCTCCTTGCGGGCGTCCGCGTGGATGCCGGCGACGATCACGACGGGCAGTCGGGATTCCCGCGCCATCAGCGGGCCCCGTAGCGGCGTTCGAAGCGCTCGACGCGTCCGGCGGTGTCCATCACGCGGGCGGTGCCCGTGTAGAAGGGATGGCTCACCGAGGAGATCTCGACGTCGACGACCGGGTACGTCTGTCCGTCCTCCCAGTCGATCGTCTTCTCGCTGGTGAGGGTGGAGCGCGTGAGGAACGCGGAGCCTGAGGCGGTGTCGCGGAAGACGACGGGGCCGTAGGCAGGGTGGATGCCGGGCTTCATGGCAGGACCTTTCTTCTGTGCGGCTCTTCTGTGCGGCTCTTCTGCACCGCCCGTCTGCGGCGCTCTTGCGCGGCGCTTCCGCGCGGCCGGTGTGTGTGGGTGCTCAGCGCTCTTCGCGGAAGTCGACGTGGCGGCGGACCATCGGGTCGAACTTGCGCAGCACCAGTCGGTCGGGGTTGTTCCGCCGGTTCTTGCGGGTGACGTAGGTGAAGCCGGTGCCCGCGGTGGAGCGCAGCTTGATGACGGGGCGGAGTTCGTTGCGTGCCATGAGGCTAGTATATGGCAACGGTTATCATTTCCAATAAGCGATGGCCGGCGACGGCCCCAGAGAGAGACAGGTCACACCCATGTCCGCCCACTGCCAGCTGACCGGCGCGAAGCCCGGCTTCGGCAACACGATCTCCCACTCCCACCGGCGGACCTCGCGCCGCTTCGACCCGAACATCCAGCACAAGCGCTACTGGCTGCCCAGCGAGGGCCGCAATGTCCGGCTGACTCTGAGCGCCCGGGCGATCAGGACGGTGGACTCGATCGGCATCGAGGCGGCCGTGGCCCGGATCCGGGCACGCGGGGGGAAGGTCTGATGGCGAAGCAGAGCAAGATCGCACGGAACGAGAGGCGCAAGGCGATCGTCGAGCGTCACGCCGCGAGGCGGGCCGAGCTGAAGGAGATCCTCCGCCGCCCGTCGTCGACCGCCGCGCAGCGCGGGGCCGCGCGGGAGGAACTGGACCGGCAGCCGCGCGACGCGAGCGCCAGCCGGGTCCGCAACCGCGACGGCGTCGACGGCCGACCCCGCGGCTACCTGCGCAGGTTCGGACTCTCCCGCGTCCGCACCCGGCAGCAG
Organism: Streptomyces sp. NPDC029956; assembly: GCF_055574655.1. Lineage (NCBI taxonomy): Bacteria > Bacillati > Actinomycetota > Actinomycetes > Kitasatosporales > Streptomycetaceae > Streptomyces > Streptomyces sp. NPDC029956. The sequence continues at coordinate 13,747 of NZ_JBVHZJ010000028.1, read as the reverse complement.
GCGCACGCGGGCTTCCTTCCCGGCGTGACCAAGTCCTCCTGGTAGTCACCCCGGAGGCGAGCCGGCCCGCTGTCGAGCGGGAGGCGACACGGGCCGGCCGCAGGTCACGGATTCCGCACCGTCGACACGGGCCGGCCGCAGGTCACGGATTCCGCACCGTCGACACGGGCCGGCCGGTCACGGATTCCGCACCCGCACGAGGCTCTGACCTGGAACGACTCGGGCGGCTCGGGCCGGATCCACGCCCCCGGACGACCCCCACCCGGTGCTCGGCGAAAAAAACTTCGGCCGGAGCTGAATCCTCTTGGGGGGTCGCCGTCTCTTATGTGTGTACCGGCCGAACGCGCCGGCGGAACAACAGGAGGAACACCATGGTCACGGCCCTCGTAGTCATCGGAGTCCTGCTCGTGGGCGCGTGCAGCTGGCACCTCATGCGCCGCTACAAGAGCCGAAGCTGACGAGTGCCTGCGCGCGGGGCGCCCGCCGGGTATGAGTAGCACATGAACCAACGTTTCTCCTGGCCGGACGAGCGGCTGATCAAGGCTGCTCAGGACGGCGATGTCACGTCGCTCACCACCGTCGTCATGGAATCGCAGCCTCATGTGCGCAAGTTCGCCAGGTCGCTGTGCGCCTCGCCTCAGGACGCCGAGGACGCCGCACAGGAGGCGCTGATCATCCTCTACCGGAAGATCGGCACGCTGCGGGCCACCGGTGCGCTCGCCTCGTGGATGTTCCGGATCGTGCGCCACGAATGTCTCCGGCAGGTGCGGCTGCTCGTCCATCGCAACGACGAGCCGCCGACCGAGCCGGGGGCGTCCGCGGAGCCGTCCGCCGAGGAGGCGGTGCTGCACAGGCTGGAAGTGGAGCGGATCGCGGCCGCCGTCGGCGCCCTGCCCCGCGACCAGCGGCAGGTCCTGATCATGCGGGACGTCCAGGGGCTGCCCGGCAGGACCGTCGCCCATTCCCTCGGCCTGAGCAACGCCGCCATGAAGTCCCGGCTGCACCGAGCACGTGCGGCGGTGCGTCAGTCACTGGAAGCGATCGACCAAGCACCCGACCAGGCCACCGACCAGGCGGCCTGATCGAGCCAACGACCACCCCGTCGGAGGAGAGTCAGGACCGTGAACATCGTGAAGCCCGCACAGGGCGACCAGATCCGGGTCACCACGAAGGCCCCGGCGAACGACATGAACTTCGCCAGCAAGTCCGTGCCGCGCCACCTGGCGCGCGGCGCCATCGGCTTCGGGCTGATCATCGGCTCGATCGCCATGGTGCCCGTCGCCGGTCCGGCCACGCTGCTCGCGGCCCCGCTCGCCCTGATCGCCTTCCGCGGCTGCCCCACGTGCTGGATGGTCGGCCTGGCGCAGACGATCTCGCGCGGCCGGCTGGAGCGCCAGTGCGTGGACGGCGTCTGCACCCTCACGAAGGCGGACCCGGTGGCGAAGGCCGCCGGTGAGCCGGCGGCCGACAGAAACGTCCCGGCCGCCTCCCGGTGACCGCTCCACGGCCTGACCGTGGACCGCGTGCCCCGCGCACTCCCGCCTCCCCGGCTCCCCCGCGGTCTCGGCCCCGGGGTCCCGGACTCCGGCCCGGCTGATTCTCGCCCTTGTCGACCGACCTGGGTGAGGTCACCGGGCCGGCAGGCATGGGCGCCGAAGGGCCCGCCGTTCTCCGACGACCTGCGTCTTCCGAGGCGAGAAAGCACGTGCTGCACAAGTACGCGCTGTTTCCGTTCGGTTAACCGAGCGGCTACGCGAGACAGGTTCTCGATGCCGGTCCCCCGATTACCCGGCATATTGATTCTCGGACCAACTCCTGCGCCCTGGCCATTGGTTTACGGAGCGCCGACTCGATGCTAGGGTCCGAATTGAGATTGAGTCAGGCTGGGCCGCCGAGTCGGCCGTGCCGTTGATCGTGCTTCACGGGGGGAGCAACAACATCATGATCCGCCATGCCCAAATTCAGGCGGCAGCAACGCCATCAGACAGCGCGGTACGTGGCCCTTCAGGCGGTGCGGCGGAAAAGCGGGGACCGTCGGTCCAGGATGGACCATCGCAGCAGGTACCGGGTGGGGTCGACGACCGGACGGTCGCCGTCGTCGGGCTTTCCTGCCGCTTTCCCGGCGGGGCGAACCCCGCCGAATTCTGGAACCTTCTCAGGAACGGCCGCGATGCGATAGCAGAGCCGCCCGCCGATCGCACACACCTTGCCTCCCTGGCCGACGGTTCACCGCGCCCCGGTGGTTTTCTGCCCAGGGTCGACACCTTCGATGCCGAGTTCTTCGGAATTTCCCCGCGTGAAGCAGCCGCGATGGATCCGCAGCAACGGCTCGTCCTCGAACTCGCCTGGGAGGCGCTCGAGGACTCCGGCATCGTTCCGGCCACCCTCGCCGACACCGCCACCGGCGTCTTCATGGGTGCGATCGCCGACGACTACACGGCCGTCACGCACGCCGCCGGCCCCGACGCCACCTCCGCGCACACCGTGACCGGGCTGCACCGGGGCATCATCGCCAACCGGGTGTCGTACGTCCTCGGGCTCCGGGGCCCCAGCATGGTGGTGGACACCGCACAGTCATCCGCGCTGGTCGCAGTACATCTGGCCTGCGAGAGCCTGCGCCGCGGCGAGTCCGTCACGGCCCTCGCCGGCGGCGTCAACCTCAACCTCGCGCCGGAGAGCACCCAGGCCCTGGCCGCCTTCGGCAGCCTCTCGCCCGACGGCCGATGTCACACACTCGACGCCCGGGCGAACGGCTACGTCCGGGGCGAGGGCGGCGGCGTGGTGGCGCTGAAACTCCTCAGCCGGGCCCTGGCCGACGGGGACCGCATCCACTGCGTCCTGCACGGTGGGGCGGTCGGCAGCGACGGCGCGAGCGAGACCCTTCCCACGCCGAATGGAAAAGCCCAGGAACGCGTCATACGCGACGCCTGGGACAATGCACGAATACCGCTGGAACAAGCGCAGTACATAGAAATACACGGATCGGGCACCCGGGTCGGCGACCCCATCGAGGCAGCTGCTCTGGGCGCTGTTTTCGCCTCTTCCCGCTCTTCGGAGAATCCCCTCAGGCTCGGATCCGTCAAGACGAATATCGGCCACCTCGAAGGCGCCTCGGGCATCGCGGGACTCGTCAAGACCATTCTCTGCCTCGCCGAGCGGGAACTCGTACCGACCCTGAACTACGAGACCCCGAATCCGCAGATCCCCTTCACCGATCTCCGTATCGCCGCCGCCACGGAAACCGGACCGTGGCCGAATCCCGACGGGCCGCTGGTCGCCGGTGTGACATCGGTCGGGATGGGCGGAACCAACTGCCATCTGGTGCTCGGCTCCCGGCCGGAGAGCACGGCTTCGGGCGCCGCGATCAAGCCGCACCAGCCGCGGCGGCGAGACGATTCGGAAGGTTCCGAATCCCTGGCCTGGGTGATTTCCGGGCGCGGTGACACGGCGCTGCGTGCCCAGGCGGGCCGCTTACGCGAATACCTCGCCGCGCACCGGGGTTTCGATGCCGCCGCGATCGCCCGGGCCCTCGCGCACGACCGGACCGCCTTCAGCCACCGGGCCGTCCTGGTCGGCGCCGACCGGAACGAGCTGCTGACCGCCCTGGACGCGGTGGCCGACGCCGGCGTCGACCGGGGCGCGGTGCAGGGCAGCAGCCACCAGGCCGCCCGCGAGGCCGTGTTCGTCTTCCCCGGCCAGGGTTCGCAGTGGGCCGGCATGGCCGCCGAACTCCTCGACGGCGCCCCCGTCTTCGCCCGGGTCGTCGAGGACTGCGAGCGCGCGCTCCGCCCGTACCGCGACTGGTCGCTGACCGATGTGCTGCGCGGCCGCACCGGCGCCCCCGCCCTCGATCGTGACGACGTCGTGCAGCCCGCACTGTGGGCCGTGATGGTCGGTCTGGCCGCGCTGTGGCGCGCGGCAGGTGTCGAACCGGCCGCGGTCGTCGGCCACTCGCAGGGCGAGATCGCCGCCGCGACCGTGAGCGGCGCCCTGTCCCTGGACGACGCGGCCCGGCTGATCGCCGTACGGAGCGCCGCCCTCGGCGCTCTGGCCGGACGCGGCGGCGGCATGCTCACCGTGTCGCTGCCCGCCGACCGGGTGCGCGAAGACCTCGCCGCATACCCGGGGTTGAGCGTGGCCGCCGTCAACTCGCCCGGCATGACCGTGGTCGCGGGTGACGGGGCCGCCCTGGACGCCCTGGCCGCCCACTACGGCGAGGACGTCCGCACCCGGCGCGTGCCGGTCGCGTACGCCTCGCACAGCCCGCACGTCGACGCCGTACGCGACAGCCTGCCGGCGGAGCTGGCCGGAATCGCACCGCGCACCGGGTGTGTGCCGCTGCACTCGACCGTGACCGCCACGGCGCTCGACGGCTCCGAACTGGACGTCGACTACTGGTACCGCAACCTGCGGGAGCCGGTGCGGTTCGAGCCCGCCGTGCGGGCTCTGCTCGACGCGGGGCACGAGCTGTTCATCGAGATGAGCCCGCACCCCGTGCTCGCGCTCGCCGTCCAGCAGACCGCGGAGGCCGCGGACCTGCCGGTCGCCGCGCTGGGCACCCTGCGCCGCGACGAGGGCGGCCCGCAGCGGCTGCTGCTCGCGTTCGGCGAGGCGTTCTGCCACGGCGCGGACGTGGACTGGTCCGCCGTCCTGCCCTCCGGCGGCGCGCGCGCCGAGCTGCCGACGTACGCCTTCCAGCGGCGCCGCCACTGGATCGCCGGAGCGCCCGGCTCCGCCCGCGCGCTGCCGTCGGCCGGAACCGTGCCGTCGCCGACGGCGTCCGTCCGGGCTCCGGTGGGCCCGGAGGACACCGAGGAGACGCAGGGCTCCGAGCCGGCCCGCTCGCTGACCGGGCCGGCCGCCCTGGAGCTGGTGCGGGCGCACACCGCCGCCGTGCTCCGCTACGACTCCGCCGCCGAGATCGAGCCGCGGCGGACGTTCAAGGAGCTGGGCATCGACTCGGTGATGGTCGTCGAGCTGCGCAACCGGCTCGTCGCCGCCACCGGGCGCAGGCTCCCCACGACCGTGGTGTACGACCACCCCAGCCCCGCCGCCCTGGCCGCGGTGCTGGCCGACGGGCAGCAGGGCGCGGCGGCCCCCGAGGACCGTGCGGGTCAGGACGGCGATCCGATCGTGATCGTCGGTATGGGGTGCCGCTTCCCGGGCGGGGTCGACTCCCCCGAGGCGCTGTGGCGGGTCGTCGCCGAGCAGCGCGACGTCATCTCGGGCTTCCCGGCGGACCGGGGCTGGGACCTCGACGGCCTCTACCACCCGGACCCCGCCCATGTGGGCACCACCTATGTGCGCAACGGCGGTTTCCTGGCGGGCGCCGCGGAGTTCGACGCCGAGCTGTTCGGGATCTCGCCGCGTGAGGCGCTGGCGATGGACCCGCAGCAGCGTGCCTTCCTCGAGACGTGCTGGGAGGCTCTGGAGCGGGCCGGTATCGCCCCGGACTCGCTGCGCGGCACCCAGGCGGGCGTGTTCGCCGGTGTCATGGCCCAGGAGTACGGGCCGCGTCTCGGTGAGGCGGGTGCGGGTTCCGCCGGGTTCGGTCTGACGGGCACGACGTCGAGCGTGGCCTCGGGCCGGGTGGCCTACACCCTCGGCCTCCAGGGCCCCGCACTCACGGTCGACACGGCATGCTCGTCGTCCCTCGTCGCACTGCACCTCGCCGTCCAGGCCCTGCGGTCCGGCGAATGCTCCCTCGCCCTCGCCGGCGGCGTCACGATCATGTCGACCCCCGGCATCTTCGTCGAGTTCTCCCGCCAGCGCGGACTCGCGACCGACGGCCGCTGCAAGTCGTTCTCCGCGGACGCGGACGGTACGGCGTGGGCCGAAGGCGTCGGTGTCCTCATCGTCGAGCGACTCTCCGACGCCCGCCGACTCGGGCACGACGTGCTCGCCGTCGTCGCCGGTACGGCCGTCAACCAGGACGGCGCGTCCAACGGCCTCACCGCACCCAGCGGCCCCGCGCAGGAACGCGTCATCCGCGCCGCCGTCCAGGACGCCGGAGTGACCTTCGCCGGAGTCGACGCGGTCGAAGCCCACGGCACCGGCACCGTCCTCGGCGACCCCATCGAGGCGCAGGCGCTGCTCGCCACCTACGGCAGCGAACGCGACGGCGGCCGGCCCCTCATGCTGGGGTCCCTCAAGTCCAACCTCGGACACGCCCAGGCCGCCGCCGGCGTCGGCGGCGTCATCAAGATGGTCATGGCGCTCCAGCACGGTGAACTGCCCGCCTCCCTCAACGTGAGCAAGCCCAGCGAGCTCGTCGACTGGGACAACGGCGGCGTCGAGGTCCTCACCGAACCCCGCCCCTGGCCCGCCGATGCAGACCGCGCCCGGCGTGCCGGCGTCTCCTCCTTCGGCATCAGCGGCACCAACGCCCACGTCATCCTCGCCGAACCCCCCGCACCCGAACCGGCCGCGACGTCAACGGACTTCGGAGACGACGACTCCGCACCCCTGTGGGTGCTGTCCGGCCGGAACGAGGCGGCGCTGCGCGCTCAGGCCACCGCACTCGCCGACGCCCTCGACGACTCCGGCGAGGTGTCCGACCGCGACCTCGGCCGCGCCCTGGCCACCACCCGTACCGCGCTCGACCACCGCGCGGCCGTCGCCGCCGAGGACCGTTCCGAGGCCCTCGCGGCGCTGACCGCCCTCGGCCGCGGCGAGCCGCACTCCGCGCTGACGCTCGGCACGGCACGCCCCGACGACGGCCTCGCGTACCTCTTCACCGGGCAGGGCAGCCAACGCGTCTCCATGGGGCGTGAGTTGTACGAGAGCGAGCCGGTGTTCGCCGCCGCCGTCGACGCGGTGTGCGCCGAACTCGACGCCTGCCGCGCCTCCGTGCCCAGCACTCCGCCGGTCCGCGAGGTGATGTTCGAGGACGCCGACGCGCTCAACCGGACCGAGAACACGCAGTGCGCGCTCTTCGCCCTCCAGGTGGCGCTGTTCCGGCTCCTCGAGCACCGGGGCCTGGCGCCGGACGCCGTACTCGGCCACTCCATCGGCGAGTTCGCCGCCGCCCATGCGGCCGGCATCCTCACCCTGCCGGACGCCTGCGCCCTGGTCGCCGCGCGCGGCCGGCTCATGCAGTCCCTGCCGGCCGGCGGCGCGATGCTGGCCGTCCAGGCGTCGCAGGAGGAGGTCCTCCCGCTCCTCGAAGGCCGCGAGCACGAGGTGAGCATCGCCGCCGTCAACGGCCCTCTGGCCGTCGTCGTCTCCGGCGACGTCGAGGCCGTCGAGCAGCTCGCCGAGGCGTTCGCCGCCTCCGGCCGCAAGACGCGGCGGCTCGTCGTCAGCCATGCCTTCCACTCGCACCGCATGGACGGGATGCTCGACGCCTTCGCGGCGGTGACCGCGGGCGTCGCGTACGCGGAGCCGCGCATCGCCATGGTGTCCACCGTCACCGGCGGGCCCATCGAGGTCACCGCCGACTACTGGGTGCGGCAGGTGCGCCGGGAAGTGCGGATGTCCGACGGTCTGGCGGCCCTGCACGGCCTCGGGATCCGGACGTTCCTCGAACTCGGCCCCGACGGTGTGCTGTCGGCGCTGGGCCAGGACTGTCTCGACGACGACACGTCGGCGTTCGTCCCCGTCCTGCGCCGCGGCCGGTCCGAGCAGCGCACTCTGGCCGCCGCGCTCGGCACCCTGCACGTCCGTGGCCGGGGCCCTGACTGGGACGCCGTGTTCGGCGCGGGACCGACGCCGGGACTGCCCACGTACGCCTTCCAGCGGGAGCGGTACTGGCTGACCGCGCACGGCGCCGAAGGGGCGGCCGGGCACCCGCTGCTCGGGCCCGCCGTCGAACTGGCCGAATCCGGGCAGGTCGTCCTGACCGCCCGGCTCGGCCGCCGTACGCACCCCTGGCTCGCCGACCACGCCGTCCTCGGTTCGGTGCTGCTGCCCGGCACCGCGTTCCTGGAACTGGCCGCCTCCGCGGGCGCGCAGACCGGTACGCCGAGGGTCGCCGAACTCACCCTGCTGGCGCCGCTGGTGATCCCCGAGGAGGGCCGCACCGAGGTGCAGGTCGTCGTGGCCGCGCCCGGCGACGACGGACAGCGGGCGCTGACCGTGCACGCCCGCACCGAGACGCCGGACGGCGCCGTCGAGCCGTGGACCCTGCACGCCACCGGAGCCCTCGCCCCGCACGACGGAGCCCCCGCGACCGCGGCGGGCCCGCCGTCCACCGAGGCCGAGCCGCTGATCGTCGACGGCTGCTACGACGAGCTGGCCACCGCAGGGTACGCCTACGGGCCCGTCTTCCAGGGCCTGCGCGCCGCATGGCGGCAGGGCACCGACCTCGTCGCCGAGGTCGCGCTGCCGCCGTCCGTCACCGACGCCGCCTCGTACGGGCTGCACCCGGCGCTGCTCGACGCGGCGCTGCACCCGATCGTCATGACGGCGCTGGCCGACGGAAACCGCCGTCTGCTGCCCTTCTCCTGGCGCGGTGCGACCGTGCGCCGGCCCGGCGCCCGTACCGCCCGCGTGATCATCACCGCCACCGGCCCCGACGCGGTGTCGCTGACCCTGCTCGACGAGTCCCGCGCGGTGGTCGCCGAGGTCGAGGAGCTCGTCCTGCGCCCGGTGAGCGACGAGGTGACCGTCCCGCGGTCCCTCCACCGGCTGGACTGGATCCCGGCCACGGTGGACCGGGAACCGGTGCCGTCGGCCGCCGCGCTCGGCTCCGCCGACCTGGGCGTCGGTGCGCTGTACGCCGATCTCGCGGCCCTGGGCGGCGCCCTCGACGCGGGGCTTCCCGCCCCCGCGGTGGTCTTCGCGCCGCTCGCGGACCTCGGGAACCCCGGTGACGTCAACGGTCCCGGGGAGCCCGCCGACGGGTCGGGGGCCGGCTCACGGCCCGCCGTGCACCGTGCGCTCGCCCTGCTCCAGGAGTGGCTGGCCGACGACCGGCTCGCCGACTCCCGGCTGGTGCTCGTCACCCGGGCCGCCGTGGCCACGGCCGCCGACGCCGACGTGAACCCCGGACTCGCCGCCGTCTGGGGTCTGGCCCGCTCGGCGCAGACCGAGAACCCGGGGCGCGTCGGGCTCCTCGACGTGGAGTCGGCCGCCGACTGCCGTACCGCGCTGCCGTTGATCGCGGCGGAGCACCAGCTCGCCGTACGGGGCGACGAGCTGCTCGTACCGATGCTCGGCCGGGCGACGGCCGACGGCTCCCTGGTTCCCCCGGCCGGGGTCACCGCCTGGCGGCTCGGGGTCCGCGACCGCGGCACCCTGGACCACCTGGCGCTCGAACCCTGCCCGGAGGTGCTGGCCCCGCCGGCCGACGGCGAGGTACGCATCGCCGTGCGCGCCGCGGGCGTCAACTTCCGCGACGTCCTGAACACCCTCGGTCTCTACCCCGGGGATCCCGGTCTGCTCGGGCTCGAAGGAGCCGGTGTGGTCACCGAGGTCGGGCCCGGCGTCACCGGCCTCGCCGTCGGCGACCGGGTCATGGGGCTGTTCTCCGGGGCGTTCGGCCCGGTGGTCGTCGCCGACCACCGGCGGGTCGCCGTCATGCCGGCCGGCTGGACCTTCGCCCAGGCGGCGTCCGCGCCCATCGTGTTCCTCACCGCCTACCACGCCCTGGTCGACCTCGCCGGCCTGACCGCGGGCGAGCGCGTCCTGATCCACGCCGCCGCCGGCGGAGTCGGCATGGCCGCCGTCCAGCTCGCCCGGCATCTCGGGGCGGAGGTGTACGGCACGGCGGGACCCGGAAAGTGGGACGCCCTGCGTTCCCTCGGCCTGGAGGGCGCGAACCTGGCGTCGTCCCGCACCCTGGACTTCGAGTCCGCGTTCGGCGCGGCCACCGGGGGCCGCGGCATGGACGTCGTACTGAACTCGCTCGCCGGTGAGTTCGTCGACGCCTCCCTGAGGCTGCTGCCGAACGGCGGTCGCTTCGTGGAGATGGGCAAGACCGATCTGCGCGACCCACAGCGGATCGCCGCCGACCACCCCGGGGTGCACTACGGCTTCTTCGACCTGCTGCAGGAACCGACCGAACGGATCGCCGAACTCCTCACGGACGTGCTGCGGTTGCTGTCCTCGGGGGCGCTCACCCCGCTGCCGCTGAGCACCTGGGACGTACGCCGGGCGCCGGAGGCGTTCCGTCACGTCAGCCAGGCCCGGCACATCGGCAAGGTGGTCCTCACCCTGCCGGCGGCCCTCGACCCGGACGGCACGATCCTCGTCACGGGCGCCACCGGCGCCCTGGGCGGGCTCGTCTCGCGGCACCTGGTGACCGAGCACGGCGCGCGCCGTCTGCTCCTCGTCAGCCGCCGCGGACCCGATGCCCCGGGTGCCCGGGAACTGGCGTCCGAGCTCACCGGGCTGGGTGCCGAGGTGACGCTCGCCGCCTGTGACACCGCCGACCGCGACGCCCTCGCCCAGCTGCTCTCCGGCATACGGCTCACCGCCGTCGTCCATGCCGCGGGAGTGCTCGACGACGGTGTGATCACCGCGCTCACCCCGGAGCGCCTCGACACGGTGCTCGCCCCCAAGGCCGCCGCGGCCCGCAATCTGCACGAGCTGACCGCCGGTCACGACCTGGCGGCCTTCGTCCTGTTCTCCTCCGTCATGGGTGTCATCGGTGGCGCCGGCCAGGGCAACTACGCCGCGGCCAACGCCTACCTCGACGGCCTGGCCCAGCACCGCAGGGCACAGCGCCTTCCCGCGCTCTCCCTGGCCTGGGGCATGTGGGCGGACACCGCGGGACGACCGGGCGGCGCCGGAATGGCGGGGTCCCTGTCCGAGGCCGACCGGAGTCGGCTCGCCCGGACCGGCCTCGCGCCCATCGACCGGACGGAGGGGCTCGCTCTGCTCGACGCGGCACTGCGCACGGACACCGCCGCGCTCGTCCCCGCTCCGCTCGACCGTGCCGCCCTCGGCGCGCTCGGCACCCGGCTGCCCACCGTGCTGAGGGACCTCGCACCGTCCGCACCACGGCCGGCGCAGGCGGCGGCCACCGCCGCGGCCCCGCCGACCGCGACGCTGCGCGACCGGCTCGCCGCGCTGGGCACGGCCGAGCGGGAGGAACTGCTCCTCGACCTCGTCCGGGTGCAGACCGCCGCCGTGCTCGGCCTCGGCTCCGCGTCCGGCGTTCCCGCCGACCGGTCCTTCAAGGACATGGGCTGCGATTCGCTGACGCTCGTGGAACTGCGCAACAGGCTGCAGACCAACGCCGATCTGCGACTGCCTGCCACCTTCCTCTTCAACTACCCCACGCCGATCGCGGTGGCGGCCCATCTGCACACCGAACTGGCGCCGGACGAGACGGAATCCGCCGCCGTCGGCGACTCCGGCGCCGTGCCGGGCATGATCGAACTCGACGGCCTGGAAGCGGCCCTCGCCGACCTGCCGGACGACACCCGGGACGACATCAGGGACGAGATCGTCCAACGCCTCCAGGCCCTGGTGGCCCGCGTCCCGGCTCAGCGGACCCGGGCCGACGCCAAGGATCTGGCGGCACGGGTCGAGTCGGCCTCGGTCGACGAACTCCTCGCGTTCATCGACTCCGAACTCTGACCCCGAACCCCACTCCGACGACGACTCCACCTGCGCACCGCACGGACCCGGACCTCGGTCCGCTCGTCCTGTCCCGCGCGCGGCGCGCCCGGGCACGTCCCACGGGCGTGCCGTGCCCGGAGCGCACGCGCACACGCACAGCTTCACGACGCCTACGGGGGCATCATCACCATGACAACAACGGACAACGACAAACTCGTCGAATACCTCAAGCGCCTCACCGTCGACCTCCACCAGTCCCGGCAGCGGGTCCGTGAGCTGGAGGCCGACACCAACGATCCGATCGTGATCGTCGGCATGGGGTGCCGCTTCCCGGGCGGGGTCGACTCCCCCGAGGCGCTGTGGCGGGTCGTCGCCGAGCAGCGCGACGTGATCTCCGGGCTCCCGACCGACCGGGGCTGGGACCTCGACGGTCTCTACCACCCGGACCCGGACCACTCCGGCACGTCCTATGTGCGCGACGGTGGATTCCTCAGCGGCGCGGCCGAGTTCGACCCGGCGTTCTTCGGGATCGCTCCGCGCGAGGCGCTGGCGATGGACCCGCAGCAGCGGCTGCTCCTCGAAGTGTCGTGGGAGGCCCTGGAGCGGGCGGGCATCGCGCCCGGAACGCTGCACGGCACGTCGACGGGCGTGTTCCTGGGCGCGATCGCCCAGGAGTACGGGCCGCGTCTCGGTGAGGCGGGTGCGGGTGCCGCCGGGTTCGGTCTGACGGGCACGACGTCGAGCGTGGCCTCGGGCCGGGTGGCCTACACCCTCGGCCTCCAGGGCCCCGCACTCACGGTCGACACGGCATGCTCGTCGTCCCTCGTCGCACTGCACCTCGCCGTCCAGGCCCTGCGGTCCGGCGAATGCTCCCTCGCCCTCGCCGGCGGCGTCACCGTCATGTCGACCCCCGGCATCTTCGTCGAGTTCTCCCGCCAGCGCGGACTCGCGACCGACGGCCGCTGCAAGTCGTTCTCCGCGGACGCGGACGGTACGGCGTGGGCCGAAGGCGTCGGTGTCCTCATCGTCGAGCGACTCTCCGACGCCCGCCGACTCGGGCACGACGTACTCGCCGTCGTCGCCGGTACGGCCGTCAACCAGGACGGCGCGTCCAACGGCCTCACCGCACCCAGCGGCCCCGCGCAGGAACGCGTCATCCGCGCCGCCGTCCAGGACGCCGGGGTCTCCTTCGCCGGTGTCGACGCGGTCGAAGCCCACGGCACCGGCACCGTCCTCGGCGACCCCATCGAGGCGCAGGCGCTGCTCGCCACCTACGGCAGCGAACGCGACGGCGGCCGGCCCCTCATGCTGGGGTCCCTCAAGTCCAACCTCGGACACGCCCAGGCCGCCGCCGGCGTCGGCGGCGTCATCAAGATGGTCATGGCGCTCCAGCACGGTGAACTGCCCGCCTCCCTCAACGTGAGCAAGCCCACCGGGCTGGTGGACTGGGACAACGGCGGCGTCGAGGTCCTCACCGAACCCCGCCCCTGGCCCGCCACGGACGGAAGGGTCCGCCGGGCGGGAGTGTCGTCGTTCGGGATCAGCGGCACCAACGCCCACGTCATCCTCGCCGAGGCCCCCGCGGCCGAGCAGGTCGCCGAGAGCGCGGCGCGAGAGCCGGGAGTGATGCCGGACGGCACTGTCCTCCTGGACGGCGCGACGCTGCCGTGGACGGTGTCGGCTCGTTCGGCCGAGGCTCTGGCCGAGGCCGCGGGCCGGCTGGCGGAGTACGTACGGGCACGGCCCCAGCTCCGCCCCGCAGATGTGGCGTTCTCCCTGGCCGCCAAGCGGTCCGCCTTCGAGTCCCGTGCCGTGGTCCCCGGCGCCGAGGGCAGGGACGGGCTCCTCGCCGGTCTCGACGCGCTCGCCTCCCGCGAGATCGACGGCGAGAACGGCGTGTCCTCCTCCCGTGCCGTGTTCGTGTTCCCCGGGCAGGGTTCGCAGTGGGTCGGGATGGCCGTCGAGCTGCTGGACTCCTCCCCCGTCTTCGCACGCGTCATCAGCGCATGCGAGAAGGCGCTCGCGCCGTTCGTGGACTGGTCCCTCACCGCCGTCCTGCGCGGAGACGACGACGCACCCGGCCTCGACCGCGTCGACGTCGTCCAACCCGCCTCCTGGGCCATGATGATCGCCCTCGCCGCCCACTGGCGCGCCAACGGCGTCCACCCCACCGCCGTCGTCGGCCACTCCCAGGGCGAGATCGCCGCAGCCGTCGTCGCCGACGGCCTCACCCTCGAAG
>NZ_JBVHZJ010000027.1:36038-110650 GCF_055574655.1 Streptomyces sp. NPDC029956 | reverse complement strand
CCCCCCCCCCCCCCCCCCCCCCCCCCCCCCCCCCCCCCCCCCCCCCCCCCCCCCCCCCCCCCCCCCCCCCCCCCCCCCCCCCCCCCCCCCCCGCCGTTCTGCGTTCCCCTGCCGCCCCCGCCGCGCGAACCGACCGCCGCCGACCGGCGTCCCTCCCCGCATGGACACGTTCACGCACGGGATACGCCAGCTCCTGCGGTTCGCGGTACTGGAGGCGCGGTGCTGCGCCTTCGCCGTCGCGCTCGTCGGGGGGATCGCCGTCTCGTCCCTGCTGCCCGACCTTCCGATCGCCCGCTACGACCTGCTGCTGCTGTACGGGATCGGACTCACCTTCGTGGCCTGGAAGGTCGGGTGGGACACCGGACGGGACATCGCGGTGATCGCCGCCTGCCACGCCACGGGCCTCCTCTTCGAGTTGGTCAAGGTACGCATGGGCTCGTGGAGTTATCCGGAGGAGGCGCTGACGAAGGTCGGCGGCGTGCCGCTGTACGGCGGATTCCTGTACGCGGCGCTCGGCAGTTACGTCTGCCGGGCCCGGCATCTGTTCGACCTGCGGCTGACGGGCTACCGGCCGCGCGCGACGGCCGTGCTCGCCGCCGCCGTGTACGTGAACTTCTTCAGCCACCACTGGCTGCCGGACGCCCGCTGGGCCCTGGCGGCGCTGCTTCTCGTGGCGACGGCGGGGACCTGGGTGAGGTTCCGGGTGGGCGACCGGGACCACCGGATGCCACTGGCCCTGTCGTTCGTCCTGATCGGTTTCTTCCTCTGGGTCGCGGAGAACGCGGCCACGTACGTCGGTGCCTGGAGCTATCCGCACCAGCTGGACGGCTGGCAGCCGGTGTCCCTCGCCAAGTTCGGCGCCTGGGCGCTCCTGATGACGGTCACGTTCGTCCTGGCAATGCCTTCCCGCTCGGCGCGGCACGAGAATTGAGGCAATTTCGTGCACCGGTGCAGGGGACGTGGTACAGTCGACAGCAGTTGCAGTCGTGGTTCCCAAAGAAACTTACAAGTGCCTTTGACGATTCGACATCGTCAGGCACTTTCTGTGTTTTCGGTGCAGTTTTCCGGACGGGGCAATCATCACGGCGACTCCGGGGTACGCACAGTGCGTCCCCCAGGGCTACGCCCCGAAGGAGAATTGACATGGCTAACGGCACCGTGAAGTGGTTCAACGCTGAAAAGGGCTTCGGCTTCATCGAGCAGGAGGGTGGCGGCCCGGACGTCTTCGCCCACTACTCCAACATCGCCACCTCTGGCTTCCGTGAGCTCCAGGAAGGCCAGAAGGTGACCTTCGACGTCACGCAGGGCCAGAAGGGCCCCCAGGCGGAGAACATCCTCCCCGCCTGACGTTGACACGTCCGACGCAGCCGGTGTCCTCACCCGTGTGGTGAGGGCCCCGGCTCGTCGCATTTTCCAGGCTTTTCCAAACATTCCCGGGCCTTTCGCCGGCCGGCCGCCGATTTCATCCCCTCGGTATGGCCGGATTCGTACGCCCGTGGCATTCGGTACGTTCCAGTAATTCATCGGGCCCGCGGCCCCTCGCGAATTCCTCGAAGCGCGCCGTTTCGAGGAGGACCCATGAACGACACGAACAGCCCGAAGAACGCGAAGAGCGCGCCCCGTACGGACCGGGCGGGACGCAGGACCGCCGAGGACGAATGGGCGGCGCTGCCCGTCGGCACCCCGGCCCTGCCGCCCGCCGCCACCTTCGGCGAGCTCGATCTGCCGGCCGAGGTCCACGAGGTCCTCACCGGCCTCGGCGTCGACACGCCGTTCCCGATCCAGTCCGCGACCCTGCCCGACGCCCTCGCGGGCCGTGACGTCCTGGGGCGCGGGCGCACCGGATCCGGCAAGACCCTCGCCTTCGGCCTGCCCCTGCTGGTCCGTGTCGCCGGTCGGCGCGCCGATGCCCGTAAGCCGCTCGCACTGGTCCTGGTGCCCACGCGCGAACTGGCCCAGCAGGTGACAGACGCCCTCGACCCGTTCGCGCGGGCCCTCAAGCTGCGTCTGGCCACCGTCGTCGGCGGCATGTCGATCGGCCGGCAGGCCACGGCGCTGCGCGACGGTGCCGAGGTCCTGATCGCCACGCCCGGCCGGCTCATGGACCTCGTCGAGCGCAAGGACTGCCGACTGGACCGGGTGGAAGCGACCGTCCTCGACGAGGCCGACCAGATGGCCGACATGGGCTTCATGCCGCAGGTCACCGAGCTCCTCGACCTGGTGCCCGCCGGGGGCCAGCGGATGCTGTTCTCCGCCACGCTCGACCGGAACGTCGACCTCCTCGTCGAGCGGTACCTCGCCGACCCGGTCGTCCACTCCGTCGACCCGTCGGCGGCGACCGTCTCCACGATGGACCACCACGTGCTCCACGTGCACGGCGCCGACAAGTTCGCCACCGCCACGGAGATCGCCGCCCGCGACGGGCGGGTCATCATGTTCCTGGCGACGAAGGCCTCCGTCGACCGCTTCACCAAGCACCTCCTCGGGAGCGGTGTGCACGCCGCCGCCCTGCACGGTGACAAGTCCCAGCCGCTGCGGACCCGCACCCTGGACCGCTTCCGCAGCGGCGAGGTCCCGGTGCTCGTCGCCACCAACGTGGCGGCGCGCGGCATCCACGTGGACGAGCTCGACCTGGTGGTCAACGTCGACCCGCCCGCCGACCACAAGGACTACCTGCACCGCGGCGGACGCACCGCGCGCGCCGGCGAGTCCGGGGTCGTCGTCACCCTGGTCACCCCCGAGCAGCAGCGTGACGTGGCCCGGCTCATGGCGGACGCCGGCATCCGCCCCCAGGTCACCAAGGTCAGGTCGGGCGAGGCCGCGCTGAGCCGCATCACCGGCGCCCGGACCCCCTCGGGCGTCCCCGTCGGCGGTGCCGCGCCCAGCCAGGAGGGCGCCAAGCGCGGCGGGGCGGCCTTCCGCGGCATGGGCACCGTCCCGGGCCGCCCGGGACGCGCCAAGAACGAGTCCCGCAAGGCCGCCGAGGCCCGCAAGACGGCCGAGGCGAGGCAGGCCGCCCGCATCCGCCGGGGCAAGTAGGCCTCCGCCCCTCTCGGCTCGGCACCACCCCACCGCCGGCACACCTGAGGAGAGCCCGTGAGGGACGACGACCCGTGGGACACGATCCGTTCGCTCGCCACGCTGTTCGCGGAGTTCGACGCCGAGCGGGGGCTGGCGGCGGAGGAGCAGTGGACGTTGCAGGTGCTCAAGCTCTCGGAGGAGGTCGGTGAGGCCGCGCAGGCCGTCCTCGGGGTCCGGGCGGTGAATCCTCGCAAGGGCCGCAGCCACGACTGGGAGCAGGTGCAGGAGGAGGTGGTCGACGCCGTGATCACCGGCATGGTCTCCCTCGCCCGGATGCGCCCCGACGACGCGCCCGAGTTCTTCGCCTCCGTTCTCGCCCGGAAGTCGGCCAGGTTCCTCCGGCCCACCGACCCTGACTCGCCCCCGCACCCGCACGACGGCGACCCGGTGGTCACGTCGAGTTGAGGGCCACCGTCGGGTGGAGGCGCGAGGCGCGGACCGCCGGGTAGAGGCCGGCGAGCACCCCGATCAGGAGGGTCGCGGCGAGGCCCCCCGCGAGGGACCAGGGCGGGACGACCGCCGTCCAGTCCTGGGCCCGCGCGAAGCCGTACGTCGCCGCGGCCCCGAGCAGCGCTCCCGTCGCCCCGCCGAGGGCGGACAGCAGCAGGGACTCGGTGAGGAACTGGAGCCGGATCGCGTTGCGGGTCGCGCCGAGGGAGCGGCGCAGGCCTATCTCCTGACGGCGCTCCAGGACGGAGATGACCATGGTGTTGGCGACGCCGACGCCGCCGACCAGGAGCGCCACCGCGCCCAGGCCCAGCATCAGGGTCGTCAGGCCCTTGTCGGCGGCGGCCTTGGCGGCGAGCGCGTCGGAGGGCCGCGAGACCTTGACGCCCGCCTCGCCGCCGGGGCTGATCGTGCGGGCCAGGATCGCCCGTACGTCCTCCACCGAGGCGTCCGTGGAGCGCTCGAAGATCGTCGTCGGGTGACCGTCGAACCCGAAGTGGCGCTCGGCGGCGGGGAATCCGACCATCGCCACCCGGTCGAGGTTCGGGACGAGTTCGAGCGGCTTCAGGATGCCGACGACGACCACGCGGGTGTCGTTCATCATGATCGTCTCGCCGGTGCGGGTGATGCCGAGCCGGTCGGCGGCCACCGCTCCGAGGACCGTGACCGGGAGCCGTTCGCCGGCCGGGTCCAGCCAGGCACCCTGGTCGACCTCGCCGCCGAGCGCGGCCAGGAGGTCGGTACGGACGGCCTGGGTGGTGACGCCGGCGGTGCGCTCCTCGGGGACCAGATCGCTGCGGCGGATCCGGGCGTCGACGTCGCCCGTTCCGGTGGCGTGCCGGACGGGGCCGATGCGCTCGACCATCGCGACCGCGTTCCTGGGGAGTTTGATCTCCTTGCCCAGGGCGTCCTTGCCCGCCTCGGCGGTGAGGAGGTTGGTGCCGAGCCGGTCGAGCCGGGCCATCAGGTCCGCGCGGCTGGACTCGGAGAGACCGACGACCGCGACCATGGTCGCGATGCCGATGGCGATGCCGAGCGCGGACAGCACCACGCGCGCGCGTCGCGCGCGGAGACCGACCGCACCGACCCTGAGGACGTCGCCGGCGGAGAGACGCGAGGGCTTGAGGGTGCCTTTCACGACGCGGTTCCTTTCCCGGGAAGGACACCGCGCTCGTCCGCGACGATCTCGCCGTCCTTGAAGCGGACCCGACGCGGCAGCGAGTCCGCGATCTCGTTGTCGTGGGTGATGACGCAGATCGTGGTGCCCGCCGCGTTCAGCTCGTGCAGCAGCTCCATGACGATCTTCCCCGAGGCGGTGTCCAGGGCGCCGGTGGGCTCGTCCGCGAGGAGCAGCCGGGGCTCCCCCACCAGC
The DNA here is from genome assembly GCF_055574655.1 of Streptomyces sp. NPDC029956. Classification (NCBI taxonomy): domain Bacteria; kingdom Bacillati; phylum Actinomycetota; class Actinomycetes; order Kitasatosporales; family Streptomycetaceae; genus Streptomyces; species Streptomyces sp. NPDC029956. The sequence continues at coordinate 105,750 of NZ_JBVHZJ010000027.1, read as the reverse complement.
GCGCGGGCGATCGCCACGCGCTGCTTCTCGCCGCCGGACAGCTCGTTCGGCGTGTGGGAGTGACGGTGGCCGAGGCGTACCCGGTCCAGCGCGGCCCGGGCCCGCGCCCGCCGTTCCCGCAGCGGCACGCCCGCGTACAGCAGGCCGTCGGCGACGTTGTCGACGGCGTCGCGTCCCGCCGCCAGGTGGAAGTGCTGGAACACGAAGCCGATGTGACGGGCGCGGAGTGCCGAGAGACGGTTGTCGGAGAGCCGCGACACGTCGTGGCCGGCGATCCGGACGATGCCGCCGGTGGGCTTGTCGAGGGTGCCCATGACGTGGAGCATCGTGGACTTGCCGGACCCGGACGGGCCGACGACGGCGAGCAGTTCCCCCTCGCGGACGGTGAGGTTCACTCCGCGCAGGGCGTGGACACCGCCGGGGTACGACCTGGTGGCGTCGCACAGTTCCACGACGGGGGCGGGCCGCCCGGCCTCCGTCGAGACCGCGGCGGTCCTGGTGGGGTCCGGGGTCATGAGGCGGCCATTCCGACCGTCAGGCCTTCCTTCACGTCCGGGCCGCTGACCTCGATCCGCCCGTCGGCGGTCATGCCCGTCTCCACCCGTATCGTCCTCGTGGTGGTGCCCTGGACGATCTGGAGGCCGTAACCGCCGTTCTCGCCGCGCAGGGCGAGGACCGCCTCGACGGGGACCGCGAGGACTCCCTTGCGGGCCTCGCTGACGAACTTCACGCCGGCCGACGCCTTGGCGTCCTCGCCGGACGCGGCGCGCGCCCCGCCGTCGAGGACGACCTCGACGACGATGCCGTCCTGCGACACGGCATCGTCCCCGGAACCGGTCTCCTCGGGGCGTACGGTGCCGGCGACCCGGCCGGCCACGGTCCTCCCGCTGGGCAGCGTGACCTCGACCTCGGTGCCGGCCGCGGTGAGCTCGCCGTCGGTCTGGTCCAGGCGGGCCCGGACGACGGGTCTGGTGGAGGCGATGGTCAGGACGGCTTCGCCGGGGGCGACCTGGTCGGCGAGCGCGGCGTCGACGGAGACGACCTTGACCTGGCCGGGCTGGAAGACGACGTCTCCTCTGCCGACCTTTCCGGTGGGCTCGCGGTTCAGGGACTTCTGCCACTGCTTGACCGCTGTCTCGGTGTCCTTGCCGTAGCGCGTGTCGACGTGGACCCCGGCTCCGTACCCCAGGTCGCGCAGGTTGCGCTCCAGTTGGAGCACGTCGCTCCCCCGGTCGCCCGTCTTCATCTCGCGGAACATCGGGACGGGACCGTAGAGGAGGGTGACGGGCTTGTCGTTCAGCTCGTACAGCGCCTGTCCCCTGGTCAGGGTCCTGCCCTCGGTGGCGGCGACCGTGACGGTGCCGTCGACGGCGGACTTGACGGTGCGGCGCTGGGCGAAGTCGAGCCTGCCGTCGACGGTCTTGGACCGGACGAGGTCGGTCCGTACGACGGTCGCGGTGGCGGGCGGCAGATCGCCGCCCTTCCCGGCGGCTCCGGAGCCGCCCGCGCCCTCGTCGAGAAGTCCGAGGTCGCCGAGGAGGGCGGCTCCCCCGGTGACGGCGGCGGCGACCGTCACCGCGCCGAGCGTGCGGAGGGCGGTTCGGCGCTTCACTGCATGCCGTCCAGACCGTCGAGCAGCTTCGTCCTGCACGCCTCGCGGGCCTGCTTGTACGTCGGCGAGTCGCTGTCGATGGTCGGGGACGCCGGATTGGGGTCGCCGCCGGGCTGGGCGTTGCCGCCGCTCATGGTCGGGTTGGTGAACCGGGAGACGCCGTTGTCCCGCATGCACTTGGCGTGCGCCAGCATCGACTCGTAGTCCTTCTGCTGGTCCCGTTTCGGCTCGGCCAGCATGACCTTCTGGAGTTCGTCGACGCAGACGCCGTTCCTGCCGCCCTTGGCGGCCTCCATCTGGCCGGGGCGGGAGGAGATCTCCTCGACCTTCCCCCAGTCGAGGTGCCCACTGAGCTTGGGGTCGGGGAAGTCCTTGTAACCGCCCTTGACGCGCATGCACCGGACGTAGTCCATCTGGGCGTCGTAGAAGGCGCTCTTCCCGGCGGGCCGGGTGCTCGGGGCGGTGTCGTTCCGCGTGGACGGCGAGGCGGTGACCGTCTCCGGCACCGACGCGATCTCGTCGTTCTCCGCGGCACCGGCGGCGCTGTCGTCACCGCTGCCGCACGCCGCGGAGAGGACGAGGACGGGGAGCACGGCGAGGGCCGTCAGACGCAGCCGGGCGGTGGCGCCGGGGACGGCACGGCGGCGGCCGGCGGGAAGGGCACGGGGGGTTGTCTTCGGGGTCATGACCACCACCCTCGTCACGCCACATGACGGTGATTCCATGGCGACATGATGAGAACGTAACAATGCCCCCGACCTGCGCATGAAGCCCCTGCCCGGGCGAGGGAGGGGCCCTCGCGGCACCCATAATCGACGGCATGCCGCATGTACTGCTCATCGAGGACGACGCGTCCGTACGGGACGGAATGGAGCTCGTGCTGCGCCGGCACGGGTACGACGTCGACACGGCGGCCACCGGCGAGGAGGCGCTCGCGCTGCTCGACGCCCCGGACGGCGCCGAGGTGGAGCTGGCCGTCCTCGACCTGATGCTGCCGGGGATGGACGGGTTCGAGGTCTGCCGCCGCATCCGCGCCCGTACGGCCACGCTTCCGATCATCATGCTGACCGCGCGCGGGGACGACCACGACATCGTGACGGGTCTGGAGGCCGGCGCCGACGACTACGTGGTCAAGCCGGTCACCGCACCCGTTCTGGAGGCCCGCATCCGGGCCGCACTGCGACGAGCGGAGCCGTGGGGGCCGCTGGGGGCGGCGGGACCGGCCGGGGCGTCGGGACCGGCGGGTGCCCAGCCGTCGGCCGGGGACGCGTTCGCGGGCCTGGTGATCGACCGCGCCGGTCTCACCGTCACCAAGCAGGGCGTCCTGATCCCGTTGCCACCCACCGAGCTGCGACTGCTCCTGGAACTGTCCTCCTCACCCGGCCGGGTCTTCAGCCGCGAACAGCTCCTCGCCTCGGTCTGGGACCACACCTTCCTGGGCGACTCCCGCCTGGTGGACGCGGCGGTCGGCCGGCTGCGGGCGAAGCTGGAGGACGTACCGGCGAAGCCCCGGTACGTCCAGACGGTGCGGGGCTTCGGCTACCGCTTCGGGCCGCTGTGAGCGGGACCGGAGGTGCGGGCCGTCCGGGCGGTTCCGAACCCGCCGGGGGCTCCCCGAGGCGACGCTCCCGGCGGCTCGTCGGCGGGCTGCGGACCCGGCTCGTCGTGACCTTCGTCGTCGTCGCGCTCATCAGCGCGGTGACCGCGACCGCGCTCGCCTACCGGGACGCGCGGACCGCCGTCCTGCAACGCACCCAGGACGCGGCGGTGAACGACGTACGCACACGCGTCACCGCGGTGGCGGCCGACTTCGACCTGCCGCCCGACCAGCGGTCCCTTGCCCGGTTCGCGGCGAAGGTCTCGGACGGGCTCGGCGCCCGGATCGTCGTGGCCCGCTACCAGGACCTCGTCGCGGTCTCCGATCCGCTCGCCGACACGGAGGGCCGGATCACCGTCGAGCTGCGGAGCGCCGTACGGGCCGGGGACGGGACCCGGTTCCAGCGGGTGATGTGGCGGGACGAGCCGTATCTGGTGGTCGGCATGCCCGTGACGTACGCGGACGGGGACCGGCGCTTCTCCGGCCTCGAGGTCTTCGCGATCACCGATCTCCGCGCCGAACGCGACGACACCGCCGCCCTGTTGGACTCCGTCCGGGCGGGCATCCTGCCGGTGGTGGTACTGGCCGCCGTCCTGGCGCTGCTCGCCGCCGGAACGGTCCTGCGTCCCGTCCGCAAGCTGGGGCGGGCCACGCGTGAGCTCGCGGAGGGCGAACTCGGAAGCCGGGTGACGGTCCGGGGACACGACGAACTCGCCGACCTGGCAAGGACGTTCAACGAGACGGCGGACGCGCTGCAGGCCTCGGACGCGCGGCTGCGCGAGCAGGAGGCGAAGGCGCGCCGCTTCGTCGCGGACGTGTCGCACGAGCTGCGCACGCCGCTCGCGGCGATGACGATGGTGGCGACGGTCCTGGAGGAGGACGCCGACCAGCTGCCGCCGGACGCGGCGCGGGCGGCCCGCACCGTGGGCGCGGAGACGGCGCGGCTCTCACGGCTCGTCGAGGACCTGATGGAGATCTCCCGCTTCGACGCGAACGCGAACCGGCTGAACGCGGCCGAGACCGATCTCGCCGACACGGTACGGGCGTCCCTGGCGCTGCGCGGCTGGACCGACCGGGTGGAGGCCCGTCTCGACGAGGGCGTACGGGCGGTGGTGGACCGTCGGCGCGTCGATGTGGTCGTGGCGAACCTGGTGGGCAACGCGCTGCGGCACGGAGCTCCGCCGGTCACCGTGACCCTCGGCACGAGGACGCGGACGGGCGCCGCCGCGGGCGAGGGCATGGGCGCGAGCGAGGAGTGGTGGGTGACGGTGGAGGTCGCCGACCACGGCCCGGGGCTGCCGCCGGAGACCCGGGAGCGGGTCTTCGACCGGTTCTACAAGGCCGACGCCGCCCGTACGCGGAGCGCGGCCGACACCGGCGGACAGGGCAGCGGCCTCGGGACGGCGATCGCCCTGGAGAACGCGCGGCTGCACGGCGGCACGATCGACGTCGCCGCAGGACCGGAGGGGGGCGCGGTGTTCACCCTGTGGCTGCCCCTGCGGCGTACGGGAGAGGACGAGGAGTGAGGGTACGAGGACGAGTGCTGGTCCCCGTTCTCGGGTTCGCCCTGCTGGGGTGCGGTGTGCAGCCGACGGGGGTGATAGGGGCGGGCGAGCCGGCGACCGGGCTGACACGCGGGATCCGGCTGTACTACGCGTCGGACAGCGGTCTGCGGGGCGTGCCCGTGCTCGACAGGGAGATCGAGAACCTCGGCTCGGTGGTGAAGCTGCTCGCGAGCGGCCCGCCGCCCGCCGAACAGCGTGACGGCCTCACCAACCTCGTCGAACTCGGCGGCTACACGGTGACGGGCCGGGGCACGCAGGTCACGGTACGCCTGGAGGGCCCGTACGCGGGGACGGGACGGGACCAGGGAACGGGACAGCTGGTGTGCACGCTGGCCCGCGCCCAGTCCGTACTCGACCCGAAGGTCGGGACGGACGACGTGGAGGTCACCCTGCGCCCACCGGGGGGCCCGCCCCTCGGCCCCTACCGGTGCGCCGAGTTCCTGGACGGCTAGCGCGTGTCCGCCCCGGGCGGAGGCCCTTTGGATGCCGCCAGGAGCTTGGTTGCCGTCAGGAGCCGCCAGGAGTCGCGGGGTGGGACAACGGGGTCACGTCGCCCAGCCCCGCGTCGGCCGGCCCCGCGTCGGCCACGGGGGCGGCGTCGGCACTCCCGGGGCGGGGCGACGGATCGGCGGCGCTCAGCTGTGCGCCGGCCGCGGGGGCGGCGTCGGTGGCCCCGGCGTGGGACAGCGAGTCGACGTCGCTCAGACCGGCGCGGCGTGCTGCGCCGCCGTGGCCAGGGGCGGCTTTGAGCATGTCCAGGAGGCCTGTAATCTCGTAGTCACCCTCCAGTGGGTGACGGAACCGCTTCCCCGGGGCCAGACGGTAGCGGTTGCGACGGCCCTCCCTCGCGTGGGTGAGGTATCCGGCGGCCTCCAGGTCGGCGACGATCGTCTGCACCGTTCGCTCGGTCACCCCGCACGCGGCGGCGACATCACGCAGCCGTACACCGGGGTCGCGGGCGATCACCACCAGCACCCGGGCGTGATTCGTCAGGAAGGTCCATGACTGACGGTCACCTGAGCTGGCACTCATGCCTCCATTATGTGGCGTTTTATTCATGCTCCGCAAGACCGGAAAATCATCTCATGTAATTATTGACGGGTTACGAGAGGAAGGGGACGATAAGGGCATAAGAACAGGTTTGGCTGGCCCATGGGAGCTCACCATGCACCCCGTTCCAGACCGCGCCACCGAACTTCGGACGCCTGCCGGTGACACCGGCATCCAGCCGCCCACCACCGGCCCGGACGCGCGGATGACCGTGAAGGTCACGCCGGACGGCACCCTCGTCGTCAGCGGCGAGATCGACAGTGCCACCGCCCCGCGTCTGCAGCGGAGTCTCCTCGCCGCCCTGCACGCCCACCCGGGAGGCATCACGCTCGACCTCGCGGACGTGACCTTCTGCGACTGCGCCGGGCTGCGGGCCTTCCTGACCGCGCGAGCCGCAGGGGTCGCACGGACCGAACCGACCGACCACCGCCCCGACGGCCGGAGCCGCCCCCTCGGGCCCCTCACCCTCAGCCCCATGAGTCCACGGATGATCCGGCTTCTCCAGCTGACCGGCACAGAGGATCTCTTCTCGCGGCCGAGAAGGGGACGGGCTCAGTGAAGCGGCAGCCGCACCTCGATGGTCTTGCCGCCCTCCTGCGGCAGGGACAGCCTGATCTCCTGCGCGAGCAGCCTGACCAGGGGCCACCCGAAGCCGCCCTCCGCCGGACCGGAGCCGCGGTCCGCTCCACGGCCGTCCGTGAGACGTGGCAGCTCATCGCTCGCGTCGGCGACGGTGATCGTCACCGCCCCCGGGCCGAGCTCCACACCGAACCCGGTGAGACCTCCCCCGTGACGCAGCGCGTTGGTCACCAGCTCGGACGTCACGAGCAGCGCATCCCCGACGGCGGTGGCGGACGGCGGGGCACCCGTCCCCGTCTCGGCCACCCGCAGCGCTTCCGCGACCCGGGCGCGCGCCTCGGCAGCGTCACGCGGAACGGAGGGCCGGTTCCCGCTCGGCATCGGATGTTCCATGCGATGTCCTGTGATCACTGTTCTACCCACCCGGTCTCCACTCGCCCCCCGCTCGTTCCGCTCTCGCCCCACGCCCCCTTCCCCTGTCCCCGGGCGTTCTACGGGCCCCTGCCCCGACGCTCGGGTGGCATTCACCCGCATTTCCCCTCATTCCCCCGTCTTCTCCCCTCCGTCACCCACGGCACACTGCTCGTGTGCGGCAGGAACGGGTAGAACCCCAGAGGGAGGGACCTGTGACGAGGAGCCTTCATGTCGAACCACCGCACCACCGTCCGGAGCCTCGAGCGGGCCGCCCCGAAGAAGCTCGGGTCCCTGCCGAGCGGCCGCCGGCCCGACCGCCGGGATGCCGGGGCGACGGCCGGCCTGCCCGAGATCGCGGATCCCCTTTCGGTGAGCACCGCGGACGCCCGCACGCTCTCGACCGCCTTGTTCGAGCGGCTGGGTTCACTGGAGGAGGGCACGGCGGACTACTCGTACGTACGCAACACCCTCGTCGAACTCAACCTCAGCCTGGTCAAGTACGCCGCGACCCGCTTCCGCCGCTCCCACGAGTCCTGGGAGGACATCGTCCAGGTCGGCACCGTGGGCCTGATCAAGGCGATCAACCGGTTCGACCCCGCGCGGGGCAACGAGTTCATGTCCTTCGCCCTGCCGACCGTGCTCGGCGAGATGCGGCGGCATCTGCGGGACACCAGTTGGAGCGTCCACGTACCGCGCCGCCTCCAGGAACTGCGCCTGGACCTCGCCAAGGCCACCGACGGCCTCGAACAGGAGCTGGGGCGCCCGCCGACGGCCGCCGAGCTCTGCACCCACCTCCACATCACCGAGGCCGAACTGCGTGAGGGCCGGCTCGCCGCGAACGGGTTCACCAGTCGCTCGCTCGACATTCCGGCGGACGACGAGGACGGCGGTCCCGGCATGCTCGCGCGCTGCCTCGGCTGCGACGACGACGCCTTCGAGAAGATCGAGAACCTGGAGGCGCTCAAGCCGCTCGTCGCCGCCCTCTCGGCGCGCGACCGGACGATCCTCGCGCTGCGGTTCGGCGACGAGCTGACCCAGGCGCAGATAGGCGAGCGCCTCGGCCTCTCACAGATGCACGTGTCGCGTCTCCTCAGCCGCATCCTCGGCGATCTGCGTGCGGCGCTGACGGCGGAGCAGCAACCGGAGGTGACGACATCGGCCTCGACCGTGACCGCGACTGCGACTGCGACTGCGACTGCGACTGCGACTGCGGGTGCGGATGCGGCTGCGACCGCGCCTCGCCGATCGAGCCGGGAAGCGCACAGCAAGGTCGCGTCACGGGCCACCACCCGGGGCCGCCCCGCCACCGGTACGAGGAGGGTCCCCCGGGACCGGCCGTGACGGGCCGTCGCGGTCCGACGCCGCCCGCGGTGCATCCGGAGCGGGCGGCGGTGGCTCTTCGCGAACCGGTGGCCCCGCAGGAGCTGCCGGCGGGTGTGCGACACCCGGCAGTCCGTTCACCGGGGTCGGGGCCGCCACCTCCATCCAGAAGGACTTGCCCGTCTCCCCGGGGACGGCCCCCCACGCCCGGGCGAGCCGGTCGATCACCCTCAGGCCGTTGCCGCCCGGTTGCCCCGGCGCTCCGCGTGGCCGGAAGGCGGGAATCCGGCTGCTCCGGTCACTCACCTCGATCCGCAGGTCTCCGGCCACGACGGCGGCGGCGCGGGTCGGCGCGAGGCTCTGCGCACCCGGGCCCCGCGACTCGACGGGGGCGAGCCGGATGACCAGCTCCGTGGGGCCGTCGGCGTGCAGACAGGCGTTGGTCACGGCTTCCGAGACGACCAGCAGGACGTCCTCGATCGCGAGGTCCCGCTCCTCCTCGGTGAGCCCGGTGTCCTCCGGTGGACCGGGCCAGTCCCAGTCGGTGAGCGCGACCCGGCAGAAGTCACGGCACCGTGCGACCACCGACTCCCCGCTCCGCAGGACGAGCCGTCTGATCTGGCCCCTGGACCGGACCGGTTCACTCATCCCTGCCTCCACCGTGCCCGGTGTCGTGCCGCGTTCACGGGTGCTCCCCCTCGGCCAGGTCGGCGGGCAGCTCGTCGTACACCGTGAAGACCGCGACGACCCCGGTGACGTCGAAGACCCGGTCGACGGGCGGGCGCAGCGCGGCCAGCTCCAAGCGGCTGCCGGCCTCCACCGCGGCCAGTCTCGTCGTCAGCAGCAGGTTGAGTCCGGTCGAGTCGCAGAACGTCAGGCGTCCGCAGTCCACGACGATCCGTTCGGGGCGCCGGTCCAGGGCCTCGGTCAGCACCCTGTGCAGGGGCTCCTGGGTGTCGCGGTCGAGCTCGCCCGCCACGGTGACGACGGCCGTGGAGCCGCTCCACCGGACCTCGGACGTGAGGCGTGGGCCGATGAGCCCGGCATCACCCGTCCCTGTCGCATCCCTTGGCATCCGGCTCTCCGGTTCCCGTCGGCGCAGAATTCCGAGCTGAGGCCGACGATACGCCGAGGGCTCCCGGCACGGCGAGCGGAAGTCCTCCGGCCGCGTGGAGCACGCGCCGCGGTCGGCCGGACCCGCGCTCGGCCGTACGGACCCTGCCGCCCGTCTCGACCGTCTCCACCGGATCGACCGCATCATCGTGTGGAACGCGCTGATCGGATCATCGTGCGATACGACGAAGATCCGCGCCGGAACGGCTTCGGCCGGGCCGGATCGGGAAGGCATGGCGTACGGCCTCCGCCTCCACGCGGGCCCCTCGAACCGGAAGGTGAGACGGATGACTGACCGCGACACCGGGAGGGGACGCGACGACGAACGGCCGGAGGGGCAGGAGGACACGCGCGGCGCCGGGGACGCAGCAGGCCAGGGCGAGGGAGACACGCGTGGAGACGGGGACTCCGTACGAGGACGGGACGAGACGGCCGACGAGCGCGCCGACCGGCAGTGGCAGGACCTCATGCAGGAGATCCGGGTGGTCCAGACCGGTGTGCAGATCCTCCTCGGCTTCCTCCTGACGGTCGTCTTCACGGCCCGGTACGAGACCCTCAGTTCGACCGACAAGGGGATCTACATCCTGACGGTGGTCCTCGGCTCGCTGGCCACCGGCGCGCTGATCGGCCCGGTCTCCTTCCACCGCCTCGTGGCGGGCCGGAGGATCAAACCCCAGGCGGTCGCATGGGCGTCCCGGCTGACCTTCATCGGACTCCTGCTCCTCCTCGCCACGCTCACGAGCGCGCTCGTCCTCATCCTTCGCGTGGCCACCGACGACGAGATCGTTCCGTATCTCGTGGGCGCGGTTCTGGCCTGGTACCTGCTGTGCTGGTTCGCCCTGCCGTTGTGGGCGCGCAGTCGGCACACCTCGAAGAGGACGGAGTGAGAGGAGTGCGGGGAGGGACTGCGGGTATCCGCACGGAGACCGCTCGGCGCACCAGGGAGACGCGACCACGCGCCGATGCGGGGCACGGAGGAAGGAGCCCGTCATGCCTCGCGGATCCAGCCCCAAGCGGGAACGGCAGTACGAGCACATCAAGGAGAGCGCGGAGGAGCGCGGCGAGAGCGAGAGCCGCGCCAAGGAGATCGCCGCCCGCACCGTGAACAAGGAGCGGGCCCGGCACGGCGAGTCCAGGACGTCGAGTCGGCTGTCCCTGGAGGACAGGTCGTCCGGCGAGCGTGGCGGCCGGCGCTCGCACAGTGGCGCGCAGGGTCGCACGTTCGACCAGCTCTACGAAGAGGCCAAGCGCCGGAACATCGACGGCCGTTCGAAGATGAACAAGGCACAGCTCAAGCGCGCGCTCGGCGGAGACGACTGATCGTCGGGGGCGGCGGCTGATCAAGCACGCTCCGAGCCGCCGGCACCCTCCGGTCCGCCCCCACTCTCCGACCCGCGGGCGCCCTCCGCCCTCGGGTCCGGCACGCGGATCAGATGTCCTGGATGCGCCGGAACGGGCGGTCCGCCTCCAGTGCGTAGGCCACGTCGAGCAGCGTCCGTTCGCTGCCGGGGCGGCCGGAGAACATGACGCCGACGGGCAGCCCGTCCTTCGTCGCACTGGTGGCGGGAACCGAGATCGACGGCGTCCCGACGACGTTGTTGACCGGCGTGAAGGCGACGTACGCGAGGATCCGCTCGACCAGCGTCGTGTACGGCACGGTCGGGCTGAGATGACCGATCCGCGGCGTGGTGTGCGCCAGTACGGGCGTGAGGACGAGGTCGAGGCCGCGGAACGCCGCCGCGTACGCCTCCCGCGTACGCTTCAGCCTCCGCAGTACGCCGGGCGTGCGCCGCCAGTTCTTCACGTACTCCTCGCGCAGCCCCCGGCTGAGGCCGTCCATCCGGTGCCGGTCGAAGTCCGGACCGAGGGTCCGGCCCGTGACGCCGAGGAGGAACGACAGCATGCCCCAGTACGTGAGGAAGTCGTCGGTGAAGCGGGGGTCGAGACGCAGCTCGACCGGTTCCACGGCGTGGCCGAGCCGTTCGAGCGTCGCGACGGTGTCCATGACGGCGGCCCGGGTCGAGGTGTCGGCGTGGACACCGTTCGGCGAGTCGACCAGGAACCCGATGCGCAGGCGCCGTCCGGAGGGTCCCTCGAGGAGACCGAGGGGCGGCAGCTTCGGGTTCCGCCAGTGGGTCTCTGCGGCGGCGAGGAACGCGGCGGTGTCCCGTACCGAACGGCTCACGATGCCGTCGGAGACGATGTCGAGGGGCAGCCGGCTGCTCTGCGCGTTCGCCACGACCCGGCCGCGGGTCGGCTTGAGACCGACGAGCCCGCAGCAGGCGGCGGGGATGCGGATCGAGCCGCCGCCGTCGTTGGCGTGGGCGATCGGCACCGCACCGGCGGCGACGAGGGCCGCACTGCCGCCCGATGAACCGCCGGCCGAATAGCCGGTGTTCCACGGGTTGCGGACCGGTTCGGATGTCTCGTACTCCGTGGCGGGGCTGAATCCGAACTCGGGCAGCCGGGTCTTTCCGAGGACCGTGACGCCGCTGCTCAGGAGCTGCCGGGCGAAGGGCGCGTGGCGCCGGGCGACGCGCGGGGTGAAGGCCGCACTGCCGTGACCGGTGGGCAGGCCGAGGTAGTCGGTGTTGTCCTTGACGAAGGTCGGCACCCCGGCGAAGGCGCCGCCGCCCGGCGCGTTGGCGTACGCGGGGACGTCGATGTGGACCTGGACCGCGTGGAGCCGGTCTTCGACGTCCCGTACGCGCTCGGCCGCGTCCCGTGCGACCTCCGCGGCGCCGACCTCACCCCGCCGTATCGCCGCGGCGAGGCCGACGGCGTCGTGCTCGCCCAGCGCGTCGTCCCGGAAGGCGTGCACCGTGGCCTGTTCCTCGAAAGTCGTCACCGCTACCTCAGCCCCCGGCCGTGTGGATGGTTGGCCGCCAGCATGCCCTACCAACCAGTAACACGCGAGCGGTTGGCCGATTCGGGCAAGCACCTCCCCGCGCTGGAGGCCGTCCGACGACGGGCCTCGGGGCCGAGGTCGGCGTCGGGGCCGGGGTCGGATCGACGCCGGGTCGGTGTCGGGCCGGGGTCGGTTCGGCGCCTGGGCCACGGAGGAGGAAAAGAGAAAGGCAAGGAGCTGAAACGTCTCCTCGCCACTCTCAAGGTATAGCGCACAGGGGGCCTTGCGGCAAGGCCCCCTGCATGCTGCAGAATCTCCAGCCGTAGCCAGTGACCTGCGGAAATCGACGCGTTCGCACGATCGACACGCACGCGGCGGCGCAGGGGCCCACGACCGGCGGCCGACTGGACGCGACTATCGAAACGGGGCGGTTCTCATGTTTGACGTGATCGTTGTGGGCAGCGGTCCGACCGGCTTGATGCTGGCCGGCGAGCTGCGGCTGCACGGCGTCCACGTGCTCGTGCTGGACAAGGAGACGGAGCCGACCCGGCAGTCGCGCGCCCAGGGTCTGCACGTACGCAGCATCGAGGTGATGGCCCAGCGCGGTCTGCTGGAGCAGTTCCTCGGGCTCGGGCAGCAGATCGCGGTCGGCGGCTTCTTCGCCGGGCTCGGCAAGGCGTGGCCCGAGCGGCTGGACACGGCCCACTCGTACGTGCTCGCCATCCCGCAGCAGGTCACCGAGCGCCTGCTGACCGAGCACGCGACCGAGGCCGGCACCGAGATCCGCCGCGGCTGCGAAGTGGTCGGCCTGCGCCAGGACGAGGACGGCGTGACCGTCGGACTCGCCGACGGCGAGGAACTCCGCGCACGGTACGTCGTCGGCTGCGACGGCGGCCGCAGCGCGGTGCGCAAGCTGCTCGGCGTCGCGTTCCCCGGCGAGCCCTCCCGCGTGGAGACGCTGCTGGGCGAGATGGAACTCACCGCCGAGCAGGAGGAGCTGACCGCGGTGATGACCGAGGTCCGCAAGACCCAACTGCGGTTCGGCGCCATGCCCCTGGGGGACGGGGTGTTCCGAGTCGTCGTGCCGGCCGAGGGGGTCGCCGAGGACCGCTCGACCCCGCCGACCCTCGACGAGTTCAAGGGGCAGCTGCGGGCGGTAGCCGGGACGGACTTCGGCGCGCACTCGCCGCGCTGGCTGTCCCGCTTCGGCGACGCGACCCGGCAGGCCGAGCGGTACCGGGTCGGCCGGGTGTTCCTCGCGGGCGACGCGGCACACATCCACCCGCCGACCGGCGGGCAGGGGCTCAACCTCGGTATCCAGGACGCGTTCAACCTCGGCTGGAAACTGGCCGCCGCGGTCGCCGGCTGGGCGCCCGAGGGGCTCCTCGACAGCTACCACGCCGAGCGTCATCCGGTGGCCACGGACGTCCTGGACAACACCCGCGCGCAGATCCAGCTGATGTCGACCGAGCCGGGCGCGCAGGCGGTACGCCGACTGCTCGCGGAACTCGTGGAGTTCGAGGACGTCAACCGGTACCTCATCGAGAAGATCACGGCGATCTCGGTGCGCTACGACTTCGGCGAGGGCGACGACCTGCTGGGCAAGCGGATGCGCGACCTGGAGCTGAAGCAGGGGCGCCTCTACGAGCGGATGCACGAGGGCCGCGGACTGCTCCTCGACCAGACCGGACGGCTCTCGGTCGAGGGGTGGGCGGACCGGGTCGACCACGTCGTCGAGATCAGCGAGGAACTGGCCGCACCCGCCGTCCTGTTGCGGCCGGACGGCCATGTGGCCTGGGTCGGCGAGGACCAGCAGGAGCTGCTCGCACACCTGCCGACGTGGTTCGGCGCGGCCACGCGCTGATCGCGCACGGGCGGTCGGGGTGCTCGACCGGCGGGCGGATGCGCTCGACCGGCGGTGCGACGTGCCCGACCAGCAGGTCGGCGTACTCGACCGGCGGGGGGGGTCGGCCTGCTCGACCGGTGCAGAATGGTGGCATGACCATGGAGATCACCCCCGTACGGGTGTTGCACGTCGGCGACACGCCGGAGTCGGCCGTGCTGCCCGTCGCCGACGGAACGGCGGCGCTCTGGCTGCTGCCCTTGGCGGAGGACCCCGGCGCGCCCGCCCTCCTGGACGCCGAGGAGCACCGCCGGTGGAAGGCCCTGGTACGGGAGGACCACCGGGCACGGTACCTCGCCGCGCACGGGGGGCTTCGGCGTCTCCTCGGGCACTACCTGGGGATACGGGCGGACGAAGTGGTGTTCGTCAGGGAGGACTGCCCGGTCTGCGGAGGACCGCACGGACGGCCGGCGGTACGGGACGCCGGGTTCCACTTCTCCCTCTCCCACAGCGGGGACCTGGCGCTGGTCGGCATCGCCGCCACGCCCGTGGGAGTGGATGTCGAGGCGCACCCGGAGGCCGACGTGTCCGACCTCCTGGCGGACAGTCTGCACCCGCGGGAACGCGAGGAGTTCGCGCGACTGCCCTCGGAGGGCCGGCCGGTCGCGTTCGCGCAGTGCTGGGCGCGCAAGGAGGCGTACCTCAAGGGAACGGGAGAAGGGCTGGCCGGGGGTCTCGACCGTACGTACATGGGCCTGGGCCCCGAACCGGCGACCGTGCCGGGCTGGTCGCTCGCCGACCTGCGGGTCGCGTCGTCGTACGCGGCGGCGGTCGCGGTCGCAGTCGGGGGCGCGGTCGGGGCCGGGTTCGGGGAGCAGTAAGGCGACGGCGTCACGCGCGTCCGTGGATGCGGGGATGCGGGAATGGATGCGCGGACGCACGGATGCCTGGACGGCGCGGCGCGCCGTGACGCCGCGCTTGACCTTGACACGATGACAAGGTCTTGACTGCCGGGCAAGGAGGTGGTCCCGATGACCATGGCAATCCACGACGAGAACACGCTGCGCGCTCTCCGGGGACTGGAGGACGGCAGCTCGTCGGTACGACTGCGGGCGGCGCTGGCGGTCGGTACGACCCCGGATCCGCGGTTCGTCGACACGCTCGTCGAGCGGTGTGCTGTCGAGCCCGAGTTCTACGTACGCGAGATGCTCACGTGGGCGCTGACCCGGCACGCGCCGTCGGACACGCTCCCGGGGCTTGTCGGCGAGGTCCGCTCGGAGCGGGCCCAGGCACGGAGCCAGGCGCTGCACACACTGTCCAAGATCGGCGACCGGCAGGCGTGGCCCGCGATCACGCGGGAGCTGCTGACCGACGCCGACGACGAGGTGGCGCGGAGTGCGTGGCGGGCGGCGGTCGTGCTGGCACCCGAGGCGGAGCGGGCCGAACTGGCGGAGACGCTGGCGACGCAACTCGGGCGTGGCGGACGGGAGACGCAGCTGAGCCTCAGCAGGTCGCTGACCGCCCTCGGTGAGGTGATCCTGCCGTCGCTCCGCGCCGCGGCGACGCAGGGCACTCCCGTGGTGCGTCAGCACGCGATCGCCACGGAACGGCTGCTGCACGACCCGGATGCCGGATTCGAGTTCGCGATCGAGGAGGCGAAGCGTGTCGTGGCCCTCGGAACGCCCAGCCAGGAGGAGCGGTGACGCATGCTGACCGGTGAAGTGGATCGACGGTCCGGGGCCGTGCCGTGCTGATCGGCGAGGTGGCACGACGGTCCGGGGTCAGCGCCCGCATGCTCCGGCACTACGAGTCGCTGGGCCTGGTGCGGCCGACGGGCCGTACCGGGTCCGGCTACCGGGAGTACTCCAGCGAGGACATCCGGCGGATCTTCCACATCGAGAGCCTGAGATCGCTGGGGCTGTCACTGCGTGACGTGGGGAGCGCCCTGGACGATCCCGGCTTCGCGCCGACGGAGCTCGTCGAGGACCTCATCCGCGGGACACGGGAACGCATCGCGGCCGAGACGGCGTTGCTCACCCGACTCCGCCGGATCGGTGCCGCGGAACCCGCGGGCTGGGAGGAGGTCCTCCAGATCGTGGCGCTCCTCCACGCGCTGGGATCGGAGAGCGCGGGCAAGCGGCAGCGCGCGGCGATGTCCTCGGTCGAGGAGGTCCCCGTACCGGTGGAGGCGCTGGTCGAGGCGGTCTTGAGCGAGGCGGACCCGAACGTCGCCGGAGCCCTGCGCTGGGCGTTGGCGCAGTCGGGCGACGGCGGCTCGATCGCCCTCCTGGCGGAGGGCCTGGACTCACCGGCGGCCGCGGTACGGGAACGGGCCGTACAGGCCGTCGCCGAGATCACGAGCGACGAGGCGACGGCGCTCCTGCGCGAGGCGCTCGCGAACGCCGACACGGCCGTCCGCAGGCTCGCGGCGCTCGCGCTGGGGGCGCGCGGAGCGTCGGAGGCGATCCCGACGCTCATCGACCTGGTCGTGGAGGAGACGAACGAGGTCGACGCGGCGGACGCGCTGAGCGCACTGGCGGGTCGCCCCGCGTGGGCGGACCGGATCGCCACCGGCCTCGTCGCCCGCCTGACGCCCGACACGGTCGACGCGTCGGCGCGCCGCCGGCTGACCCAGGCGCTGGCGGACATCCCTGGGAACAAGGCGTCACGTGCCCTGGAGACGCTGTCGCACGACGAGGACCGGGCGGTGGCGCTGACGGCGACGTACATCCTGACGCTGCGGGAGGCGCGCTAGCTGTTCCGTCCCGGGAGGTTGTGGACGGGTGGGCCAGGTCTCGGCTGAGGGATCTTGAAGGGGTGTGACCCCGATACGCCGGAAACCGCCAGAACTTGATCTCGGCCTGGTGAGTGCCTGACGCTGTCGGGGATCTTGGCGATGACGGTCGGCCATGCCCTCGACATCTCAGTCTCCACGATCCCCGACCTCGCACCGGCGATCAGCTCTGCGTCTCCTCGCGGCGTCCAAGAGCGGCCGCATCGGGTACGACGAGCAGCTTGCCGGTGGTACGGCGAGCCTCCAGATCGCTGTGGGCCCGGGCGGCCTCGGACAATGCGTAGCGGCCCGTCACGGTGACCTCAAGCGCCTTGGAGCGCACCCACTCGAACACGTCGGCGGCCCGTCGGAGCAGTTCGGACCGATCGGCGATGAAGTCCCCGAGGCTGGGCCGGATCAAGGTCAGCGAACCGCCGTGGGCGAGCCGAATCGGATCGAACGGCGGCACGGCACCACTTGCCGCGCCGAAGAGCACGAGATGGCCGCGGGTTCGCAGGCTGGCGAGGCTCGCATCGAAGGTGTGCGCGCCGACGCCGTCGAAGACGACCGGCAGTCCCTGACCGCCGTTGAGCCGCCTGACCTCGGCTGCGAGATCGTCGACCGCGGAGGAAAGGATCACCTCGGCGGCCCCGGCACGCTTCGCCAGCTCGGCCTTCGCCGTGGTCGACGTCGTGCCGATCACCCTGCCGCCGAGATGGGTGATGAGCTGGGTCAGAAGCAGCCCCATGCCACCAGCAGCCGCATGCACGAGCACCGTGTCGCCCCCCTGAACCGGGTAGGCGTCCTTGACGAGATAGTGCGCGGTCATGCCTTGGAGGAGCACGGCGGCGGCTGTCTCGAAGCCGATGTCGTCGGGCAGCGGCACCAGCCGGGAGGAGTCCACGACGGCCCGCTCGGCATACGTGCCGGGAATCTCCACCCAACCGACCCGGTCCCCCACTGCGACGTCGGCGACGCCGGGTCCGACTTCGACGACCGTGCCGGCGCCCTCAGCGCCCGGGGTGAAGGGCAGCGGGAGGCTGTACCGACCTTCGCGGTGGTAGACGTCGAGGAAGTTGACCCCGGATGCGGCGACCTCCACGACCGCCTCGCCCGGACCCGGCCGCGGCTGGTCCACCTCGGCCTCCCGCAGCACCTCGGGACCGCCCACTTCGTACACCTGAATCGCTCGCATGGCCCTCCAATAACGGCTCATCCCCCACCAACCCCGTTGACGGCGATTGACGGCTCATCCCCCACCAACCCCGTTGACGGCGATCCGATTCCCGGCAAGCAGACCAGCCCGCCGCCCCCTCCGAGAGCTGAGACGCCTGTTTGGCACCGGAGTCTTCGGGTCGGCATCCCCGGGGCCGGATCCTGGGGGCCCGGAATCGGATGTCGGACGTGTGTGTCAGAGTCTGCGCATGCTCGAGATCGTGGTGAAGACGGAGAACGGGGAGCGGCACGTCCGCGTGTCTGCCGAGGAACTGGCCGGGCTCGTCCGGCGCATCGGCGACGAAGGTGACCTGTTCCTGGTGGTCCAGCGGATTCCGGACCTGCCTGACGTCTTCGCCCAGGTCTGGCACAAGAAGGGCGGCGGCTACACCCTGGAGCACCGGGACGGTGCGGCCACCCGCCACTTCCAGGTGACGACCGACGGACCCGAGGCCGTGATCGCGGCGTTCACCGGCTGGGCGCGCCGGGACGCCGACTGGGACGCGGGTCTCGACTGGACGCTGCTGGACATGGGCCCGGCCCGCGAGGTGCCGCCGCTCGACCTCGACGAGGACGAGCGCGAGTTGTTGGAGAAGCGCGTCCGGGAGGTCCTGACCGGAGGTTACGCCTCCCGCGCCGAACTGACCGAGATCGCGAAGGAGTACCTGGTCACCGAGGGCCGCCGACCCGTCTCACGCGAGCAGGCCGAGGCGCTGGTCGACCGGCTGTGGCTGGAGCGGGTCGAGGAGCAGTCGAGCTGGGAGGGCGAGACGGACCCCGAACGCCTCGCCCGCGCGTTCGAGGCCCTGGGAGAGGCCGGCATCACGGCCCGCGAGAACTTCACGTGCTGCCTCACCTGTGGCGACTCGGAGATCGGCCACGAGGGCGAGCCCGACGCCCGCGGCTTCGTCTACTTCCACACGCAGTGCACGGACTTCGCCGCGGCGGGCCACGGACTGACGCTCCTGTACGGCGGCTTCGACGACGGGCCGGAGGCGACGACCGCCATCGGCCACGAGGTCGTGGCCGCCCTCGAAGCAGCCGGCCTCCCCACCGAGTGGGACCGGACCCCCGACGAAGCCATCACCGTCACCCCCTTGAACTGGCGCCGCCGCCTGGTCGGCTAGGCCCGCGGTCGTTCCCGCCTCGCCAGGTGCTGTCCAGGGCCACCGCGCCCGGAGGCCGCCGAAGGTGTGGCGGTGGGGGCGCCTTCTAGACGTCCTTCACGAAAACGATGCCGTCGATGTCGGGCAGGTGCGCCGGGTCGAGTGGCGCGTAGCCGAACCAGGGGGACACACGCGGCGCGGGCAGGGCGTCGCCGAGGGCGGCGGCCAGACCCCGGGTGTCGACGACCGAGCAGTCCTCCGGGCCCGCGTACAGGAGTCCTTCGACGGTGTCCTGCGGCGGCGTGTCCACTCCCTGGCGCCTGATCGTGCCCACTGCGGTCGCGAAGAAGGCGTACTCCTCCCCCAGTTGGGCGCTCACGATCGCGCCCGCACTCCACCACTCGACCGGCCGGCCTCCCATCCGCATCGAGCTTCTGGGCCGCTGGAGATGGCCGTTGTGGGCGTGAACCAGGACGGGGGCCCGGTCGACGACAGCGCCAGAGGCCCGGACGGCGTCGGCGTCCACGCCCGCGACAGCGAGGAGGTTGTCGGCCATCATCCGGTCCCGCAGGCTCACCAGCCGCGTCATGCGGCTCTCCGAGGTGTCGGCCATCCAGTAGTGGTAGCGGAGCAGTCCGGTCGCGGTGCGCCCGTACAGGCGTGCCCTGTCCCAGTCCTCGCGTGAACTCGTCGCGATCAGGTGCGGCCGCTGGGCGTCGAGCAGCGCCACCAGGTCGTCGGCGAGCACGCGCAGCTCCGTGGCCTCGGCCGACTGACCCACGGACCGTGACGGGTCCGTCATCGCGGCGGTGTCGGTCCACCGGCCGTCGGGGCCGAGCAGGCGGTCGAGCGTGTCCACGGTGCAGACGGCGTGGAGCAGCTTCGTGTCGACCCGGGTGGAGAGATAGCCGTGGAGTGCGGTGAGGGCCTCCCGGGGGCTCTCGGCGCCGGTGATCTCCAGCGGGCCGTCGAAGCCCGCGAAGCGGAGTCGGTCGGCCACCGGGCGGTGCTCGTTGAAGGCGCGCATCCAGCGGACGAGCTCGCGGTTGGCGGCCGACGCGCCCCAGCCGTGGCTGAATCCCTCTTCCATGACCTCGTCGAGCGTCCCGGCGCCCGTGCTGACGTGGTCGTCCACGAGCAGACCCCTCATGCAGTCGCTCTCGATCGCGATCGTCCGGTAGCCCTCCTCCTCGACGAGTTGCCGGAACAGTTCGTTGCGTACGTCGAGCAGCGCGTCCTCGCCGTGCGTGGGCTCTCCCAGGGCGAGCAGTCGCGGCCTGCTCCGGAGCAGGCCCATGACGGCGGCGGACTCGACGGCGCGGGTGACGTCCTTGATGTCGGTAGCCATGGCTTCAACGGTATCGTTGAACACTCGGTTGAGACTTTCGCTCGATATCGGCGGGACCATGGCTCGAAAACCTCAAAGCACCGGACAGCTCCGCCCGGTCGACCTCGCGCGCGAGCACGGTCTGTCCACGCAGGCGATCCGGAACTACGAGGAGGCCGGCGCCCTTCCGGCGGCCACCCGCTCTCCCTCCGGATACCGCAGCTACACGGCTCTGCACGCGGGCGCGCTCCGCGCCTTCCTCGCCCTCATGCCCGGCCACGGCCACCGGACGGCGACGGCGATCATGCGGGCGGTGAACGAGGACGCGGCCGAGGAGGCGTTCCGTCTCATCGACGAGAGCCATGCACTGCTCCTCGACGACCGTCGGACCCTCCGGGCCGTGGAGAACGCCCTCCGCGACCTGGAGCCCGCCACCACCACGACCGGGCCCGGCCGGGTCTCCGAGCCCGCCGACACGTTCATCGGGCCCCTCGCGGAGAAGCTCGGCATCCGGCCCGCCACGCTGCGCGCCTGGGAGCGCGCCGGGCTGGTGCGCCCGCGCCGCGATCCGCTCACCGGGTACCGCGTCTATGACGAGGCCGACGTGCGGGACGTCCGCCTCGTCCACCAACTGCGGCGCGGTGGCTATCTGCTGGAGCAGATCGCGCCGCTGATCACCCAGGTGCGGGCGGCCGGTGGGCTCGAGCCGCTGGAGGCCGCACTCGGTGACTGGCACGACCGGCTCTCCGTGCGCGGCCGGGCGATGCTGGCCGGGGCCGCCACGCTGGAGGCGTACCTGCGCGAACGGGAACGCGAGCGGGAACGCCGGCAGGAACGGGAACGACGGCGGGAGCGGACGCGCGATCGCGACGGAGAGCTCGGCCCCGCCCCCGCGGCCGGGCCGTCGCCGCGCTAGCCGCCCCCCGCCACGTACCGGCGCAGCCGCGCGACCGATACCTCCTCCAGGCTCTCCGCGAAGATCCGCCCCGGTCGCGCCGGCACGGGCAGCATGGACGGGACGACGAGGACGGTGCAGCCCGCCGCGTCGGCCGAGGCCGCGCCGTCCGGCGAGTCCTCGACGGCGACGCACGCCGCGTCCGGTACGCCGAACCGGCGGGCGGCCTCGCGGTACGGGTCGGGGTGAGGCTTCGTCCGTACGGTGTCGTCGGCCGAGAGGGTGAACGCGAAGGGGACGTGCGCGAGCGCGCCCCCGATCACCGAGTCCACCACCGACCGCGGTGAGGCGCTCACCAGGGCGAACGGCACGCCCTCCAGCGCGAGCTCGGTGAGGAGCCGGTCCGCGCCGGGGCGGAGCGGTGCGCCCCGGTCGACCCGTTCCTGGAAGGCGGCGGTGAGTGCTGTCGCCACGCCGTCCGTGTCCGGGTTTCCCGTCACGCGTACGAGGTGGGCGGCGGTGTCCTCGACGGCGCGGCCGACGACCTCGGGGGCGTCCGCGTCGGTCAGCCGGTGGCCGATCCGTGCGGCGGTCTCCACCGTGGCCTCCCACCAGAGGACCTCGGTGTCGACCAGGGTGCCGTCCATGTCGAAGAGGACGGCGGCGAGTTCGGTCACCGCTCCGCCCTCGGTGCGACGAGCGCGGGGTGCGGCGCGAGGCCGAGGGCGACGCGCGCGCCGGGGGTGAGCGCGGTCGCCTCCCGGGAGGAGAGGTCCGCCTTGACGCTCGTACCACCGCGGTCGAGGTGGACACGGGTGACGGAACCGAGGAAGGAGGTGGAGACGACGGTCGCGTCGCCGTCGGCGGCCTCGGTCACGGTGACGTTCTCGGGGCGGACCAGGACGTCGACCTCGCGCAGCTGCGGGGGCTCGCCGTCGACGGGCAGGCGGGCGCCCGCCACCTCGACCTCGCCGGAGTCCGTCAGCACGCCCGGGAGCCGGTTCATGGTGCCGACGAACTCGGCGACGAAGGGGGTGGCCGGGCGGCGGTAGAGCTCGGCCGGGGCGGCGCACTGCTCCAGCTTTCCGGCGTTGAGGACGGCCACGCGGTCCGCCATGGACAGGGCCTCCTCCTGGTCGTGCGTGACGAAGACCGTGGTGATGCCGAGGGAGAGCTGGAGGCGGCGGATCTCCTCCCGCAGGCTGAGCCGGACCTTGGCGTCGAGCGCGGACAGCGGCTCGTCGAGGAGCAGGACGCGGGGCCGCAGGGCGAGTGCCCGGGCGAGTGCCACGCGCTGCTGCTGGCCGCCCGACATCTGATGCGGGTAGCGGTCGCCGTACTGGGGCAGGCCGACGAGGTCGAGGAGTTCGGCGGCCCTGGCGCGCCGTTCAACGGTCCTGACCTTGCGTACGCGCAGGCCGAAGGCGACGTTGTCGGCGGCCGTGAGGTTGGGGAAGAGGCTGTACGACTGGAAGACCATGCCGGCGTCGCGGCGGTTGGCCGGGACCTGGGTGATGTCCGCCCCGTCGACGAGGACTTCGCCCGCGTCGGGGTGCTCGAAGCCTGCGAGGACGCGGAGGGCGGTGGTCTTGCCGCAGCCCGACGGGCCGAGCAGGGCGAGGAGTTCGCCGGGCTCGACGGTCAGGTCGAGGCCGTCGAGAGCGGTGGTGCCTCCGAACGTGCGGCGCAGGCCCCTGAATTCGATGCGCGCCCCGCCGACCGCGACCGGCTCGGTCCGCTCCGCTGTTGCTGTGGACGAGGACATGGGTCAGGACTCCTTGGGCGAAGTGCGGGACGGTGTACGGGAACTGGGGGCGTGGCGAGCGCCGCTCGTGGCGCCGGGTGTGCCGGCCGACGCCGTTCCCGCCCGGGAGAGGGCGAGCAGCAGGGCCCAGGTGATGACGAGGCTGAGCAGGGACACGGCCACCGACATCCGGGCGTGGGCGCCCGAGATGGACACGATCCACACCGCGAAGGGCCGGAAGCCGAGCAGCGAGGCGATGGTGAACTCGCCGAGGACCAGGGCCAGGGTGAGGAACGCGGCACCCGCGAGCGAGGAGCGCAGGTTGGGAACGATGACACGGAGCATCACGTACGGCCGGCTCGCCCCGCAGTTGCGCGCGGCCTCGACGAGCGTGGGCACGTCGACGGCGCGCAGTCCGGCGTCGAGGGACCGGTACACGAACGGCAGGGCCATCACCGTGTACGCGAGGACCAGGACGACCGGGAAGTTCTCGTTCTGCACCGCGAGGAAGGTCTGGTAGAGCGGGGTCCGCGAGAGGTGGTCGGGGCCCCAGCGCAGGACGGTGCTGATGCCGGTGACCAGCGCGATGGGCGGCACCACCAGCGGCAGCATGCACATCACCTCGACGACCGTCCGCAGCCGGGGCGCCCCGAGCCGTACGGCCACCAGGGCGGGCACGGCGAGCAGCAGCGCGAGGACGATCGTCGCGGCCGCCAGGCCGAGGGAGAGCAGCAGGCTCTCGGTGAAGCCGTCGGCGGCGAGCAGCGCGGTGTACGCGTCGAAGGAGATGCCCTGGCCGGGCGCGTGCACGGTGAAGACGAACGAGGCGATCAGCGGGACGAGGAAGTAGGCGCCGCCGAGGCCGAGGACGGCGCCGCGCCACACGCGGGGCCGGGTCCGGGTCCGGGTGGGGGCGGCCGGTGCGGACGTGTCCGCGTCGTCCGTGCCGGGCTCGGGTGCGGTCTCCCGGGCGGTGGGGATCATCGCAGCCATCGGGCGCTCCTGCGCTGGAGGGGGAGGTAGACGGCCATGACGAGTCCGGCGATGAGGATCATGTCGAGGCCGAGGGCGAGGGCGACGTTCTCCTGGCCGACGAGGACGTTCCCGGAGAGGGCGTCCGCGATCTTGAGGGTGACCAGGGGGACGGAGCCGCCGACGAGCGCCGCCGCGGTGGCATGCGCGGCGAAGGCGCTGCCGAAGAGCAGCACGAACCCGCCGAGCAGGGACGGCGCGAGGACGGGGATGCCGACGTGGCGCCAGTACTGCCATGCCCCTGCGCCCGCGTTCTGCGCGGCCTCGCGCCACTGGGGGCGCAGCCCGTCGAGCGCGGGGAGGATCACCAGGACCATCAGCGGGACGAGGAAGTACAGGTAGACCACGGCGAGTCCGGTGAACGAGTACAGGTTCCAGCCGAGGCTGCTCAGGTCGGCGAGCTGGGTGACGACGCCGGAGATGCCCACGGTCGCGATGAACGCGAACGCGAGGGGGACGCCGCCGAAGTTGGCGAGGACTCCGGAGGCGGTCAGTACGGCGTTGCGCAGGCCCTGGGAGCGGGAGGTGACGACGGCCTGCGCGATGAGGACGCCGATGACGGAGGCGATGAGCGCGGTGAGGGCGGAGAGCTGAACGCTGCCGACGAGGGAGCCCAGGTAGGGCCCCTGGAGGGAGCGGCTCAGGTGCTCGCCGGTCAGGGTGACGGCGCCGGTGCCGGGGTCGGTGCGGGTCACGGCGCCGTACAGGAGGGCGCCGAGCGGCAGGCCGAAGCACAGGCCGGTGAAGGCGACGAGAGGGAGGGCTGCGAGCCAGGTGCGCGGGCCGCGCCGCCGGCGGCGGGTGCCGCCGGCGGTTCCCCGGGTGGGGGTGGAGGAGGCGGAGGACATCAGGAGACGGCCTTGTCCCACTTCTCGGCGAGAGTGGCCTTGGCCTTGTCGAGCTCGGCGGAGGCCGGGAAGGCGGGGGTGCCGGTGACGGCGGGCAGCTTGGCGACGAAGGTCTTGTCGACGGTGCCGTCGGCGGTCATCGCCGGGAGCAGCACCGGGCGGGCGTAGCCCTTGAGCCAGAGGTTCTGGCCCTCGGTGCTGTAGAGGAACTCCATCCACAGGCGGGCGGCCGCGGGGTGCGGGGCGTCCTTGTTGATGGCCTGCGAGTAGAACTGGGCGTAGACGCCGTCGGTGGGCACGGCGACCTGCCAGTCGACGCCCTTGTCCTTGAACTGGTCGGCGTAGCCGGCGTTGAGGTAGTCCCAGTCGATGCTGATGGGCGTCTCGCCCTTCTCGACCGTGGCCGGGGTGGACTCGACGGGGATGAAGTTGCCGCTCTTCTTCAGCTTGCCGAAGAAGTCGATGCCGGGCTGGATGTCGGCGAAGGAACCCTTGGCGGCCAGGGCCGCCGCGTAGACGCCGCCGAAGGCGGAGCCGGACTTGGTCGGGTTGCCGTTGAGGGCGACCTTGCCCTTGTACTCGGGCTTGAGGAGGTCGGCGAAGGTCTTGGGACAGTTCGGGATGCGCTTGGCGTCGCAGCCGATGGAGACGTAGCCGCCGTAGTCGTTGTACCAGCGACCGGCCTCGTCCTTCTGGGCGGCGGGGATCTTGTCCCAGGCCTCGACCTTGTACGGGGCGAACAGGCCTTCCTCGGCGCCGCTTCGGGCGAAGGCGATGCCGAGGTCGAGGACGTCGGGGGCGCGCTTCTGGCCCTTGCGGGACTTGACGGCGGCGATCTCGTCGGCGCTCGCGGCGTCCGGGTTCTCGCTCTCGATCTCGATGCCGTACGTGGTCTCGAAGGTCTTGATCAGTTCGCCGTAGTTGGCCCAGTCCGGCGGGAGCGCGATGACGTGGAGGGCGCCTTCCTGCTTGGCCGCCTTGACGAGGGCGTCCATGCCGCCGAAGTCCTTGACCGACGCCGCGGTGGCCGCCTCGGCACCGTCGCCGCCGGCCCCGGCCGCACCCTCGGGTGCGGCGCCGCAGGCGGTGACGGTGGTCAGGACAGCGGCGCCGAGCAGCACGGCGGCACCGCGGAGGGGGGTTCTGCGCACGGGTTCTCCCAGGAGCGAGTGAAGGAACTTGTCTGAACAAGCCGCCCTTAGTTCGCCCTTACATCCTGTCCGCAGGATGAACGGAACATGACCGGCTCGGGGCGCCTCCCGGAAGAGCCGGATGCGATGAACACCAGGTGAACGCAGTGGACTTGGACCGACCTGGGAACTCGCCCGGGGGCGGTCCGGTCGGGTTAGGCTGACCCTCGCACCACACCCGCTGTGACCAACTGCGCACAGCCACACGCAAGAAGGGGGATGCCGTGACGGCGCTCTACGTGGAGATCGCGGAGGGACTCCGCCGCTCGATCCTCAGCGGCGAGTACGCGGTCGGTGCCCGCCTGCCCTCCGAAAGCGACCTCGCCACCCGCTGGGCCGCGTCGCGCGGCACGGTGCGCCAGGCCGTCGCCCTGCTCACCTCCGAAGGACTCATCGGCTCACGCCAGGGGGCCCGCCGCATCGTCCTCCGCAGGGAGCGCCGGCACAGCTTCGCCGAGCTCCACAGCTTCGCCCAGTGGGCGCGGGCCATGGGCTACCGGGCGACCAGCCGCTTCCTGCACCGGGAACGCCGCACGGCCACCCCCGAGGAGGCACGCCGGCTCGTCCTGCCGGAGGGGGCGGGGGTCCTGGACGTCCTGCGGCTGCGACTCCTGGACGGCGAACCCGTCATGGTGGAACGTACGGCGTACGCGGGCTGGGTCGCTCCGACGGTCGAGGCGCTGCCCGTCGACTGCGCCTCGATCATGGACAGCATGGCGGAGGAGGCCGGAATCGTCGCGCACTACGGCGAGCACCTCATCGACGCCGTCCCGGCAGGCAGCGACGACGCCCGGCTGCTCCGGGTCCGCCGGGGAAGCCCGCTCCTGCGCCAGCGGCACCTGACCAGCAACCCGGACGGCCGCCCGATCGAATGGACCGAGGACCGCTACCGCGCGGGCAGCGTGACCTTCAACGTGAGCAACTCGGTGGGGACGGCGCCGCTGGTGAGGGACCCGGGCTCGCTGCTGATGTGACCCGACGCGGGCCTGCGCCCCGGAAACGACGAAGTGGTGGCCGAGATCGCTCTCGACCACCACTTCGTACGACGAATCGTCGTGTCCGAGGGGGGACTTGAACCCCCACGCCCGATAAAGGGCACTAGCACCTCAAGCTAGCGCGTCTGCCATTCCGCCACCCGGACAAGGTGTGCGTCGCGGTGAGTGATGATCACTCGCGGCGACAAGATGAATATATCAGGGCTCTGACCTGCACTTCACCTCCGTTTCCCGTGACCGCCCACGGGGTGCGGACACCCTTCGCCGCCGTACTCGACGGACTGATCCGCAATCACGGTCCCCTGACCACCGGAACCGGCGCGGTGGACACGTACCGCAATGGACGATGTACGGGGCGTGGTCGGCGGTGGTTCAGTGGCGGTCATGCCATTCCAGAACTACGGCGTGCTCGTGGGGACCCTCAACGCGCACCATCGGGACGATCCGGACGACCAGGGGCGCTGGTTCCACGTCAATCTGAAGGTGGACGCGCCCGCCGGGCAGTACCACTGCGCCATCGACGTCGACAGCCACAAGTCCAACGTGGGGGTGCAGTGGAAGACCTTCACCCTCGGGCCCTCCCTCGTCGGGCCGGCCGCCGCCCTCTCCCCCGGCTACCTCGACCTCGCTCCCACCCCCGACTCCGGCGCCATGGACTATCTGCGCCATCCTGAGCTGGTGGACCGCACCGGGGTCCTCTTCGAGCGCCGTCCCCCGTCCTGGCTCCAGGAGCTTCTCGACCTGTTCGGCTCGCGCCCGTGGCAGGCGGGCTCCAACGAGGACGCCGCCGACGCCCTGGAGCCGATGCTCGTGCCGGGGCGGCGCACGCTCGTCTTCGGCGAGCCGTTCGTCGACGACCCCGAGGGAGACCTCGGCATGCACAACATCCACCAGAACCAGGGAGACCCGTTCGGCTCCCAGTGGTGGCCGGAGAACGGCATCTGGCAGGACGGCGCGACGTTCACCCGGCGCCCGGACGGCCGCTACGACGTCTTCCTGAACAAGTTCTCCAGTCAGGCGGCACGGACGGACAGCGCGGGGCACCCGGCCGCATGACCGGGGGAGCCCGGGAGCCGGGGAGCCTCCCCGGTTCCCCCAGTTCCCCCGGCTGCCCCGGCTGCCCTGGGCAGCCCTGGGCAGCCCTCAGCTGCCCGTGAGTTCTCCGCTGAGTCTGCCGTGCAGCGCCGCGCTCGGGTCGTTCAGACCGGTGATCTCCACGGTCTTGCCGCGCTGCGCGTACTTCGCCTCGATCGCGTCGAGGACGGCGACGGACGAGGCGTCCCAGATGTGGGCCGCCGAGAGGTCGATGACGACGCGGTCGGGGTCCGTGGCGTACGCGAACCGGCCCACGAGTTCGTTGGCCGACGCGAAGAACAGCGCGCCCGTCACCCGGTAGACCACGGTCGTGCCGTCGGGATCGGTCACGGCGGTCACCTCGGCGTGATGGGCCACCCGCCTGGCGAAGATCACCATGGCGGTGACCGACCCGGCGACCACTCCGACGGCGAGGTTGTGGGTGGCGACCACGCACACCACGGTGATCACCATGACGGCGATCTCCCCCACGGGCATGCGCCTGAGGGTGGCCGGGGCGATCGAGTGCCAGTCGAAGGTCGCGAAACACACCATCACCATGACGGCCACCAGGGCGGCCATGGGGATGTCGGAGACGACCGGCCCGAAGACGATGCAGAGCACCATCAGGAAGGCGCCCGCGAGGAAGGTGGACAGCCGGGTCCTGGCGCCGGACACCTTCACGTTGATCATCGTCTGGCCGATCATGGCGCAGCCGCCCATGCCGCCGAAGAAACCGGTGACGATGTTGGCGATGCCCTGGCCGATGGACTCGCGGGTCTTGTCGGAGCGGGTGTCGGTGATGTCGTCGACGAGCTTGGCGGTCATCAGGGACTCCATCAGACCGACGAGCGCCATGGCGAAGGCGTACGGCGCGATCGTCATCAGGGTGTCCGCGGTGAACGGCACGTCCGGCAGGCCGGGCGTCGGCAGCGAGGACGGCAGTTCGCCCTTGTCCCCGACGGTGGGCACGGCGATCCCGGCGGCCACGGTCACGGCGGTGAGGGCCACGATGGACACCAGGGGCGCGGGGACGACCGTGGTGACCTTCGGGAGGAACACCATGAGGAGCAGGCCGGCCGCCAGGAGCGGATAGACGGCCCAGGGGACGTTCCGCAGCTCGGACACCTGGGTCATGAAGATCAGGACGGCCAGCGCGTTCACGAACCCGACCATCACCGAGCGCGGGATGAACCGCATCAGCTTGGCCACCCCGAGCGCGCCCATGATCACCTGGATGACGCCGGCCAGGATCACGGCGGCGATCAGGTACCCGAGGCCGTGTTCACGGTTGAGCGGTGCGATGACGAGCGCGACGGCGCCGGTCGCGGCGGAGATCATCGCCCGGCGTCCGCCGACGATCGCGATGGTCACGGCCATGGTGAAGGACGCGAACAGGCCGATCGCGGGGTCGACCCCGGCGATGATCGAGAAGGAGATCGCCTCGGGGATCAGCGCGAGGGCGACGACCAGTCCGGCCAGCACCTCGGTGCGCCAGACCTTGGGATCGGTCAGCCAGTCGGGACGCAGACGCGCGACGGAGACACGGGCGGGCGAAGAGGACAAAGGAGGGGGAACCTGTCACGCGTGGGCACGCCCCGCGGCGGACGTGGCCGGGGCATGTGCGGATCTGCGCCGGGGGCGCCGTCGGCCCCGACATGACGACGGCGGGGCCGCAGCCTGCCGCCC
Organism: Streptomyces sp. NPDC029956; assembly: GCF_055574655.1. Taxonomy (NCBI): domain Bacteria; kingdom Bacillati; phylum Actinomycetota; class Actinomycetes; order Kitasatosporales; family Streptomycetaceae; genus Streptomyces; species Streptomyces sp. NPDC029956. The sequence goes on along the minus strand of NZ_JBVHZJ010000027.1, from coordinate 75,921 downwards.
TCGCCATCGGCAACTGTACCGGCGGTGACCGGCACGGCGACGACGGAGCCGTGGACGATCACGGGTGCGGGATGCCGGGGGCGCACGACACCCGCCTGGGACCGTGCGATCCGGCCGGCGGCCGAGGAGCGGGGCGAGGGCGTCCGCGTGTACGCGTCACGGTGGACCGGCCCGGGGCCCGATCCTCCGCCGAGCACCAGGAGCGTGTCGCCGCGGACGTCCACGGCCGGCTGTCCACCTCGCGTGCGCCGTACCGACGCGGCCGGGCCGAGCGCGCCCCGGCCACGGCGCCGGCCCCGGTCCCGGGTGGCTGCCCCGGTCCCGGTCGTCGGGGCCTTACGGCGCCATCTCGTACGTGCCGGACAGCGCCGCGACGCGCTCCCAGACCCGGCCCGAGCGGGCTTCGTCGACGACCGGGCGCCGGACGGCTCCCAGGGCCCACGCCTGCTGCTGCTCGGTGGCCGAGTCCTTGCCGTGCAGCTCGATCGCGTGGGCGGAGAAGTCCCGTACGAGCACGGCGAACAGCTCGTCGAGGACGTCCTCGTCGAGTTCCGTCAGGCGGGCCTGCTCCAGGACCAGCTGGCCGTGGACGACGAGCGCGAAGAGCTGGCCGACGGCAAGGAGGAGGTCGAGGTCGCGGCTCTGCTCCTCGTCGGGCGCGGCGGTGCGGACGAACTCGCAGAGGGCGTCGGCCTGTTCGCGGAGGCGGGCGACGTTCGGCACGCCGGCGTACGTGTCGTAGGCCGGGCGCCAGTCGTGGAAGCGGACGGAGCCGAGGCCGCGGGCCGGTCCCTGCCGGAAGAGGAAGGTGTCGTCGGCCGCGTCGAGCCGGGTCGGTACGGGCTCGTAGTCGGCCGGCGCGAGGAGGTGGTTGCGCATGAACTTGAGGATCAGCGCCAGGTTGACGTGGACCGTGCCCTCCAGCTTCGGCAGGCCGCGGATCTCGACGGCCGCCTGGGCGAAGTAGTTGTCCTTCTCGAAGCCCTTGGCGGCGATGACGTCCCACATCAGGTCGATGACCTTCTCGCCCTCCGTGGTCACCTTCATCTTCGTCATCGGGTTGAAGAGGAGGTAGCGGCGGTCGTCGGGGCCGGCGGAGCGGAAGTAGTCGACGGCGCGGTCGCTGAACAGCTTCATGCCGACGAGCCGGACGTACGCGTCGGCCAGCTCGCGCCGCACGTGCGGGAAGGCGGTGACGGGGCGGCCGTAGAGGATGCGGTTCTGGGCGTGGGTGACGGCCTCGTACATCGCGTGCTCGCAGATGCCGATCGAGGCGGTGCACAGGTTGAACTTGCCGACGTTGACGGTGTTGAGGGCGGCGTCGAAGGCGGCGCGGCCGGTGTGCAGGACGTCCTCGGCGGCGACCGGGTAGTCCTCCAGCCGGAACTCGCTGACGAACTTCGAGGAGTCGACCACGTTCTTGACGAGCTGGTACGCCGGGTGGCGGCTGTCCGCGGCGAAGAAGACGTAGCCGTCGGGGCCCTCGACGTCGGTGCGGCGGCCGAAGACGGAGACGAGCCCGGCGGCGTTCCCGTTGCCGATGTAGTACTTGGAACCGGTGGCACGGAACCCGCCGTCGGCCTCGGGCTCCAGGAGCATGTCGGTGGAGTAGATGTCGGCGCCGTGGGTCTTCTCGGAGAGACCGAACGCGAACACCTCTCCCTGAGCGAGGAGGTCGGCTGCGCGGGTGCGGGCGGCGGCGTTGTCGCTCTGCCAGACCGGGCCGAGGCCGAGGATGGTGACCTGCCAGGCGTACCAGTAGTCGAGGCCGTAGAAGCCGAGGATCTCGTTGAGGGCGGCGATACGGGCGGTGTCCCAGCGCTTGTCCTGCCCGCCCTCGGCGGCGTCGGCGCCGGACGCGCCATCGGTCGCCGCCTCGGCGGACGGCGTCAGGAAGGTCTCGAACAGGCCCTCCTTGGCGGAGAAGGCGAGGAAGTCGCCCAGCCAGGCCCGCGTGCGGTAGTCCTCGATGATCCGGCGCTTGCCGCGCGCCTCGAACCAGTCGACGGTGGCGCGGAGCAGCCGCCGGGTCTCGGGGTCGAAGTGCGCCGGGTCGTAGGTGTGCGGGTTGAACAGCAGCGAGTCGGCCATGGGCTCCGTCTTTCGGTCCGGTGGGGTGCGATGGAGAGCTGTGGAGAGCTGTGGGGTGTTGCGCAGTGCCGTGACGTGCGGTGGCGTGCGGTGGTCGTGGCGGTGCGGAGGCGCGTCTCAGCGCGCGCCGGCGAGCCGGTGGAGGGTGGCGAGGACGTCGTCGAGCCAGGCCAGCGTCATCCGCTCGTACGCGATGCCACCGCGCAGGACGACGTGCTGGAGCTCCCGGCCGGCGTCGAGCGGGGCGGCGGAGGCGGGCGGCGCGTCCTCCCCCGGGAAGTCGCGTTCCTCGCCGGCGAGGTAGTGGGCCAGGCGCTCGGTGTGCGCGCGCCGGTGCCGCTCGACCTCGTGGATCAGCGCGGCCGGGTCGTCGAAGGCCGCGCCCCGGATCTTCACGGCGAGGTCGTGCCGGATGCTCTCGGGCTCGATGGGCTCGTGGATCCAGCTGGACAGCACGGCCTGCCCCAGGTCCGCGACCGTGTACTCCTTCTTGTCCGGACGGCCCTGCTGCGGGACGTCCCGGACGTCGACCCAGCCGTCGCCCTCCATCCGCTTGAGCACGCGGTAGATCTGCTGATGGCTGGCGGTCCAGAAGTAGCCGATGGACCGCTCGAAGCGCCGGGCCAGCTCGTAGCCGGACCCGGGCTTCTCGAGGAGGGACACAAGAATCGCGTGTTCGATCGCCACACCGGAATCCTTCTATGCAACTCGTTGCATAGGCAAGCGTGACCGCCCGGGTGAGACGCGGCTCACCCGGTCGGCTCGGTGCTCGCCGTACGGTCCCGGTGGGCATCGCGTCGCCCGCGCCGTGGCGTGGGGCTCGTCGAGGGCGAGGAGCCGGCGTCCGGCAGCGAGGCCCTACGCGCCCGCCCGGGGCTCACCTCCGGTCGGCGGCCCTGTCGAGTTCCTCGTCGAGGGCCATCGCGGCGGTGATGAGGGCGAGGTGGGTGAACGCCTGCGGGAAGTTGCCGAGTTGTTCGCCGGTGCGCCCGATCTCCTCCGCGAAGAGGCCTACGTGATTGGCGTACGTGAGCATCTTGTCCATCGCGTAGCGGGCCTGGTCGAGGCGGCCGGCCCGGGCCAGGGCCTCCACGTAGAGGAAGCTGCAGAGCGAGAAGGTGCCCTCGGAGCCGCGCAGTCCGTCGGGGGACGCCTCGGGGTTGTAGCGGTAGACGAGGCTGTCGGTGACGAGCTCACGGTCCATGGCGTCGAGCGTGGAGAGCCACGAGGGGGCCTTCGGGGAGATGAAGCCGACCAGCGGCATGAGCAGCAGGGACGCGTCGAGCACCTCGCTGTCGTAGTGCTGGACGAAGGCCTTGCGCTCGGGATTCCAGCCGCGTTCCATGACCTGGACCAGGATCGCGTCGCGCTGCGCGGTCCAGCGCGCGAGGTCGGCGGGGCGGGCGTACTCGTGGGCGAGGCGGATGCCGCGGTCCAGGGCCACCCAGCACATCATCCGGCTGTACGTGAAGTCCTTGCGTCCGCCGCGCGTCTCCCAGATGCCCTCGTCGGGGCGGTCCCAGTTGTCGCAGAGCCAGTCGAGGAGCGCGGAGAATCCCTTCCAGCCTTCGTAGCCGGCGAGTTCGGCCAGGTCCGGCGAGTGGGTCATCGCGTAGGCGAACTCGCCGTAGATGTCGAGCTGGAGCTGGTCGGCGGCTCCGTTCCCGGCCCGTACGGGGAAGGAGTCGCGGTAGCCGGACAGGTGCGGCAACACCTCCTCGGACAGCCGGGGATCGCCGTCGACCCGGTACATGATCTGCATCGGCTCGCCGCCCGGCGGGCGCGCGGCGCGGCCGCGGGCACCCAGCCAGCGGCGGAAGGCGTCGGCCTCCTCGACGTACCCGAGGTCGAGCAGGACCCGCACCGAGAACGACGCGTCGCGGATCCAGGTGTAGCGGTAGTCCCAGTTGCGCTCGCCGCCGATCTGCTCGGGGAGCCCCATGGTGGCGGCGGCGATCGGGGCGCCGGACGGTGCGTAGATGAGCAGCTTGAGCGTGATGGCCGAGCGGTTGACCATGCTCTGCCAGCGACCCCGGTACCGGCACCGGCGCATCCATCCGTGCCAGAAGACACGGGTCTCCTCCAGGGCCGCCTGCACGGAGTCCTCGGTGATCGGCCCGGCGGCGCCGGCTCCCGGGGCGGAGGTCTCCAGGACGATTCCGGCGGTCTGGCCGTGCCGGAGGGTGACGGTGGCGCGCACGTCCTGCCCGTCGGCTGCCAGGGGGATGCTGCTCCGCAGGTGGACGTCGAGGTCGGGGCCGTGGAAGGTGGCGGCGTCGCCGTCGAGCGTGAGGGTGTGGGGTGCGCGCCCGTAGTCGAAGCGCGGCCGGCACGCGACGTCGAAGGTGAGGGTGCCGCGCACGACCCGCAGGGCCCGCACGAGGCGGTGCCGGTCGGTGGGTACGTCATGCCGGTCGTCGACCGGCATGAAGTCGACGACCTCGCCCACCCCCTCCGGGGTGAGGAACCGGGTGATCAGGACCGCCGTGTCGGGCAGGTAGAGCTGGCGGACGGTGACGTCGTCGTGCGCGGGGGCGATGGTGAAGTGGCCGCCGCGCTCCTGGTCGAGCAGTGAGGCAAAGATGCTCGGCGAGTCGAATCGGGGCGCGCAGAACCAGTCGACGGCGCCGTCGGCGGAGACCAGGGCGGCGCTCTGCAGGTCGCCGATCAGCCCGTGGTCGGCGATCGGGGGGTACTCGGGCACGAGCGACCTCGATTTCTCCCGCGGCTCCGGGCCTTCGGTGCCACCTCGGCACCGTTCCTCGGCGTTACCTGGGTGCCACTCCTCGGCGCCACCCGGGCACCGTTCCTCGGCGTTGCTCCTCGGCGCCACCTGGGCACCGCTCCTCGGCGTTGCTCCTCGGTGCCACTCCTCGGTGTCACCCCTCGGGTCCACGCAACCGGCAGCCGGTCGCCTCGGCAACGCGGAGGGACCGACCGGGCGAACCCCGCCTGGTTGCCGGACACCTCTGCGCACACTCCCTTCCCTGCTGTCCGACCGGTCGGTATGTTGCCGCTGATGTTGCTCGCCCTGCCGACCGCGCGTCGCCCGCGGGACGGCCTGCCGTGCCGCTCGCGACTGCCGAGTTCTCCTGGAGGACACCATGCACGAGACCCCGCCGACCGAGGGGCACTGCGACCCCCGCTTCGCCGCCGTACGGGAGGCCTTCGAGGACAACTTCCGCGCGAGGGAGGAGCTCGGCGCCGCCGTGGCGGTCCAGGTCCACGGCGAGACCGTGGTCGATCTGTGGGGCGGCTGGGCGGACGCCGCCCGCACGCGCCGGTGGGAACGCGACACCGTGGTCAACGTCTGGTCGACGACCAAGGGCGTGACCGCGCTCTGCGCCCATCTGCTCGCCGACCGGGGGCTGCTCGACCTGGACGCGCCCGTCGCGACCTACTGGCCGGAGTTCGCCGCCGCCGGGAAGGAGAAGCTTCCCGTGCGCGATCTCCTCTCGCACCGTGCCGGCCTCCCCGGCCTGCGCGAGCCGCTCACGCTCGCCGAGTTCTACGACTGGGAGGTGACGACGGCCCGGCTCGCGGCGACGGAGCCCTGGTGGGAGCCCGGCACCCGGTCCGGCTACCACGCCATGACGTACGGCTTCCTGGTCGGCGAGGTGATCCGGCGCATCACGGGACGGCTGCCCGGAGCCTTCCTCCACGAGGAGATCACCGGGCCCCTCGGCATCGACTTCACGATCGGGCTGCCGGAGAGCGAGGCGGGCCGGGCCGCCGAACTCTTCCGTCCCCGGACCTCGTCCGCGAGCGAACAGGCCGCGGCCTTCGACCGACTGGAGCCCGCGGCGCAGGCCGCCCTGGCCAACCCGCTCGTCGGCGTCACCGAGGCCAACAGCCCCGCGTGGCGCGCCGCCGAACTGCCCGCGGCCAACGGCCACGGGACGGCGCGCGCGGTCGCCCGCCTCTACGGGCTGCTCACCGGGCAGGGCAGGGCCGGCGAGGACCAGGTCCTCTCCGCGGCGGCCGCGGAGAGGGCCCGCGAAGGACAGGGGGCCTGCCGGGACCTGGTCCTGGGCGCGGGATTCGCCCACGACACGGAGTGCGCCCTCGGCTTCTGGCTGAGCGGCGCCAACGCCTCGTACGGCCCGAATCCGCGCGCCTTCGGCCACGACGGCTTCGGTGGTTCCTGCGGATTGGCAGACCCGGAGTCGGGGGTCTCGCTGGGGTACGTGATGAACCGCATGGGCCCGCGCATCGCCGACGATCCCCGGAAGACGGCTCTGGTCGAGGCGGTGTACGCGGCGCTCTGACGCCGGACCACGACGGGAACCGGCCATCCGGCCGGCCCGGACGGAGGGCACGATTCCGGCATTGAGGGGCGCCCGCGCGTGGACCACATACGCAGGGGCGCCTTTCTCGCCGCCGCCGAGGAGCCCGCCCGCGGCCCCACCGGCCGACCGGGAGCCCGGCAGGATCTGTGCGGGTGCTACCGCCCCGGCGCGGGCCCGGCGCTCCGCCCGCCGGGCCACGGCGGGGCGGGCGCGAGCGACACGGGACCGGGACGCGACGGAGGGGCTGAACTGGGACATCGGTACGAGCACTTCCGCTTCCCGCACCGATTCGATCACCCTCGACTCACGCCTACACAGCAGCCCCTGAAAGGACATCAGTAAATTTCTGCAAGCGCCTGCACGCTCCCGCCCGGCCACCCTCGCCGCGACGCCCGTCTCGACCCCGAGAACACCTCCCGGCGCTCCCACCACATGAACGCGCGTAGATAGGCCGAAAGGGGTTCTTGCCGCCGGGCCGCTCGGATTCGAGGATTCCCCTGTCGAGATTGACAGGTTCATGGCGAGCCGGACTCCCTCACCAGGGACCTGCCCGCTCGGCGTCGAAGGGACCGCCCACCCAGCGGTTCCCCCACTCCCCCACCGGAGGATTCAGTGAACCTCAAGCGTCTGTCCCCCCTCGGCGGCGCGGCCAAGGGCGCACGGCTGATCGCCGTGGCCTCCGCCCTGCTCGCCGCCTCAGCGCTTGCCGTCCCCGCCTCGTCCGCCGCCACCGCGGTGGAAGGCCGGGCCACCGCCGCCCAGCTCGCCGTCGCCGACCAGGCCGTACGCGGAGCCGACGTTCCCGGCACCGCGTGGTACACCGACCAGGCCACCGGGAAGATCGTCCTCACCGCCGACTCCACCGTCTCCGCCGCGGAGATCGCCAAGATCAAGAAGGCGGCGGGCGACCGCGCCGCCAGCCTGGAGATCAAGCGGACGACCGGCACGTTCAACAAGCTCATCGCGGGCGGCCAGGCCATCTACGCGGGCGGCGGGCGCTGCTCACTCGGCTTCAACGTCCGCAGCGGCTCCACCTACTACGCCCTGACCGCCGGTCACTGCACCAACATCGGCAGCACCTGGTACACCAACTCGTCCAACACCACGGTGCTCGGCACCCGGGCCGGCACCAGCTTCCCGACCAACGACTACGGCATCATCCGGCACTCCAACGCCTCGGCGGCGGACGGCCGCGTCTACCTCTACAACGGCTCCTACCGCGACATCACCGGCGCGGGCAACCCCTCCGTCGGACAGTCGGTGCAGCGCAGCGGCAGCACCACCGGTCTGCGCGGCGGAACGGTCACCGGTCTCAACGCGACCGTCAACTACGGCGGTGGCGACGTCGTCTACGGTCTGATCCAGACCAACGTCTGCGCCGAGCCCGGCGACAGTGGCGGCGCGCTCTTCTCCGGCACGACGGCGCTCGGCCTCACCTCCGGCGGCAGCGGCAACTGCTCCAGCGGCGGCACGACGTTCTTCCAGCCCGTGACGGAGGCGCTGAGCGCGTACGGCGTGAGCGTCTTCTAGTACCGGACGCGCCCGCGGTTCGTGAACCCAGGAGTCGGCGGCCTCCGGGATGCACGAACCGCAGGTCGTACACACAGGCCGGCGGCCCTCAGGGCCGTCGGCCTCGTCGCATGCGCGACCGAAGGCGTGGCAGCCGGGCGCGGCGCTCTGCGTCCGCCGTCGGCAGGTGGTCGAGTCAGCGATCCAGCTCCTTGTGGGCGGTCTCCGGCAGCCTGAGGTACACCACCGAGGAGACGAGGCACAGGGCGGCCACGTACCAGGGGAAGAGACCGCCGACGTCCCACTCCTTGAAGAGCGTGCCGACATACGGTGCCGTGCCGCCGAAGAGCGCCACCGTCAGCGAGTACGGGAACCCGATCCCGGCCGCCCGCACGCGCGCGGGGAACATCTCCGCGTTCACCGCGGCGGAGATCGAGGTGAAGCCGGTCAGCAGCACCATGCCCGCGCACTGCACCAGGAGGAGGGAGAGGAACGAGCCGTCGAGCGCACGCAGCAACGGCACGGCGAGGACCGCGAAGCCGATGCCGAAGAACAGCAGGGACGGCTTGCGGCCGAAGCGGTCGGAGAGCAGTCCGCCGACCGGCTGCAGCAGCGCGAAGAACGCCAGGGAGAGGGTTCCGGCCAGGAGCGCGTCCGCCTTGTCGATGCCGGTGTTGAGCTCCGCGTACGTCGGCAGGTAGGAGGTCCACGTGTAGTACGCGAGGGTGCCGCCGGCCGTGATGCCGCCGATCAGCAGCGAGGCGCGGGGGTGGTGGCGCAGGGCCTCGAAGAGCCCCGGGCGGGGCGCCTCGCGCTGGGCGACGCTCCTGGTCTCCTCGGCACCCCGGCGGATCCAGAAGCCGGCGAGGCTGAACACCGCACCGAGCAGGAAGGGGATCCGCCAGCCCCAGCCGTTCATCCGGTCCTCACCAAGCTGACCGACCAGCAGGGCCGCGATGCCGGAGGCGGCGAGCTGTCCGGCGGAGGTGGACACGTACTGGAAGGAGGAGAACAGACCGCGCCTGCCGGGACCTGCCGACTCGACGAGGAAGGTGGTCGACGCCGCGAACTCCCCTCCCACCGAAAGTCCTTGAAGAAGCCGGGCGATCACGAGCACGACGGGGGCGAGGACGCCGGCCGCGGCGTACGTCGGGGTCAGACCGACCAGCAGACTGCTGCCGCCCATGAGCAGGATCGTCGCGGTGAGGGCCGTCCGACGTCCGCGCCGGTCGGCGAGCGCGCCCATGAGGAGTCCGCCGACGGGGCGCATGAAGAAGCCGACGGCGAAGACCGCGAAGGCCGACAGGAGAGGGACGAGGGAGTTCCCCGAGCCCTTGGGGAAGACCTGGTTCGCGATGTAGGCGGCCAGGAAGGTGTACGCGTACCAGTCGTACCACTCCACGGCGTTGCCGACGGAGGCCGCGAGGAGCTGACGTAACGGGCGCCGGGAGGAGGGAGGTCGTGACGGAGCCGCGGGATCGGAGGAGGTCGTCGTGGTGGCGTGGGGAGTGGCGGCTCGGGGACTGCCGACGTGGGGACCGGCGGAACGGGGAGGGGTGGAACGGGAGGTGGCGTCGTGGTGCCCTTGAGGCGTGTCGGTCATGATCACGCCCCTGCCCCGGCTCACCCCGCCGTACGCGTCAGTCGACCGGCCAGGTGTGCGCCGGTGCGTTCAGATGCATGTACTCGATGTACTGCTGTGTCATCTTCCGCAGTGCCTGATGCCGGTCCGCGTGGTCGATGTCATGGATGTGATGGAACATCTCGGACTGCCACTGCGCGCCGTTGCGACCGCTGACGCATCGCTGCTCGATCACCCCGAGGAGCGGCTCCCGCCGTGACGCCTCAAGGCCCAGCCGTTCGAGGCCGCGGTCCGCGAGCGGCAGCAGCCGCCGCAGTACCAGCTCGGTCACCGGGACCTCGCCCATCCCGGGCCAGTACACCTGCGCGTCGATGCCGTGCCGGGCGGCGGTGTGCAGGTTGTCCTCCGCGGCCGCGAACGACATCCGTGTCCAGACGGGCCGGTCCTCGTCGACCAGGGCCCGGATCAGCCCGTAGTAGAGCGCGCCGTTCGCCAGTGTGTCGGCGACGGTGGGCCCGGCGGGGAGCACCCTGTTCTCCACGCGGAGGTGCGGGACGCCGTCGACCACGTCGTAGACGGGGCGGTTCCAGCGGTAGACGGTGCCGTTGTGGAGGGTCAGCTCGGACAGTCCCGGGGTGCCGCCCCCTTCGAGCGTCCGCTCCGGGTCCTCCTCGTCACAGAGGGGCAGCAGGGCCGGGAAGTAGCGGGCGTTCTCCTCGAAGAGGTCGAAGACGGAGGTGATCCACCGCTCGCCGAACCACACCCGCGGCCGTACGCCCTGCACCTTGAGCTCGTCGGGCCGGGTGTCGGTGGCCTGCTCGAAGAGGGGGATACGCGTCTCGCGCCACAGCTCCTTGGAGAACAGGAACGGCGAGTTCGCCGCCAGTGCCACCTGCACGCCCGCCACGGCCTGCGCGGCGTTCCAGTGGTCCGCGAACTCGTCGGGCGACACCTGGAGGTGGAACTGGGTGCTGGTGCACGCCGCCTCCGGCGTGATCGTCTCCGCGTGGGTGCGCAGCCGCTCCACACCGTCCACGGAGATCAGCAGGTCCTCGCCCCGGGCGGCGAAGATCTGCTCGTTCAGGAGGTGGTAGCGGGGGTTCTCGGAGAGCGACGTGGGGCCCGCGTCCTCGAGCTCCAGGGTCGGCAGGATGCCGATCATGACCAGGTGCGCGCCGATCCCCGCCGCCTGCTGCTCGGCGTGGTTCAGCGCGTCACGGATCTCCTGCTCCCAGGAGTCGGGACCGCCGCCCGCGCTGAGCCGCCTCGGTTCGAGGTTGATCTCCAGATTGAACCTGCCCAGCTCGGTCGCCCAGGCGGGATCCGCGATCGCCTCCAGGACGTCGGTGCTGCGCATGGCCGGCTCGCCGGCGGCGTCCACGACGTTCAGCTCGATCTCCAGGCCGACCTGCGGCCGCTCGAAGTCGAACCGCGACTCGCGCAGCATCCGCGCGAACACGTCGAGACATGCGTGCATCTTGTTCCGGAATCGGCGGCGGTCTTCACGGGTGAACTCCTGCGCCGGAACGTCACGTCCCATCGGGCCCTCCCGAGTCTCGTCGGCACGGACCTCCACCATCCAGCGTCCCACTCCCGGGGCCGGTCAACCACCGAGGCGGACCGAAGCGCTTCCCACCGGCGCTCCCGATCCGAGGTACCCCGGAAAGGCCTCGGTGCGTGTCGGTGCCGGGGCGTAGGCTTCGTGACGCCGTCGGCGAAGCAGGCCGGCGCGACAGGACGGGGGCGGGGGCATGACGGCTGACGCAGCTGGAGCGACGACCGGGGCGGCCGGGACGACGGCGACGGGCGGGACGCACGGAACCGCCGGGACGGGCAGCACCGCCGGGACGGGCAGCACCGGCGGGACGGGCGGAATCGGTGGGGCGCGCGGGACGGCCGCGACGTGGTCATCGAACCTCGACTCGGTCGTCGTGTACGCGCAGGGGGCGCTCTGCCGCCGTCTGGCCCGGGGGCCCGTGCCCTCGGACGGCCGGGTGCGCGTCACGGGGCTGCCGCGCTCGCTGGACCCCGGCTCGCTGCGGGCCCGGGTCCTGGGCACCTCCGGGCTACGGGTCACCGAGGCCCGGGTGGAGATCGAGGCGGAGCCGCTGGGTACCGCGTCCAACGCACCGGAGGGGTTGCGACGCGAGGTCGAGCGGCTGCGCGACGCGTACGCGGCGGCGAAGGGCCGCCGGGACCGGCAGCAGGGACTGATCGCGGAGGTCGGTGGGCTCCGCCCGGTGCCGCCGGCCCGCAAGCGCGACGACCCGCACCGCCGCACCCCTGTCGACGCGTGGCTGGAGCTCGCCGAGTTCGTCGACGAGCGGCTCACCGGACTGCACTCCCGGCTCGCCGAGCTGGAGGAGGAGCTGCTCCGGGCCGAGCACGAGCTGTCCGTCGCCGCGGACCGGCTCGCGCGTGCTTCCAGCGCGACCCCTTCGACGCACGTGGAGACCACGGTGTCCGCGGTCCTGACCCTCGTGGGGGCGGACGGCGACACCGGGGTCGAGGGCGGTTCGCGGGCCGAGGCGGACGGAGGGACTCGGGCCGAGGCGGGGCGCGAGCTCGAACTGGAGCTGGAGTACGGGGTGCCCGGCGCCGTCTGGGTGCCTGCCTACCGTCTCACCCACCGTCAGGGCGACGGCACCGGCCGCCTGGTGCTGCGCGCCTCGGTCGCCCAGCGCACCGGCGAGGACTGGACCGGCGTACGGATCGCCCTGGCCACCGCCGATCTGCGGCGCCGCACCGACCTGCCGAAGCTCCGCTCGATCCGGATCGGCCGCCGCCAGGCGGCCCCGGCTCCTTCCGGCTGGCGTGAGCCTCCGGCGGGGCTCGCCGACCTGTTCGCCGGATACGCGGCGGCGGGCCCGCGCCCTCTGCCGCCCCGCGCTGCCGGTGCCGCGGCACCAGAAGCGACCGGCGGCACCCTCGGGGGAGGCTTCGTCCCCGGTCCCGTACCGCTGCCCGCGCCGACGGCACCCGGTGGGCCGCCCATTCCGCCGCGCGCGCCCCAGGCCTTCGGCGCACCGCCGTCGATGCCCCCGGCCTACGGCGCACCGCCGCCGGCGCCGGGAGGCGGGTACGGCTCCGCCCCCGAGGCCTTCCGACGTGAGGCCTCCCCCGACTTCGCACGGCGGGCACCGGCCCAGCCCGGCGGCATGCCGCGCGGCGGCGGTCCGTCCTTCGCGGGCGCCCCGGCCCCGATGGCTGCCGCGCCGCCCGGTGCCGCCCCGGCACCGCCGCCCCCTCCCCCGCCGCCCGGGCCGCCGCGGCCGAGCGGCGACGAACTCGACTACGCCGCCCTGGTGCTGTCCGGCCCGGACGAGTCGAGTGCGCGCAGAGGCCGTCTGTTCCCCGCCTCGCCCGTCGACGCGGTGGCGGCCGAGCACCGCCGTCGAGCCGATGCCGTGGCCTCGCTGCCGCTGCCCGGCCATGCCGTTCGACCGCGCGAGTCGGCGGGTTCCTTCGACCATCGCTTCGATGCCGCCGCCCGCGCCGACGTGCCGTCGGACGGCTCCTGGCACACCGTCACCGTCGGGGAGATTCCGGTCGGTCTGCGCACCGAGTACCTCTGTGTGCCGTCCGTGGAGCAGACCGTGTACGCGACGCTGGTCCTCTCCAACGCCACGGACCAGGCGCTGCTCGCTGGCCCGGTGGAGGTCACCGTGGACGACGACTTCCTCCTGACCACCGCGTTGCCCACCCTCGCCCCCGGCGGCGTACGCCGAGTGGGACTCGGGCCGGCCGAGGGCGTCCGGGTCACCCGCCGCACGCACCTGAACGAGTCGACCGCGGGACTGCGCAACAACATCACCGTGCTCGACCACCGCGTCCACATCGAGCTGGCCAACGGGCTCGCGAGGCCCGCCACGATCGAGATCCACGAGCGGGTGCCGGTCACCTCCGACGCCGACGTACGCGTCGAGGAGCGGGCCGGCTGGACGTCGCCGGTGGACGGCGGGACGTCCGAGCAGCATGCCCCGGGCACCCGCGTCCGGCGGGTGGACCTGCCCGCCGGTGGCACCACCGCCGTCGAAGGCGGTTACGAGATTCGCATCCCGGCCGGCAAAGCCCTGGTCGGCGGCAACCGCAGGAGCTGAGACACCCTATGTCCACCGCCTCGAAGACGAGCACAGGCGCCGGCCCGGCCGTGCCGTCGTCCCGCGTGCCCGCGGCCCCCGTCCCCGTCACCGCCGCCCCTGTCACAGCCGTCACCTGCCTGGAGGACCGCGCCCACATCGAGCGCGCCGTCGAGCTGGACCTGGCGGCCGGGATCCAGCGGCTGCGGCTCGGGCCGGTCAGCGCGCTGGCCGTCGACCGTACCCTCCACGCCGAGGTGACCTCCGGTCACCCGGCCACCGTGCTCGACGTACGCGTCGTCCGCGGCTGGGAGCCGCGCGCGCCCCGGCGGCCGGCCGCCGACGACTCCGCGCTGCGCCATCGTGTCCACGCCCTCGACGAGGAGCGGCGGGACCTGGAACAGCGGCGCGACCGGCTCCGGACCCGCCTCGACGTACTCGGCCGCCTCGCCACCGATGTCCTGCGGGACATCGGCGAGGGAGCCGGCTCCGGAGAGTCCGAAGGGCCCCGCTGGATCCGCGAACTGGACAGGGTGGACGCCGAGCGCGAGCGGTACGGCGAGCGACTCCGTACCGCAGAAGCCCGGTTGTCCGCGCTCTCCGCCGAACTCGGCGAGGTCCGGAGGGCCATGGACGCCACCGAGGAGGAACCCGCCGAGCTGGTCGCCCATGTCGAGCTGACCGTGGAGGCCACGACGGCCGGGCCGGTCGGACTGCGCCTGAGCCACCTCGTCCCGTGCGCGCTGTGGCGGCCCGCCTATCGCGCCGTGCTCGACGGCGCCGCCGTGTCCTTCGAGACCGACGCGATGGTCTGGCAGCGCACGGGCGAGGACTGGTCCGGGGTCGAGCTGACGCTGTCGACCGCCAGGTCGGCGCTGGCCACCGAACCGCCGTCGCTGGGCGAGGACCGGCTGGTCCTCAAGGACCGGACGGCGGCGGAGCGGCGCACGGTCGACGTCGAGCTGCGCGAGGAGGACATCAGCGATCTGGGGCCTGTCCCGGTCCTCGGGCTGCCCGGTGTGGACGACGGCGGCGAGACGCGGGTGCTGCACTCCCCCACGCCGGTCTCCGTACCCTCGGACGGCCGGGCGCACCGGGTGCCGCTGTCCGTCTTCGGCGCGGAGGCCGGCAGCGAGTACGGCTGCTCGCCCGAGGTGTCGCCGCTGGTCACGCAGGTGGTGCGGTTCGACAACCTGTCCGGGCACGTGCTGCTCGCCGGACCCGTCGACCTGATCCGCGGCAGTGGCTTCGCCGGCCGGGGCACTCTCGAGTTCACCACCCCCGGCGCCCCGGTCGAACTCGCCTTCGGCAGCCGTGACGACCACCGGGTGGTCCGGGAGACGGAGGAGACACGGGACACCACCGGGCTCACCCAGCGGACGGTGGTCACCCGCACCGTCCGGCTGCACGTGTCCCGGTTCTCGGCCCCCGGAGAGTCGGACGACCGGGTGGTCGTGCTCCGGGAGCGGATCCCGGTCTCGGAGGTGTCGGCGGTGGAGGTACGGCTCCGCAAGGAGGCCTGTTCCCCTGCGCCCGACGCGGTCGACGCCGAGGGCATCGTCCGCTGGGACGTCACCCTGCCGCCCGGCGGCCGGCGCACGGTCACGCTGGTGTACGAGCTGTCGGCGAGTTCCAAGGTCGCCGGGCTCTGACGGAGCCCTGCGGGGCACCGCGGGGGGGCATCCGCCGACCGGGCCCCGCGGCGCCCCGACAGTTCGTTCATCGGATTTCACCTTTCTCGCATGAATTCCGGGTCCGGGAATGCCGTCGGCCACAGAAGCGGCCCGCAGGCGCCTTTTCCGATTCCCCCCGCTTGTTCCGCGGCGGCGCCCTGCGTGTTCTCTCAGCGGTGCGGTCCCCAGTGCGCGACCATACGGACGCCGAGTCGCCGTGCTCGACACCTGAAGAGCAGACGACGTCACGAGCATGCGGCCGGCAGACGGAAACATCGCGACAGGAAGAAGGACGTACGTGTCCGGCAGCGAAAGCGAGAACCCGGCAATCCCCGCCCCGGCCCCGAAGGAGACGCCCCCCAGGACGAACCGGGACTGGTGGCCGAACCAGCTGGACCTCACGGTCCTCCACCAGCACTCGCCCCAGGCCGATCCGATGGACGAGGACTTCGACTACGCGGCGGAGTTCGCGACCCTGGACGTCGACGCGCTGAAGCAGGACGTCTTCGAGGTGATGACGGCCTCGCAGGACTGGTGGCCGGCGGACTACGGCCACTACGGGCCGCTCTTCATCCGGATGAGCTGGCACGCGGCGGGGACGTACCGCATCGAGGACGGCCGGGGCGGTGGCGGCTCCGGAGCGCAGCGTTTCGCGCCGCTCAACAGCTGGCCGGACAACGCGAGCCTCGACAAGGCACGCCGGCTGCTGTGGCCGGTCAAGCAGAAGTACGGCCGGAAGATCTCCTGGGCCGACCTGCTGGTCTTCGCCGGTAACTGTGCCATGGAATCCATGGGATTCAAGACGTTCGGATTCGGATTCGGCCGTGAGGACATCTGGGAGCCCGAGGAGGTCTTCTGGGGACCCGAGGACGCCTGGCTCGGCGATGAGCGCTACCGCGGCGACCGTGAACTCACCGGTCCTTTCGGCGCCGTGCAGATGGGCCTGATCTACGTCAATCCGGAAGGCCCCAACGGAAATCCGGATCCGATCGCCGCGGCCCGGGACATTCGCGAGACGTTCGGTCGCATGGCGATGAACGACGAGGAGACGGCCGCGCTGATCATCGGCGGCCACACCTTCGGCAAGTGTCACGGCGCGGTCGATCCCACGTGCATCGGTCCGGAGCCGGAGGCCGCCCCCATCGAGCAGCAGGCCATCGGCTGGCGCAACACGTGCGGCAGCGGCAAGGGGGCCGACGCGCTCACCAGCGGCCTGGAGGGCGCGTGGACCACCGCGCCGACGACGTGGGACAACGGCTTCCTCGACAACCTCCTCCGGTACGACTGGGAGCTGACGACGAGCCCGGCGGGGGCACAGCAGTGGACCCCCACGGACCCCGCGGCCCAGGGCACGGTGCCCGACGCCCACGATCCGTCGAAGCGGCACGCGCCGATCATGCTGACGACGGACCTCTCCCTGAAGCTCGATCCGGTCTACGGGCCGATCGCGAAGCGGTTCCACGAGAACCCGGACCAGCTCGCCGACGCCTTCGCCCGCGCCTGGTACAAGCTCCTGCACCGCGACATGGGGCCCGTCTCGCGGTACCTCGGGCCGTGGATCCCCGAGCCGCAGCTGTGGCAGGACCCCGTCCCCGCGGTCGAGCACGCGCTGGTCACGGACTCGGACGTCGCCGACCTCAAGCGCCGGATCCTCGACTCGGGTCTCTCCGTGTCCCGGCTGGCCACCACCGCGTGGGCGTCGGCCGCGAGCTTCCGCGGCACGGACAAGCGGGGCGGCGCCAACGGCGCCCGGATCCGGCTCGCACCGCAGAAGGACTGGGAGGCCAACGCCGTTCCCGAGGTGGCCGAGACGGTGACGGCCCTCGACCGGATCGGGCGGGAGTTCAACGACGGCCAGTCCGGCGGAGTGCGGATCTCGCTCGCCGACATGATCGTCCTGGGCGGCTGCGCGGCCGTCGAACGGGCTGCGAAGGGCGCGGGTCACGACATCACGGTCCCGTTCTCGCCGGGGCGCACGGACGCCTCGCAGGAGCAGACCGACGTGGAGTCGTTCGCCGTGCTCGAACCGCGGGCGGACGGGTTCCGCAACTACCTCCAAACGGGCGAGAAGCTGTCGCCGGAGACCCTCCTCCTCGACCGCGCCGCCCTGTTGACCCTGACGGCGCCCGAGATGACGGTCCTCGTCGGTGGCATGCGGGCGCTGAACACCGGATTCCGCGGCTCCCGGCACGGCGTGTTCACCGACCGGCCGGAGTCCCTGACCAACGACTTCTTCGTGAACCTGCTCGACATGGGCACGGAGTGGAAGCCGTCGACGGCCACCGAGAACGTCTACGAGGGGCGCGACCGCGTCACGGGCGAGGTCACGTGGACGGCCACCGCCGCCGACCTCGTCTTCGGCTCGAACTCCCAGCTCCGCGCGCTGTCGGAGGTCTACGGGTCCCGGGACGCGGGCGAGAAGTTCGTCCGTGACTTCGTGGCGGCGTGGAACAAGGTGATGAACCTGGACCGGTTCGACCTCTCCTGACCCGGCACTCCGGTCCGCCCCGGCTCTCGACGACCGGCCGGGGCGGACCGCGGAGGCCCGCCGCTCACTCCTCCAACAGACGGCGGGCCTCCGCGAGGAGGCGCAGGAGTTCGGCCCGCGCGGGGTCCTCGGGGGCGGCGGGCTCGGCCCCGCGAGGTGCGTGGGTGGTGAGGACGTGCAGCGCGACGGCGGCCTGCCGGGCGAAGAGGCTCAGCAGGTCGAGCTCGGACAGGCTGGACCGGGCCTGCGGAGACGGGTCGAGCACCTCCAGTACGCCGAGGACACGGTCCCCGTGCACGAGCGGCGCGGCCATCAGGGCGTTCGGCACGAAGCCGGTGGACCGGGCGACGTCCCGGTCGAAGGACGTGCTGTCGTGCAGGTCGTCGACGACCATCGGCTCGCCCGAGGCGGCGACCCAGCCGGCGATCCCCCGGCCCGCCGGGAAGCGCCGGCCCACCAGGAACTCCTGTCCCTGCCCGGAGACGGCCTCGAAGACGAGCTCGTCCGCTGCCGCCTCCAGAAGCAGGATGGAGCTCGCCTCGGCGCCGAAGATGGCGCGCGCGGTGTCCACGACCGACTGCAGGAGCTCCGCCATGGCCGGATCGGGCCGGGGCGCTGAGGGGACGGCGGGGGCGATCGTCTGAGCCATGGGGGTTCCCTTCCGGCGCCGGTGACTACCGGCTGCCGTGGACACGGACGTTGGCGGCGGACAGGTACAGGGCGTTCTTCAGCTGGAACGGCGTCAGTCGCGGGCGGCTGGACAGGATCCGCGCGCAGAGCCCGGCGACGAACGGGGTGGCGAAGCTGTTGCCGGAGGTACGGATCGACGTACCGCCGAGCCAGGCCACCTGCACCCGTTGGCCGGGGGCGAAGAACTCCACCGGTGGCTCGGGGTTGTAGAGGTGGAGGTCCGGGTCGTCCTCCTGGTGGCTGCCGACCGAGATCACCGAGGAGAAGCGCCAGGGGAAGCTCTCCACGTGGGTGTTGTGCGCGGAGGCGACGATCACGGTCTGCTGGAAGTACGCCTCGTCGGCCAGCCTGCGCAGCTCCTCCACGAAGCGGTCGCGGCTGGTGGAGAGGCTGAGGTTCACGACGTCGAAGCGCTGGCGGACGGCCCACCGGATCCCTTCGAGGAGGATGTCGCCGCTGCCGGAGAACCGCTCGCCGAGCACCCGGACACTGGACAGCTCGCAGTCCGGGGCGGTGCGGCGGATGATCCCGGCACAGGCGGTGCCGTGACCGCAGGCGTCGCCCTCGTCGGTCTCCTCGACGTGGACACCGTCGTCGTCCTTGAAGACGCGCCAGGACTGGGCGACGGGACCGACCATGGGGTGGTCCCGTTCGACCCCGGAGTCGACCACGCAGACGCGTACGCCGCGCCCGGTCCCGCCCAGCAGACCGCCCTCGGGCGGCTCCGGTGGATGGTCGGCCTCCACGGGTACGTCGGCGGGGCCCCGACCGCGGAGGCCCCAGGTGAGCCCGGGGGCGGAGGCGGAACTGAAGGAGGAGGGCGAGAAAGAGGCGGAGGCCGGGGTCGGGGCCTGGGCCTGGGGATCGGCTCCGGCCCGGGGCGGGGCCTGGGCCGGTCGCTGGCCGGTGGTCATCGCTGGACGTCCTTTCCGGTTCCGGCGGCCGCCGGGCCGACGGAACCCGGCCCGTCGTCCCGGCCGCCCTGGCAGCGCAGGGCGACGGCCTCGGCCTCGCGTGCGGCGGGGAGGTGCCCCTTGGCGGCGAAGCTCGACCGGGCACGCACCGCCGCGTCGGCCGCGTCCTTCGTGTGCCCCAACGCGAGCGCGGTACGGGCCGCGTCGAGTGCGGCGAGTCCCTGGACGATGGGCGAGTCGGTGCGGACGGCGGTGGCGAGCGCCCGGTCGGCCAGGCGCGTGGCGGTCACGGCCTCGCCCCGTACCGCGGCGATCCGGGCGCGCAGGCCGTCGAGGTCGGCCGACTCGGCGCGCGGCCGGGGCGCTTCGGACCGCTCTCCCGTCGG
The DNA here is from genome assembly GCF_055574655.1 of Streptomyces sp. NPDC029956. Classification (NCBI taxonomy): domain Bacteria; kingdom Bacillati; phylum Actinomycetota; class Actinomycetes; order Kitasatosporales; family Streptomycetaceae; genus Streptomyces; species Streptomyces sp. NPDC029956. The sequence continues at coordinate 56,220 of NZ_JBVHZJ010000027.1, read as the reverse complement.
CCGGAGTCCGACGAGGGTGGCGTGTGCCGTACGCCAGTCGCCGAGGTCGAGCCGGATGCGGGTGGCGTCGAGGAGGGCGCTGCGCAGGAGCCCGGTGGCACCGAGCGCGCGAGCGGCGGCTGCGGCCCGCTCCAGGCTGAGGAGGGCCTCCTCCCGGCGGCCGGCCAGATCGTCGACGGTGGCGGCGAAGAGCGGCAGGAACGCGTCGGTCTCGGCGTAGCCCAGCCGCTGGGCGAGTCGTTCGGCGTCGGCGAGGCAGGCGAGCGCGCCGTCCCTGTCGTCGTGCAGGGCGAGGACCACGGCCAGCGGGCAGTTGAGCGTCAGCCGCACGGCCCGGCGGCCGGCCCCCTGCTCGGCGAGCAGGGCGCGACAGCGGATCACGGCGTCCGCGACGGGCAGGGGCCCGCGCCAGAGGGACACTCCCATGGCCCCGAGCGCGGCGGCCCGCTCCGGCTCCGCATCGGCCCGTACGGCATGGCCGAGGGCCCGGTCGAGCAGCCGCTCGGCCTCCCGGTGCCGGCCCTGCTCCTGAGCGTGCTGGGCGAGCCGCAGACAGGCCCGTGCCTGGCCGAACTCGTCTCCGGCGGCGGCGAAGACGGGCAGGGTGACGGCAGCGGCCTCGGCCGGGGACTCTCCGGTCGACGTTCCGTCCGCCACGCTCCCCCCGGGCAGGCGGCCCACGGACCCGGCATCCTGCCGGGCGTCCTCAGACCCGGCGTCCCCGGACCCGGCGTCCCCGGCGCGGGCTTCCTCCGCACGGCTCCCTGGCTCGGCCCGGCGGCTGTCCGGCCGGCTGCCTGCCGCCCTGCCGACGGACGCCAGGCTCAGCCGGGCATGCGCGGCCTCCACCTCGTCGGCGCCGCGGCCGTCCGCCGGAATCTCTGCCAGGACCTCTTCGAGCAGCGCCCTGCCCTCCGTGACGCGGCCGAGGTCGAGCAGCGTCTGGCCGAGTCGCCGGCGCGTGGCCGCGCTGCCCGGCTCACCCGCCGCGTACCGGGACGTGGCCCTGTCCAGCAGGTCGGCGGCCCACACGGGGTCGGCGTGGGCCAGCGCGAGGCGACCGCCCTCCGCGAGGGCGTCGGCGGCGCGGCGCCGAAGGCCGTCCGTGTGCGCGTCCTGGGCTCCGAGCTCGACGCGGTAGCGGTACGCCTGCTCCAGGTGGGCCCCGACCGCGGCGCTGCCGCGCCGCTTGACCGTGTCGAGACGTGCCGCGCGCTCGTGCCGGTCGGCGCGGTCCTGCTTGGACTGGCTGGTGTGGACGACCTCCTGGATCAGCCCTCCGGCGAAGCGGAACGCCCCGCCGTCCGACCTGACGAGACGGTGACGGACGAGCCGGTGGAGGGTCGTTCGGAGCTCGGACGCGGTCCACGTCTCGGCGGGATGGCCGGCGAGCGCCATGAGTTCATCGGCCGTGAAGTCGCCGCCGAGGACGGACGCCAGGCCGAGGGCCCGCTGTTCGGGCGGTTCGAGCGCGTCGATCCGGGCTCCGATCAGGGCCTGGAGGGGCAGCGGGACGCTGTCCGCGTCGACGGGGTCCCCCGCGACGAGCAGCTGCTCCAGGTGCAGCGGGTTCCCTCCGACCCGCGCCAGGACGTGGGGGGCGAGCGGCGCGCTGTCCGCAGTGCGCCCCGTCAGCTCGGCCGCGAGGAGCTGCGCCTCGTCGTCGGCGAGACCGCCCAGCAGGACGGCCTCCGGGGCGAGTTCGGGCCGCACGTCGAACAGCTGGGGTCGGGTGAGCAGGACGATCAGGACGGCCGCGTCGGTGAGGGCGCGCTGGAGTCGGTCGAGGGCGTCGAAGAGCGGCTGTGCGGCCCACTGGCAGTCGTCGATCACCAGCACGACGGGCTGCTCCTCGGACAGTTCGGCAAGCACCCTGGCGAGCGCGGCGCAGGTGTCCGCCGGGGACGGATTGGGGGTCCCGTCGAGGAGCAGGCCCTGGTGGAGCAGGTCGAGTTCGGGCGAGGGAACGACCGCGCCGACGCTCTTGAGCAGTCCGGCCACGGCGTCGGCGAGCGCCCCCAGACTGGGCTGCTCGCCCCGAGCCCGACAACGCCCGACGCCGTAGCGGGGGGCCCGGGCGGGAGCGGGGCGTGCCGTCGCGGCGAGGTGCGTGGTCAGGGCGCGGGGTGCCGGGCTCGCGGGTGTGGGTGGGGGTGAAGGTGTGGGTGAAGGTGTGGGTGAAGGTGTGGGTGAAGGTGTAGGTGTGGGTGTAGGTGTGGGTGTAGGTGTCCAGCCTTCTGTCCGGCCCGGGGCTGTCACGCGGTGGAGCCACTCCCGTACCAAGCGGGTCTTTCCCTGGCCCGCCTCTCCGCCCACCACCAGGCGGCCGACGCTTCCCCTTCCCGTCACCCGGGCCAGCGCCTCCTCCATCAGCGCCAGTTCGCGCCCGCGGCCGACGAAGCCGACGTCGAAGCGGCGGAGGGCTTCCGGGTCGTCCTCCTCGTCCAGGGCCATCAGGCGGTGCGCCGACACCCGGTCGGTCTTGCCCTTGAGGAGCAGGGGGCCCGTTTCCGTCGTACGGATGCCCGGCCCGGCGGCCGCCAGGGTGTCGGGACCCAGCAGGATCTCCCCGGCAGCCGCGTTCTGCTCCAGGCGGGCCGCCACGTTCACCACCTCGCCCGAGACCATCGCCTGCCGCTCGCTGGACGAACCCGTCACCGCCTGGCCGGTGTTGATGCCGATCCTCATCTCGAGCCGTACCCCCACGGCCTCCTCCAGGCGCGCGTTGAACCCGGCGAGCGCCTCCCTCATCGCCAGGGCAGCGGAGGCCGCCCTCCGTGCGTCGTCCTCCCGGACCGTCGGCACGCCGAACACCGCCATCACGGCGTCCCCGATGAACTTCTCCACCGTCCCGCCCTGCTCCTCGATCCGCAGCCGCATCAGGTCGAACCAGCGGAGGGTGACCGACCTCAACGTCTCGGCGTCCAGGGCCCCGGAGAGCGCGGTGGAGCCCACCAGGTCGCAGAAGAGGACCGTCACCACCTTGCGGCCCGTCGGCCGCGCCGCGGCCGGCCCGGGAGCGCACGGGCTGCCGCAGGACGGGCAGAACCGGGCTCCGGGCGGCAGTGCACTCCGGCACGAGGCGCAGGACATGGATCCTCCGGTGGACGGGGAGACGAGGGAGACGGGGAGGGAGACGAGGGGGGACGGGGGCACGGGGCGCAGTGGCCTCGGCGGGAGCGCGCGGCTGCTTCGAGAGGGGTGCGCCCTCGCCTCAGAACAGCGCGCCGCCCGCCACGTCCGCGTGCGCCTGGACCTCGGGGGCCGCCGCGTCCAGCCGCCCCCTGATGTCGACCAGCAGAGCCAGCTCCTCCGGCGTCAATGCCCGTACGACGTCCTGCTGCTCATCACTCAGCGCGTCCACGTTGAACCCTGCGGCCGCGAGTGCCTCCAGGGTGGGCTCCGTGCCGTGCGGGGTGGCGTTGCCGGTCATGGGTGTCCTCCGTTGTCCTCGGCGAGGGAAAGGAACAGGCGGGTGAGCAGGTTCGCCGTGTGCAGCGCGCTGACGGAGACGGCAGTCTGCCGGGCCGGGGTCGGCGCGAGGGCGTCCAGCACCCGGTACAGGTCGTTCAGGTGCCCGCCGTCGAGCTCCGCGTGCTCTCTGAGCGTGCGGAACGCGCCGCCCGGCAGCCCGGTGACCTCGGCGAGGCGGTCCGCGAGCCGGGGCCCGGGGGCGTTGCCCTCCAGGACCGCGATGTAGCCGAGCAGGGCCACCGGGTGCTCGTGCTCCATCCGGTAGTACTGCGCCCCGGCCAGTTCCACGACGATCGGGTGCGGTACGGCCGCCGGACCCGCACCGGCGGCGGCCAGGTCGTCGAGCAGCCAGGCGTCGTGGTCCCGCTCCTCCTCCGCGTGGCGGAGGCAGTACGCGGCCAGGCGCCGCGCGGCCGGGTCGCCGGGCTCGTCGGCGCACCGCTCGGCCGCCCGTGCGAGAAGCGGCACCGAGGCCCGTACGAGCGGATGCATCGCGGCCAGATAGCGCACGTAGCGCTCCCGCAGGCCGTCCGGCCGCCAGAGCGCGGCGGTCGCGGCCCTCAGGACGGGGGCGGTGGGCGTGAGTTTGGTGCGGAGCGCGAGGGATGCGGGGACCGTGGTGGTGGCGGCGGCAGCGGTGGCTGAGGCAGCGGCTGTGCTTGGCGCTGGGCTCGTGGCCATGGCTGCGGGGTCCGTGAGCGCTGCGGCAGTGGCTGTGGCTGTGGCGTTCATCGACTGCTCCTCTCCTCTGCGGTGGGCGACGCCTTGGGGGGTCGGGGCTCGTTCGTGGGCACGCGATCCTGTCCGGCCGCCGGTTCGACCAGGTGCGCATAGCGCGCGCAGCCCATGCGCCGCACCAGGGCGGCGGGCCCCGCAGCGCGCTGCTGCGCCGTGGTGAGCCGGTCGAGGAGTTCGCCGACGCGACCGCCGGCGTCCCGGGCCGCGCCCTCCAGGACGCTCGGGCGGTCGGCGAGCGCGTGACAGCTGCGGCAGTAGCCGGCCGGAGCGGGTGCGGTCTCGTAACGGGCGTGCAGCCGCCGCGGACCGACCGCGCGCAGCATCCGCAGCACCGGCGAGCCCAGGGAACGCTCGCGGACGGTCGGCCAGTCGTCCTCCGCGATGTGTCCGAGCCGCAGGTGCGGGGGCACGGGGCGTCGGTCGACCGTCCACTGGTTGCAGCAGGCCGCCACCGTCCCGTCGAAGGCGACCACCGGCCAGGCCGCGAGGGTGCAGGGCGCCGCCAGGCCGTCCTCCGGTCCCGGCGGTGTCGGCCGGACGAGGCCGGCGGCGCGGCCGAGCGGCCGCACCTCGTTGACGAGCAGGGGCATCCGGGTGCCGAAGACACGGCGCACGTCCGCGACGACGTCGACCAGGTACGGGTCTTCGACGTCCGCGCCGGTGCCGATACCGGGCTCTGTGCCGGTGTCGACACCGGGACCGAGTCCCGCACCGACTCCGTTCCCCGGGCCCGGGCCCACACCCGTGAGGTGGATGCTGGCCGGGACTCCGGCGTCGAGTACGGCACGGAGGGCGCGCAGCACGTCCGCGCGCGGCACCTCACGCTCGTGGTGGACGTCCAGGCTCGCCGAGAAGTGGTCCAGATGGGTGATCGTCCGCATGATCCGGTCGGGGACGCGCCCCCCACGGGCGAAGAACATCCCGCTGAGCAGTGCCACCCGGGAGCCCTTGGCCCGGGCGAGACCGGCCACCCTGGCGGCCAGCTCGGGCAGCAGGAGCGGTTCGCCGCCGGTCAGCATGACCACCTCGGGTCGGTCGCCGACCCCGAACGAGCCGACGAAGTCGAGGAGTTGCCGCTGGTCGGGCTCCTCCGACGCCGCCATGGACGAGGCCGTGGAGCAGTGCGCGCAGCTCATGGGGCAGCGGCGGGTGAGCGCCACGAGGAGACCACCGCAGGGCACCGGCCGCAGGCCGACGAGCTCCGCCAGGTCCATGTCCGTCTCCTCCTCCGTGAGTGCGCACCGCGTCGTGCGCCGCGCGCGGAGCGTTCCCGGATCGTGGCCCCGGGCGGCAGACTTCCGGTTCACGAACGCCTGGTGAACGGTTAAGCCGCAGGTCCGGAAGGGGTTCGAAGGCCACGGAAGGGCGCGGAAGGCTCCGCAGCTGCGTGCGGAGGCCCCTCGGACGGCCGGGCGCCGCGGCCCGGCGGGGGCATCGGCGCACGTCGCGGAGGCGTACCGCGCCGGCGTCGTCGACGTATACCGGCGTCGAACCGACGACCAGGCGTTCCCATACCCGGCGTTCGTACGTTTCTTCTCAGCCGGCGCAGCGACGCCGTCAAACGAGGAGGACGAACATGCCCGAGAACACGAACCCGAAGCCGGTCGAGGACGAGGACATCGAGGTCGTGGCGCACGGGGAGGCCGAGGAGGACGAGGCCGGCTGCATCATCAACAACTCCAGCGACATCTCCTGACGCGACGCGTCTCGTCCTGAGTACCTCGCGGGCCACCCGGTTCTCGGCGGATCACGCCAGGAACCGGGGGGCCCGCGGCCACTCACCGGCCGGCCACCCGTCGCCTTTCACGCTTCCCCCTCGCCCATCACCCTTCCCCTTCCCCTTTCGCCCTTCACCACCCGCCACCCGCCCGACGCCGAGGGAGCGCGCACGTCGTGAAGATCCTGCTCTGCCCTCTCAGCGACGGCGGATACCTCTACCCGGCACTCGCGGCCGGCCGCGAGCTGCATCGCCGCGGCCATCACGTCAGCGTCCTCGCCAGGGCCTCCGCCGGGCCCTTCGTGGCCGAGGCCGGGCTGCCGTGCGCGGTGGCCGAGGACTTCGGCGATCGCCGGGCGTTCTCCGCCACGTGGTGGGGGAAGACCGGTGCCGCGCAGTACCGGGCGATCCTGCGCGCGGCCCGGGCGGCGCAGGCCGATCTTCTCGTCACGTCGGTGCTGAGCAACGGCGCCCTGCTCGCCGCCGAGACCCTGGACGTTCCGGTGGTCGTGGTGGGTCTCACGGTTCACCTGTGGGACTACCGGAGCGGCGGCGAAGGGGAGCCGCACCTGGGCAGGACCCGGGAGAGCCGGACCCGCGACAGCCTGGACCTCCATGCCGCCACGCGGGAGGAGGTCGGCCTGACCGGCCGTGCCTCCCGTTGGGCGGGCGATCCGCTCCTCGGTGACGCGCTGCTGCTCCGCGGGGACCCGGCACTCGAGTATCCCGGCGCGGAACTCCCCGAGCGCGTTCGGCACGTGGGTCCCCTGGCATGGGAACCCGCCTCAGAGCCGGGCGAGTTGGCGGCGATCAAGGATCACCTGGGACGGACGGACACCGGAAAGCCCGTCGTCTACGTGCACCTCGGCCGCTTCTTCGGCGGCCGGTCCCTCTGGCCGCGGCTCAATGAGGCGTTCACCGGCGGACCGTTCCGGGCGGTGGTCGAGCAGGGCAGGTCCACCGACCCCGCGCCCGCTCCGGAGGCCGACATCCTGCTCGTACGGAAGCCCTGGATGGGACCGCTCGTCGACGCGGCCGACCTCGTGCTGACCAACGGCACCTCGGCCCCGGTCCTGTCGGCCCTCCTGCGCGGTCGCCCCCTGGCGCTCTCGCCCAACGGGTCCGAACAGCCGCTGCTCACCGGCGCCTGCGAACGGGCCGGCGTGGCCGTGCGCGACCCGAAGACCCCGTCCGTGGACCTGTCGGCGCTGCTGGAGTCGGTGTCGCGCGACGAAGGACTGCGGACCCGGGCCCGCACGCTCGGCGACCGACTGGCCGCGGCGGACGGCGCGGCCCGCGCGGCAGACGTCGTCGAGCGGGTGGCTCAGGCATCCGCAACCCCGAAGGAGAACCATGAGTACGCGATCAGTCGGCCTCGATGAGGCCGTGGCGAGTCTGTCCATGGGTACGCGGCACTGGATCGCGCGGCATGCGGGGTACCTCGACTCCCCCGCCGGACACGCCGAGCTACCGGTGACACCCCGGGTCAAGGCACTCCTGCAGCTCGCGCTGCTCTGCCGCTACTGGGGAGCGTCCACCCCGGCGGAGCCCGCCCTGCGCGAGGCGACCTCGATCGTCGAACGCGCCTGGCAGCGACCGGACTTCCCGCACCTCCTCACCCTCGACGGCCGGTACGCACGGCAGTTCGAGCTGATGTACGCGGCACTGGCACCCGCGGGGTCCGTCACCGACGCCCCCCGTGCCGTCCTGGCCCGGCTGAAGGACGACGGTTACCTCGCGCCGCGGCACAAGGCCCCGTACCTCCACCTGGAGGCGAGGTTCTACGCCGATCTCGCGGGAGCGGAGCACGAGTTCACCTCGTACGACGAGCTGTACGCGGCCAGCCTGCCGGCCCGCGCCGCCACCCTGCCCGTGGCCGACCTGGACGCCTGCGTGGTCACCCACACCGTCTTCTACCTCAGCGACTTCGGCCTCCGCGACACGGGCCTGACCGACGAGGCCCGCGAGCAGGCCCTCCAGGTCGTGGAGCGTCTCACCCACCACTGCCTGGGCCTCGGCGAATGGGACCTCGTCGGCAAGCTCGTGCTCGCGCAGTACTGCCTCGGCGCGGATCCCCTCGGTACGCCCTCCGGGGCCGCCGGCATCCGGATGCTCGCCGAGGTCCAGGCACCGGACGGGGCGATCCCGGGGAAGTCCGTCGTCCGGCGCGCCCCGGCGGACGCGACGCCCGTCCAGTACTTCCGGAAGTCGTACCAGGCGACCCTCGTCACCGCGCTCACGACGCTGATGGTCGGCAACGGCCGCCCGGTCACGAGCGCCGACCCCGCTACGCCCGCCGCGCCCGACTCGCCCGTCTCACCCGTCGGTCGCTCCACCGCAGGAGCCGACGGGGTGCCACGGGCGGCGGGGGTCGCGGGAGCCACCGGGGCGACGGCCGTACGGGAGGCGACACGGTGAGCATCGACCAAGCGACCAGTGCCGACCGGCAGGCCGCGCACGCCGCGCCTCCGGCCGGCACCGACCTCGCCTCCTCCGGAGCGCGCCTGCTCCGCGGCGAGCGCACCTGGTGGTTCCTCGGTCCGGGCGGCGTCGCCCGGCTCGCCGACCGCCATGTCACCCCCGACGGAGGCCTGCGTCCCGACGCCGAGCAACGGCTGCGTCAGAGCGGCATGTTCACCCCCGCCATGGTCCGCGCCTACGCCCTGACCGTCCTCACCAGCACCCATTGCAACCTGGGCTGCGGCTACTGCTTCCAGAACACCGCGCAGGACCTGGCGGGCGGGAGCCGGCCGCCGCGGATCGCCCGGACCCGGCTCACCTCGGAGACGATCACCTCGATCCTCGGGTTCACCGAGCGGCAGATGGCCGCCGTGGGCCTGGAGAAGCTCAGGATCCTCCTCTTCGGCGGCGAGCCCCTCCTCAACCCGCGCGGGTGTCTCGAACTCCTGGAGCGGGCCTCGGACATCGCTCCCACCTCGGCCTGGATGATCTCCAACGCCACCCTGCTCACCCCGTCGCTCGCACGTCGGCTCCACGACCGCGGCCTGAGCTCCGTCCAGGTCACCTTCGACGGCGACCGCGACGACCACGACCGGATCCGGGTCGGCAGGGCGGACGGCAGCGGCACCTTCGACAAGATCGTCCGTAATATCGTCAAGGCCTCCGAGGCCACGCCACTGCGATGGACCCTGCGGGTGAACGTGTCCCAGGAGACCTTCCACGGCGTCGACGCGCTGATCGACCGGCTGGCGGCCGCGCTCGACCCCACGCGGTGCACGCTGTACTTCGCCCGGATCGGCGATGTCGGCGTCGGATACGCCAACAGCCTCCTGCACACCGGTGAGCTCTCCTCCGCCTTCACCCGCTGGCAGCGAAGAGCCCTCGAACTCGGCTTCACCGTGAACCGCCCCGGCGGCCGGAAGACCTGCGTCACCTGCGGCCACACCGACGGCCGGTACGGGGCGGTCGTGAGCGCGGACGGGACCCTGGCCAGTTGCTGGGAGACCGCGGGCAAACCCGACTGGGAGGTCGGCACGGTCGCCGACGGCTACCTGCCCGGTACGGAGACCGGTGACCGGTGGATCGCCTGCCAGGACCTCTACAGCTACGACGAGGACGCCCGTACGCTCGCCAGGTTCCGCGACACCGTCGACACGGCCCTGCTCGACCACCTGCACGAGACGGGGCGCCTGTAGCCATGCCGCCCTCACTCCTGGAGCAGCTCTCCGCCGGCGCGCTGGACTGGCTGGGCGGGAACCTCGACCACTTCGACCCGTTCCGCGCGACCACCCGGTCGACGTCCCGGTCGACACCCCGCGGAAGGGCCAAGGCCGCACTGGAGTTGGGGCTCCTCTGCCACCGTGCGGCGCGACCGGACGGCCCCGCCCCGGACCCCCTGAGCGGGGCGACCGCACTCGTACGGAAGCTCTGGCAGGACCCGGACTTCCCGCGGCTCTTCGACGACACGCCCGCCCACGCCTCCACGTACCGGCTGGCCCACGCGGCGCTCGCCCCCGACGGAATCGACGACACGCAGTGCCGGGAGGCACTCGCCCGGCTGGACCGCGACGCCCTGTCGCCGGGCGGGAAGTCACCGTACCGGCGCATCGAGATCCGCTACTACGCGGACAAGGCGGGTGTCCACCACGGCATCGAGCCGTACGCCGAACTCCTCCCGCGGAGCCCGCTGGTCGCCCTCCGGGCCGCCGACCCCACGGTGGCGAGCCCCACGACCGCGAAGGGCGCGGTGGCACCGCTCACCACCCCGCAGGCGTACGCGCTGACCCACACCGCCTTCTACCTCGGCGACTTCGGCCGCACCGACCCCGGTCTCGCCGGAGCCGACCTGGTCCACGCGCGGGACCTCACCCACACCATGCTGCTCCACTGCGTCGCGCACGATCTCTGGGACCTGGCGGCGGAGCTCGTCCTCACGCAGTTCGTCCTGGGGGAGGATCCGCTCCGTACGTCCTCGGGAGCGGCGGCCGTGGAAAGCCTGGCGCGCGCCCAGCGGCCCGACGGGGCGATCCCCGGGAGGTCGGCGGAGCTCATGGCCGCGCCGCAGGTCACGGCCGGGGAGTTCTTCCGGAAGGCGTACCACACGACCCTGGTGACAGCCCTCATGGCGTCGATCGTCTCGTCGGCGTCAGCCATCCCTTCAGCGTCCGCCGTCCCTTCAGCGTCCGCCGTCCCTTCGGCCTCGGTCGTCTCCTCGGCGTCCGTCGGGCTGTCGGCGAGGGGGGCCTCATGACGCCGCGCCTCACGCTGATCAACCGCGACTACACCCGTCTCTGGTTCGGCCAGGCCGTCTCGTCCGTCGGGGACGCCGTCTTCAGCACGACCTTGGTGCTGTGGGTGGCGACCGTACTGGCGAAGGACGAGTCGTGGGCGCCGATGGCTGTCAGCGGCGTACTGATGGCGTCCAGCGTCGCCGTCCTGGGCATCGGCCCCCTCGCGGGCGTGTTCGTCGACCGCTGGGACAAGCTCGCCACGCTGCTGCGCACCGAGGTGGTGCGCGGTGTGCTCGTGGTGGTCCTGACCGTCGTCTCCTTCCTGCCCACCGACGCGCTCCCGGCAGGCGTCTGGCTCGCGCTCGTCTACGTGACCGTTCTCCTGCTGCACGCGGCCGGCCAGTTCTTCTCGCCGGCGCGCTTCGCGATCCTGGCGGACCTCGTGAAGGGGGACGCCAACCGCGCCCGCGCCGCCGGCATCGGCCAGGCGACCGGCGAGACCGCCTGGATCATCGGCCCTCCGCTGGCGGCGCCGCTGCTGTTCGCCGCAGGCATCCAATGGGCCCTGCTCTTCAACGCGTTGTCCTACGCGGTGTCGTACATCGCGATCCGGTCGATCGAGGTGCCCGCGTCGGCCGCGGCACCCGGCGACAGGAAGCCCGCTCCCGAGTCCACCCCGAACGTCCCGAAGCAGGCGGGACAACAGTCCAGCCTCGGGCGCGAGTTCGCGGACGGCGTGCGCTTCTTCGCCCGCAGCAGGTTCCTGGTCGTACTGCTTCTGCTGGCCGTCATCGGACAGTTCGGGATCGGCGCGCTCAGCACCCTCAACGTCTTCTTCACCACGGACAACCTCGACGCCGACGCCCATCTCTACGGATACATCGGGATGGCGATGGGCGTGGGCGGCATCACGGGCGCGTTGAGCGGGGGCCGGGTCGTGCAGTGGCTCGGGGCACGCCGGAGCACCTGGATCAGCCTGCTGGTGAGCGGTGTCCTGTTGATCGCCTACTCCCGGCAGACCACCTTCCTCGGCGGCATCGCACTGCTCTTCGTCTTCACGGTTCCACTGACCGTCCTCAACACCGCGATGGCACCGCTGCTGCTCGCAGCGGCGCCCCCGGACCTCCGGGGGCGGGTGATGGCCGTGTTCTATCCGGTGACGAAGCTGGCGTCGATGCTCGCCGCGGTCCTGTCAGGCTGGCTCGCCGGGTCGGCGCTGACGGACGTCGCGGGCTCGGTCGGCGGCGTCCGGTTCGGACCCATCGACACCGTCTTCGCGGTGTCCGGGGTGATCGTCGTCCTGTCGGGCGTCTTCGCGTGGCTGGCCCTGCCGGGGACGGAGAGCACGGCGTCGGGCACTGGGGAGAACGCGGGGAAGGACCCGCGGAAGGACGCGGGAGAGGACGCGGAGGAGGACGTCGCAGGGAGCGCCGGGGAGGCCGCCGAGAAGGGCGCCGCGCTCACGGTCGAGGTCACGTCCCCGGCCGGATCACGAGGCCACCGTCCGCCCGACCACGAACGAGGGAGACCGGAGTGACCACCGACGCCCCAGGGACGCGGCGCCCGTACCCGCACGCCGAACGGCAGGACGTCGTCCAGGAACTCCACGGGGTGCGCGTCCCGGACCCGTACCGCTGGCTCGAGGACTCCGGGACCGACGAGACGCGCCGCTGGAGTGCCGAGCAGAAGGCCCTGTACGCGGCGGAGCGGGCGGCCTGGCCCGGGCTGGAGCAATGGGAGGCGGAGGTGTCGGCGCTCGGGGCCGGCACTCGTGTCCGGTCGCCCGAGGTGCGCGGGCACAGGGTGTTCTGGCTGCGTCAGGAGACGGGCCAGGAGCATCCGGTCCTGATGGTGGCGGAGGCGGGGGCGAGCCCGACCTCGGCCTCCCCCGCCGCCTCGACCTCGACCGCCCCCTCGGCCTCGTCCTCCCCCACTGCCTCGTCCTCCCCCTCGACCGCCGCCCCGAGGGCTGTCTCGGAGCGCGTACTGCTGGATCCCAGCGCCCTCGACCCCTCCGGCCGTACCGTCCTCGACGCCTGGGAGCCCTCCGTGGAGGGCGATCTGCTGGCCTATCAGGTGTCCCGGGACGGCACGGAGGACTCCGTGCTCCGGGTGATCGACGTGGCCACCGGCGAGCTCGTGGACGGGCCTTTGGACCGGGTGCGGAAGTCGTCGGTCGGCTGGCTTCCCGGCGGCCGGGCGTTCTACTACGTCCGGCGACTGGACCCCCGTCTGCACCCCGGCGAGGAGCGCTACCACCGCAGGGTCTGTCTGCACCGGATCGGCACGTCACCGGACGCGGACGCCGTGGTCTTCGGCGAGGGCCGGGACAAGACCCGGTTCTACAGCGTCTCCGTGACCGAGGACGGCCGCTGGCTCGGCATCACGGCCACGCTCGGCACCGGCCGTGGCACCGATCTCCACCTGGCCGATCTGTCCGCCGCGCCGCTCGACCGTCCGCTGCTCCGGCCGGTGCAGGAGGGGATGGGTGCCGCCACCCGGCTGCACGCCGTGCCCGGTACGGGCCCGGCGGACCGTGTGTGGCTCCGCACCGACCGCGACGCGGCGCGCGGTCGCGTCGTCGCGTGCCGGCCGGACGAACTCCATCTGGGCCCCGACGCCTGGCACGAGGTCGTCCCCGAGCGGCCGGACGCAGTGCTGACCCACCTGGTCGTGCTCTCCGGCCCCGAACTGAAGAACCCGCTCGGCCTGGCCGCCTGGACCCGCGACACCGTGGCCGAGGTGACGTTGCACGACCTCGTCGAGGGCCGGCAGGTGGCCACGGTGCCGCTCCCCGGCACCGGCGCGGTCGGCGACTTCTCGACCGTGGCGTCGGGCGGTCACGAGGTCTGGTTCGCGTACACGGACTTCGTCACGCCGCTCCGCGTACTCCACTTCGACGCACGTACGCGCCGCCTGACGCGCTGGGAGCGGGACGCCCCGGATGCGGGCGATCCCGACCGTCCGGCGACGGGTGACCCGGACCGTCCGACAACAGGGGAACTGGACGGTCCGGCGACGGCCGGTCCCGGCAGTCCGGCGACGGGCCGTCCCGCCGTCCACCGTCCGGCGACGGGCGGCGCGGTGACCCGCCAGGTCGCGTTCCCGTCGCGGGACGGGACGACGGTACGGATGTTCGTGATCTCCCCCGGCGGGCACCCGGACCGGCCACGCCCGGCGCTGCTCACGGGGTACGGCGGCTTCGGCCGCACGATGTCACCCCGCTACCGTGCACAGGTCCTGGCCTGGGTCAGGGCGGGCGGGGTGTTCGCCTGGGCGGGCCTTCGCGGCGGCGGCGAGGAGGGCGAGGCGTGGCACCGGGCCGGGAGCGGTGCGCACAAGCAGAACACCTTCGACGACTTCGCGGCGGCGGCCGACCGGCTGGTCGAGGCGGGCTGGACCGAGCCCGGTCGGATCGCGATCATGGGCGGCTCCAACGGCGGCCTGCTCGTCGGCGCGGCCCTCACCCAGGAGCCCGAGAAGTACGCCGCCGTGGTCTGCTCGTCCCCGCTCCTGGACATGGTCCGCTACGAGCTGTCGGGCCTCGGCCCCAGCTGGACGCCGGAGTACGGCAGCGCGCAGGACCCGGCGCGGCTGCCCGTGCTGTTCGGCTACTCCCCCTACCACCGGGTCGCGCCCGGGACCGCGTACCCGGCGGTGCTGCTGACCGCCGCGGACGGCGACACGCGCACCGATCCCCTGCACGCCCGCAAGATGTGCGCCGCGCTCCAGCACGCCACGTCGGGCAACGGCCCGATCCTGCTGCGGCTCGAACACGGCGTCGGCCACGGGGACCGGGCCGCGTCCCGCGCGGCGGCGCTCCAGGCGGAGTGTCTGGCCTTCCTGGCATCCCACGTGGGCCTCCCGGCCCCGGGCTCCGCCGCCGCGGAGGCGCCGCCGCGGTGACCTCCGGCGCCGACGCGTCACGGCCTCGACGCGTCGGCGCCCTCGGTACCCACCGCCCCGCCACCCCACCGCCCCGCCACCCCGCCGCGCTACGTCAGCACCGGCGTCCCGTACCCCGCGCCGCGCGCGTACAGCCGTATCAGGTGCGGCATGTCGTACTGCGCCGCGTGGGCGGTGACCTCACCGCCCGGCGACATGACCATTCCGGCGTCGATGAGCGCCTCCACCACCCTCACCGCATGCCGCTCGTCGCAGCCGAGCGCCTCCGCCGCCTCCGTCAGGCCGAACGGGCCGTCCCCCGTGCCCGCGGCCAGCCGGCCCGCGTCCCTGCCCCGCTCCTCCGGGAGCGTCTCCCAGCCGTGGGCCAGCCGCTGCCGTACGGACACGTCCCCCGCGGTCAGTTCGTCCAGGGCTCCGGCGGGGTCCGTCAGGCGGTCGGCGAACTCCCGCAGCGGTAGGTGGCGGAGCACCGCGAGCCGCATCCCGCTCACCCGGACCGCGAGCGGCGACCCGCCGCACGCCCGTACGATCCGCAGCGCGGCCTCCCGGTCGGCCCGCACCCGCCGCGGGCCGACGATCCCGGCGAGGAGCTGCACGGCCTCGGCCGTGTCGAGCGGCGGGACGGAGATCCGGTGCACCGGTGCCAGACCGCCCAGTTGGCCGCGTGCGGTGAGCAGCACCCTGCCCTGCCCGCCGCACGGGAGCAGCGCGCGTACGGCGCGTTCCTCGGGTACGTCGTCCAGGATCACCAGCACCCGGTGCCGCGCCAGCCACTCCCGCCAGGCCTCGGGCGTCGACGGTCCGGTGCGGCCCGTTCGTTCGCCGAGTTCCGCGAGTACGGCGGACACGGGTCGGGGCCGGCCCTCCGCGTCCCGCAGGGAGACACAGAGCCGCCCCTCGGGGAACCTGCCGCCGAGGAGGTGGGCGGCCCGCACCGCCAGCGTGGTCTTCCCTGATCCGGCGGGGCCGGACAGCAGCACGACATGGCCCGGCTCGCCCGCACCGGCCCCACCGGCTGCGTCACCGCCCTCCAACAGGTCCAGGACGTCCTGGAGTTCTTCGCCGTGCCCCGTGAAGTCGACCAGGTCGGGCGGCAGCAGCACGGTCGGCTTCGGCGGGGCGGCGGCGGGTCTCCCCTTCGACGGCCCGGCGGCCGTTCCCGACCCGGCGGCCCGGTTGTCCCCCGCGAGGATCGCCCGGTAGCGGGCGGCCATGGCGCCACTCGGCTCCAACCCCAACTCCCGTGCCAGCAGCTGCCGGTAGTCGTCGTAGACCGCGAGCGCCTCCGGCTGCCGGCCGGAGGCGCTCAGCGCACACATCCAGGCCGAGCGGAGCCGCTCCCGCAGCGGATGCCACTCCACGAGGTCGCGCAGTCCCTCGACCACGGCCGGCGCGCAGCCCAGCGCCAACTCCGCCTCCGCCCAGCTCTCGTACGCCGTCACATGCCGCAGTCGCAGCCGCTCGGCCTCCTCGGCCAGCAGGGGTGACTGCCGGAGGTCGTCGGCCAGCGGCGGCCCCTGCCACAGGTCGAGGGCCTGTCTCAGCAGGCGGGCGGCCGCCTCGGGCGGCCGGCCTTCGGCCGCCCGTACCAGGGCGCGGAACCTCAGGAGGTCGAGCTCCTCCTCCGTCGCGCGCAGGACGTATCCGCCTCCGGTGTGCGTGAGGCGTGGCCGGTCCCGGGGTTCCCGGTCGTCCTGCCCGAACAGCGCACGCAGGGCGCTGACGTACACCTGGATGTTCTTGCGGGCGGTACGAGGGGGCTCCTCCGGCCAGACCGCCTCGGTCAACGCGTCTATGGAGACCGGGGAGTTGACGGACATCAGAAGCGTCGCCAGCACCATGCGCTGCTTCAACGGACCCAAGGGCAGAGACTGTTCGCCCCGGTGGACCGCCAGCGGGCCGAGGACGGAGAACCGGAGTGAGCCGGGTGAGGCGGCGGGCTGCGCGGACGGACTCGGCATCGAGCGAACCTCCGTATGGTGACGGGAGTTGGTCGGTCCGCTCGATGATCCATCGCGCCGGACCTTCACACATCGGTACCGGACCCTCACAGTCGCACCACCGAAGGCGGTGCCCTGGGGGCGCGACCCCCAGGGGGTCGGGAACACCCCCCATCCCGACTTCGCCGGACCCCCACATCGCCGGGCCACCATCCCTGGTTGGCCAGGCCCCCACATCGCCGGGCCCCATCACCGGACCGCTGACCACCGGCCCCCATCGCCGGGCCGCTACGGGACGGATGCGGGCGGTCGCGTGGCCGCCGCCCGCTCCGGGGTCAGGCCGACGGCATCCGGGAGACCATGCCCGCAGGCCCCGCAGTCCCGGCAGGCCCGGTCGGCCCGGCCGATCCCCCGTCCTCGGCCCGCTCGGCGGACAGCGCGCACAGCGCCGAGCGGTCGACGCAGCCGGTCTTGGACATCAGGCTCGCCATGTGCTTCTCCACAGTCCGGGGTGAGATGCACAACCGCCGGGCGATCTGCAGATTGCCCGGACGCTCCATGAGCAGCACGAACACCTCGTACTCGCGCGGTGTGACACCGGCGGTGCGCAGCTCCGCCGGAATCCGTTCCCGGCCGCCCCTGCGCTGCGGCACACTGACGCCCGCCTGCCGCAGGAGTGCCCGGCAGGCACCGGCCACCGGCTGGACGCCCGCCTCGTGGAAGTACTCCTCGGCGGTCCGCAGCCAGGCGACCGGTTCGCCCCAGGAGTCGGCGAGGGCCGCCTCCGCGACCAGCCGCAGGGCGAGATGCCAGCCCTGCGGGAACACCGCGGCCGCTCGGCGGGCCTCCTCCACCGCGCGGCGCGCGCCCTGCGGGTCGCCCTCCCTGCCGCGCAGGACGGCGTCCGCCATCCCGAGGAACATCCGGTTCCAGGCCAGCTGCCCGCCCGGGGAGGCGAGCGCCTCCCGGTACGCCTCGCGACCCCCGCCTCCTCTGCCGTAGCCCCCGCCGTCGGCGCCCGCCGTCCCGTCGCCGCCGGCCCTCTCACCGGCGCAGTCGCCGTCGAGGATCCGGAGCAGCGGGCGGAGCCCGTACCGCCCGCTGAGGTAGAAGAAGCTCGGGTGCTCCCGCTCCCAGGCGAGCGCCGCGTCGAGCTCGGCCGTGGCCCGTTTCCGGTCCTCCGCCATGAGCGCGCCGACGGCCTGACACAGTCCGCGTTGCAGGGGTACGAGCATCGACTCCTCGCCGCCCGCCCGGCGGAACCGGACGAGGGCTCGTTCCTGTTCACGGCCCCGCCCCTGGTGTGCGGCGAGCGTGGCGTCGACGAGGAGCAGATAGCGGTGGGCCGACAGGTTCTGGAGGCGGGCACTCGCCTCGACGGAACGGTCGACGATCTCCCGGGCCCGGTCCCATCGTGCGGCGAGGACGCTCTGCATGGCGAGCAGCCCGTCGACGGTCTGGAGCACGGTCAGCGAGCCGAGTTCGTGCGCCGCCGCCCGGGCGGTCTCCAGCTGCGTCGCCTCTCCGGTCCGCATGAACGCGTTGGTGCCGAGCCGCACCAGCGCTTCGGCCCGCGACACCGCGAGCCGGTGCTTCTCGGCGACCTCCAGCATCCGCACCAGACAGGCGTCGGCCTCGTCGAACCCGCGCTGCCGGGACAGCAGGGCGAGCAGCTGCCAGGCCTGGCAGGCCACGACGGGCCGGCCGCGCTGTTCCGCGGTGAGCGCGGCACTCCTGGCGGAACGTTCCGCCTCCTTCAGCCGCTCGCGACCGCTCCGGCCCGCCGAGCCCCGTCCTTCGCCCTCTCCGTCCCGGCCCGCCGAGCCCCGTCCTTCGCCCTCTCCGTCCCGGCCCGCCGAGCCCCGTCCTTCGCCCTCTCCGTCCCGGCCCGCCGGGTCCCCGGGGTCACCCTCGCCGTCGCGGCCGTCCTGCTCCGGCAGGAGCGCCAGATGCCCCTCGACGACCACGAGCGCCGCCTCCTGCTCCGGGCGGGGCTCGGCACCGAGCAGGGCGCGGGCCGCCCGGATCCGGCGGCGTGCCTCCTGCTGCCGCTCCGCCATCGTCGCGACCCAGGCCACCTGCGTGTGCGCCTGGGCCCGCTCCTCCGCCGCGGGAGAGCCGACGGTCACCGGTGCCAGGTCGTCGAGCAGTGCGGATGCCACGTCGATCCGTCCGGACTCGGCCTGGGCGATGGCCAGTTGCACGGTGACGTCGTCCCGTTCCCCGTCGGCCGCGAGGCCCCGGGCGCGTTCGAGGAGCACGGCGGCCGAGCCCGACGCACCGGCGTCCAGCATCTGCCGACCGACCTGGGCGAACTGCCGTGAGGCCGCCACCCTGTCACCGGCGGCCAGTCGGAGCGTGGCGACCAACTGGCTCTGCTCTCCCGAGAGTTCTCCCGGCCCGTCGCAGGAGAGCGAGGCGCAGGCGTCCTCCTCGATCGCCTGGGCGGCGCGGCGGGCGAGCGCGGCCTGCTCGGCGGGCGGCAACGACGCCCTGAGCGCGTCCGCGGTCAGGACGTGCCGGAAGGTGTAGTGGTCGTGGGCCGCACCGTCCGGGGCGATGATCCCGGCTTCGGAGGCGGACCGGAGGTGGGCGAAGAGGGCCCGGTCGTCGAGTCCGGTCACCACCCTCAGGGCGCCGACCGAGAACCGGCCGCCGAGCGTCGCCGCGATGAGGAGCAGTTCGCGCACCGGCTCGTCGAGCCGGGCGAGACGGCGTGCCCAGCTGCGTACCGCTCCCGTGGGAACCGTCGCCTCGCCGTGATCGGCGAGGAGCCACGCGCCGTCCGCCCTGCTCAGCCGCCCCAAGTCCAGCAGGTCGGCCAGAAGCACCTCCACGAGGTACGGGTTCCCGCCCGCTCGCTGCGAGAGGTGTCGATGCGCGGCCGGGGGCACTTCGCCCGGCGCCGCGTCCAGACACGCGTCGACCATGGTCCGTACGGCGGTCTCGTCCAGCGGCCCCAGCTCCGTCACCGAGGCCGTGTTGCGCAGCTCGGCGGCGAGTGCGAGGTCCAGCGCCGGGCCCGGGTCGGGTCGGAGCGTGCCGACCAGCAGGACCGGGAGGTCCGCCACGTTGTCGGCGACGTACTCGACGACCGCGATCGTCTCGGTGTCGGAGTCGTGCAGGTCCTCCAGGAGGATCACGCAGCCGCGCTCGCGCCCCAGCACGGCGAGCAGTCTGAGGAGCGCCTCGGCCAGCTCGACGAGCGAGATCGCGTAGCCGGGCGCCGTCGCGGCGGCCCGCCACTCCGGCACCAGGCCGGCCAACGCGGGCCGGTAGGGGTCGAGTTCCGGATCGTCCGGCGCGCCGGCCGCCCGGAACCGCGAGGACAGCGCCTCGACCAGGGGCCGGAAGGGGACGACGAGCCCGGTGGACGTGGCACGGCCGCGCAGCACCGGCATGTCCCGGTCGTAGGCGCGGAGAGCGCACTCGCCGGCCAGCCTGGACTTTCCGATCCCTGCCTCGCCGACGAGGAACACGGCCCGTCCGGCGCCCCTTCGGGCGCTCTCCAGGGCCGCGTCCAGTAACCCGATCTCGGCGTCCCGCCCCACGATGACCGACGACGTCGCACGCATGTCCGCAGGCTACTTGATCCTTTTCGTGCACGGCAGTGGGGGGGGGGGGGGGGGGGCCCCACCCCCCCCCCCCTCCAGGAAACACGATGGTGTCCGTTGTGTTGTGGATGGCTCCCGCTGCCCCCCTCTCCTCCTCTGCGG
>NZ_JBVHZJ010000027.1:0-36028 GCF_055574655.1 Streptomyces sp. NPDC029956 | reverse complement strand
TCCCCCCCCCCCCCACCCCCCCGCCGCCCCCCCCCCCCTCCCCTCCCCCTCCCCCCCCCTCCCTCCCCCCCCCCCCCCCCCCCCCCCCCCCCCCCCCCCACGCCCGCTCGCGCGTCAGGACACCGTGATGGTGCCCGTGGTGTAGGGCATGTCCCACGTGGCCACTGTGTCCAGATCGGAGGTCCTGAGCAGCCGACCGCGCCGTCCCAGCATGCCGGAGGTACCGAGCGTCACTTCGCCGACCGGGTCGTCCTGGGTCGCGGCCTCCGTGCCGGCACCGCCGTTGACGTACGTCACCGAGTCACTGATCTGCATGGGTTCTCACTCGTCCTTCGTGTCCGCGGGAGTGGTGGTCGTGCCGAGCTGTGCTGGGGTGTGGGTGAGGTGGGCTGAGTGGGGTAGTCGTCGTGGGTGGTGTGGGTGTCGCGCGGGTCGTGGAGGGTGCGGGTCGGGCGTGCTCTGCGGTCGAACGTGGTGCGGGTCAGCGGTTCCGGTGGCCTTCCGGGGTGCGCAGGAGGAGGAGCGACGGTACGCGCTCCGGGAATCCCGCGCGGAGGAGTCCATGGCCGATCCCCGCGAGACCGGTCAGCAGACCGGGGTGCGGGACTCCGTCCGGGGCGCCGCTCCTGGCGTCGTTCTCCTCGACGGAGGCGAGGAGCGCCCCTGCTCGGCGGATCCAGTGCGGTCGGGCTTCGGGAAGGGCGGCATGGCCGAGGAGTTCGCACAGGCCCGCCTCGCCGTGGCACAGACTGTCGTCGGGAGCGGCCCCGTTCTGCCCCAGTCGCTCGGCGGTCCCGCGGGCCCAGGCCGCGAGGTGCGGGTCGGCCAGGGCGCCCGGGGCGTCCAGCACGGCGAGTGCGATGCCGGCGTCTCCCCGGCACCAGGCCGAGGCCCTGGCGATGCCCGCGCGTCGGGCGCCCGGGACGGGGGCGGAGACTCCCCTGCGACCTCCGCCCGGTCCCGGGGTGCCGTGCGGCGCATGTGCGCCGACCGCCGCCCGGATCGCGGACAGCCCCGCGAGCCGGTACCGCTCGACGGCGTGACGCCCCGCCCCGACGGTGCCCCCGGCTACGACCCGGGCCTCCGCCTCGGCGTACCGCAGCAGGGCCCATCCCATCCCGGCAGCTCCTTCCGTGAAGCCATGCCGGAGCGCGGCGAGTTCGGCACCCGCGGGATCTACGGGATCCGCGGCGGCGGTGGTGGCCGCCACCAGCCGGTCCGCGCAGGCCCGTGCGGCCCGCACGATCTCCGGATCGGCGCCCGGGCGGTCCTCCGCACCCGCACCCGCCCCGAGAACCGCACCGGCAGCCACACGCCCGCCGTACGCGGCCAGCAGCGCCACAAGGCCGCCCGCGAGCCCCGCGCCGACCCCGTACTCCGGCTCGGCCCCGGTCGCCGCGGCGGCCAGCCGCAGTGCGCCCGATGCCCAGGCGCCGACCTCCGGATCGTCCAGCAGCCGTGCCGTCTCGGCGAGGGCGTACGCGATGCCGCCGAGGCCGGAGAAGGCACCCGAGCCCACCGCGCCGAGTTCCTCGGGCCTGGCGTGGAGTGCGTGGAGGAGTCCGGGCATCGGCGCCAGGGCCGTACGGGCCGCCTCGGCGTAGTGTCCGGCGCCGGTGAGGGCCGCCAACTGGGCCAGGAACAAGGCCGGTCCGGTGTAGCCGTCGGCCAGGTCGGCCGCCATCGGACCGATCCGCCAGTACCGGTCGTCGAGAAGCTCCAGGCCGATCCAGTTGCTGCGCGGCCCTTCGCGGTACGCGAGGGAGACCAGTTGGTCCCCTACGGACCTGGCCGCCGAGAGCAGCCGCTCCGGCTCGGGGGCGCGACCGGCGGTACGGGTGCGCCGTGCCGCGACCGGCCGGTGCGCGGGGACACGGGAGGTCGTGGCCATCGCGGCCCGTACGATCCATTCCTGGTCCTGCCGGTCGACGGTGTCCAGGGCGTCGAGTTTCGCGGTGACGCGGCCGATGCCAGGCAGGTCCGTACGGTCCACCGGAGGGCCTCCCGGCGCGCCCCGGAGGTCGTCGCGACCGGGCCTGGCGGTGAACAACGGCACGTCCCCCGACCAGAGTTGGGCAATCTCCTCGTCGATCACGCCGGGTGCGAGAAGCGGTCCGAACTGCTCGGTCCGCAGGGTCTCGAGAACCCGCTGCCGTGCGTTCGCGTCCTTCAGGAGGTCGGGGTGCGTCGACTCGTCGAGCAGCAGCGTGTACACCCAGGTGGGACGCACGACCACGCGCACTTCGTCATCCTCGAACGACGCCAACGGGCCTGATTCTCCGTGCAGTTCGCCGGCCGCTGCGCCGATGGCCGTGTACCCGGCCCGGAAGCCTACGCAGAGCGCGTCGACGTGGGCCCCCGGGTCGACGGGCCCGCCGTCCGTCCCGCGTGGCCGGTTGGCGGATTCGCCGAAGGTCCCGGCCCTGCGCACCAGGCGCATCCGGTCGGTACCGGCGTCGGCGAAGTCCGCGCGTTCGACGGGCGACACGCCCGCATGACCGCCTCCCACCGCTGACACGTCAAGAGCACTGTGGTCGCCGACCAGAAGCTGCGGCAGCAACCCGACCCGGTACACCGAGTCGTGGAGCGCGCGGGCGGCGGGGTCGGCCGTGCCGGAGCCCGGGAGCGGCGGGTGGAACAGGGTCTCCACGTCGACGAGGACCGGGTGGGCGCCGACGGCGATCAGGTTCTCGTGGTGCAGGTCGGTCCCGTCGAGCAGGTGCAACAGCGCGAGCAGCGCACCCTGGCGGCGGTAGAACGCCTCGACCTCCGCCTCGGAGGCGCAGGGCCGCGCGGCGACGAACTCCACCCAGCCGTACGCGCCCCGGTCGAGCAGCCGCAGGGTACGCAGGTCCACGGTGTCGGGCAGCCCGTTGAACCAGGCGACGAGCTCGTTGAAATGGCGGTGCACGGCGAGGGGGCGCGGCTTGTACACCAGCCGGGTGCCGTCGGCGAAGCCCAGCAGCATCACGCTGCGCCCGCCCCGGTGCCCGTCGCCGGCGCCGGGCTCGATGCCCACGAGCGGCCCCGGGTCGCCGCCGGACTCCGCGAGAAGGCCGGAGGCCGTCAGGAGGGCGCGGTCGTCCGCGAGCCGTTCCAGCGCCTCCGCCACCGCGTCCGCCGCGTCGAGCGCAGCGCGCCCGAGGATCCGGGCGAGTACGGGACGCCCGGCGAGGAGGTCGGAGAGCCCGCGCCGGGAGGCGGTGCACGCCAGGAAGTCACGGAACCGGGCCCGCGAGTCGTCGCCTTCGAGCCGCCCGGCGCTGCGCGCCTCGTGCAACTCGAGGACCAGGGTCCGCGCGGCGGCCCGCGCCAGCCTGCCGCTGAGCCGGCGCTCCAGGTCGTCCCGTACGGCGGTCAGGTCCACCAGCTCGCGCACGCGGCCCGACAGGCGCCGCTCCAGGCGTTCCCCCGCGCGGTCGGTGAACGGCCGCAGGACCCACTCGAAGCCGCTGAGCCCGGGCAACTCCCCTGCAGGCACCTCGGATACGCCCGCGGCGGGGGCGGCGGCGGCCACGGCCTCCTCGGCCAGCACGGCCCAGTCCGGCCGTTCCGCGTCCCCGTCGCCGCGGACCAGCCCGCTGTCCCACCACCGCTCGTTCGCCGACAGCGACGTCGCCGCCTCGTATCCGGCTCCCACCGCCATCGCCCCCTCCTCGAACCGACCCGGCCCACCGCTCCGGGCCATGTCCGATCCTGGTACGGGGTGGGCCTGCGGTACATGGGGAACATCCCCCCATGTTTTCCACCGGCCGGCACGCTGAGGGTGCCAGGCAACCGCCACCTCCCACGACACCGTGCTGCGCCGTGGCGCTGTAAAGCCGTGGCGCGCCGTGGTGCCGTCCGAGCTCGAGGTACCACTCGCGCGCCGGGTCCGTGGCCGTAGCCGCCCTTCCCCCAGCGGTACGCCGCGCCGCCCGTGGTTCCCTACTGCCCGTGGACGCCACGCAGCAGCGGGTACACCTCGCCGTCGTCGGGGTCGCCGTAGGTGACGTACAGCTTCGGCAGTTCGGCGTCGCCCGCGACCCACCAGTCGTCCATGGTGCAGTTCTCGACGGACACCGTCACCTTCTGGGAGCCGGGGCCGGTGCCCGGGTCGTACGTCCAGGTTCCGGTGCCCGTGCACGCACGCACCTCGACGTCGAAGGAGTCGTCGAAGTGGAAGGTCTCGACCCGGGTGGCGGTGGCCTTGCCGTCCGCGGCCAGAGCGAGCGTCCCGCCCCTGCCGTCGGACCACGTCCCGGCGACGCGTTCCGCGCTGAGCTGCGGAGGCTCGTATCCGATCCCCGCGTACAGGGCGATTCCGGCGACGGTGAAGGCGGTGACGAACGCGAGTGTTCCGTACAGCGCGACCCACCCGAACATGGCGGTGGCCGAGACCTTCGGGCGATCGGGGAGCAGAACCCTGCGGGCGGTCAGCGCCGGGGCGGCGAGCGCGACGGCCGCCGCGATCCACCAGCAGAGCGCGGCCGGGAGACCGCCGGCCGTCGCCGCCACCACGACCGGTACGGACACGGCCGCGCCGACGGCCGCCAGCACCGGAACCCACCACCACACCTCGCGTCCCGACACCTTGCGGCCGAGCCACCCCGCCCCGAGCATCAGCGGCATGACGAGTCCGAACGACAGCAGCGCCCCCAGCGCGGCCCCGAGCGGCGTCACCATCAGGAAGATCATCCCCAGCGCGTCGACCGTCGGAGTGACCGTGCTCTCCTGGGCCTCCTCCCACACGACGAGCGCCGTCACCCCGATCATCGCCTCGACGAAGAGCACGGACATCGACGCCGTCACCACCTCGGCGAGCTTGTCCGACACCCGCACCAACGCCGGTTCCCGACTTTCTGAACGCATTCAAATCCCCTCCCGCCCCCATACTCCCCCACACCGGAAACGGGCTGCTCCACCGGGGTCGGCCATGGCGCCCCTCACACACGACCAGAAACCGGCGACGACGGAAATCGGTTCACCCCACCGCTTCGCCTCCGGAAAACTCGCCCCATGACCACCGACTGCACCGTGCGCCGAGCCCGACCCGACGATGCGCGCCGCCTGGCCGAACTGCGCTGGGAGTTCAAGGAAGAGGACCACGCAGGGCAGCCACCGCCTCCGGCCCGGCCCCTGGACGAGGCAGAACACTGGATCCGTGACCGGCTCGGCGACGGCCGGTGGCTGGCCTGGGTCGCGGAGACCGGAGACGACATCTGCGGCCACGTCTTCCTCTGCCCGGTGGAGAGGCTGCCTGAGCCCTACGACGACAACACCCCGATCGGCTACGTCACGAACTTCTTCGTCACGCCGGCCCAACGGAACAAGGGAACCGGCTCGGCGCTCCTCGATGCGCTCCGACTGCACTCCCGCCGCGCCGGATTCAACACCCTGATCGTCTGGCCGTCGGACCGCAGCAGCCCTCTCTACCTGCGCTCCGGCTTCCAGCCACCCGAAGAACTGCTGGAACTACCGCTCGACATCTGACGTGAGCACCGCTCCCGGGCCCGGGAGACGGAGGCTTCTGCATCGCCGTAGGGCGTCGTTCCTCATGGCGGTTCCAGGGCGATGGATGAGGTTCCCCCTCTTCGCCCCGGGGGCGGCATGCCGCCGTCCGGCGCCGCCCGGAAACGGCGTGGCCGACCTGCCCGCACCTGGCTACCCTGGCGCTCCTGGGCCGAAGGAGGCACAAGAACGTTGACGCGCAGAACACCCCAGGAGAAGAAGCGGCTGAGTTACGTCAAGGACCATCGGAACAACTACGGCGAGAACGACAAGAGCTCACGCAAGAGCATCCGCAGGAACAAGCGGTTCCCCAACAGCGCCAACCGACGTCACGCACAGACCGCGCTGGCGGCTCTCCTGGGCTCACCCGACGATGTCCGCGCCGACGCCGTCGAGGCGCGCATGAACGGCCGGCGCCCGAAGCGCTGGCAGAAGTTCCCCGACGCGCCGTTGGGTGCCATCGTCGACGGAGCCCTTCGGCGCCGCGCGAAGACGGGCATCGCCGAGGCCGAAAGCGCTGCCGCCCGCCTGCGCAGCGTCCGCAGTCGATTCGACTGGACGGCTCCTTCCGACAACCCGCTTCTGCCGCCCTTCGTGGTGCGCAGAGTCCGCTCGTCGCTCCCCGAGGACGACGAGTCGGGCTGCGCATGATGCCGGCCTTGAAGGACCGGGGTTCATCACAGTCGACGGTGTCCCTCGAACGTCGTTTCACGTCGTGGGTCGTCGGCAGTCGATCAGGCTGCTGGAGACTGCCGGTGGCGATGGCTGCGAAGGCGAGCAGGTGTTCCGGCCTGCGTGCGTAGCGTCGGTGGAGCCGGCGGCAGCCGGTGGGCCAGGACATGGTTCGTTCGATGACCCGGCGGTGGCGGCCGAGCCGCCCTGAGGTCCCGACGCCCCGGCGGGCGGTCCATGGCGCGACGCCCCGGGAGCGAAGCCGACGCCGCAGGTGGCCGCACCCGTCTCCGCACCGCACCGCTCCGCCTGCGGGATCACGATCTACAGCCGGAGTGCTAGGCGCGCGCCGTATGCTCCTCGCCGCGGGTGATGCCGAGGGTGGCGAGCAGGTCCTCGTGGAGTTCCATCCACACCGTGTGGCACGAGTCCTCCTTGACCCGGTCGACCCACGACAGTTCGCCGCGCCGGACCCGCGCGAGCGCGCCCGTGAAGCGGGGGCCGTAGCCGCCGAGGCGGCCGATTCTCGCCCCCAGCTCCTCCGACAGCACGTCGATGACCCCGCCGAGTTCGGTGAGCTCGTCGAGCACCCGCCCGTCCCACGCCGCGTCCCCGTGCTCGTTGACGGCGAGCCGCCCCGCGCCGTCGGGCCGCAACTGCCAGTCGGTACACGCCCGGAGACAACGGGCGTTGTGGGCGAGGAACGTCTCGTACCGTTCCCGTACGAAGGGTGCGAGCCCCGCCCTCGCAAGCTCCGCGGCGAGCTGCCGCTCCCCCTCGGCCCGGCCGGAATCGGTCAGGGTCCACCCCCGTGTCCCGGCGAACGCCCGTCGGGTCACCCACCCCCTCGCCTCGTGGTCGAGGAGCGCTTCCCCCACGACCTCGGGGTCGAGCCCGTAGCGTGCCGCGGCCTCGTCGTCGCCGGCCACGCCCTTGAGCCGTACGGCGTGCAGGGCGAGCAGCTCGGGGGCGGAGACGACGGGGCCTGCCGCGAAGTCCTGGAGATCGCTGGGGTTCACCACACGTCAGAGCATAGGTCGCCCGGTCGGGGCGGGACCCTCCTCGTACGGCCCCAGGCCGAGGACCCCGAGCCGAGGCGCAGAAGCCGGGGACCCGGAGTCGAGGACCCGAGTCGAGGGCCCGTGGCCGGGAGCTACTGCGGGGAGGGCGGCGTCAGCGGCTGCTGCGGTCTCCGTAGCAGGAGGAGGGCCACGTCGTCGGTCCGGTGCGCGGCGTCCCTGACGTGCAGGGTCAGCTCGTCCGCGAGCCGGTCCAGATCAGGGGCGTCGGACACCCCGAGCCTCTCCGCCAGGTCGGCCATGGCCGTACCGATGTCGAGGCCCGGTGCCTCGACGAGACCGTCGGTGTACAGGGCGAGGACGGAGCCGGGTTCCCAGGGCAGCTCCATGGTGTCGTAGGTGACGTCCGTCGCGATCCCGAGGAGCAGCCCCGGCGGGACCTCCAGCACCTCGGCGCTGCCGTCCGCCCGGCGCAGGAGGGGCGGCGGATGGCCCGCGCTCGCCAGTCGCAACCGGTGCCGGGCGAGGTCGAACTCGGCGATCAGACAACTCGTGAAACGGTCGGCGTCGAGGTCGTCGAGCAGCCGGTTCGTGCGCGCCAGGATGTCGCCGGGCGACGCGCCCGCCGTCGCGTGCGCGTGGACGGCGGTCCTCACCTGCCCCATGAGCGCGGCAGCGGTGGTGTTGTGTCCCTGGACGTCACCGATGACGGCGACGACGGAGGTGGGAGTGGCGCGGACGAGGTCGTAGAAGTCCCCGCCGATGTCCATGCCGTGACCGGCCGGCAGATAGCGGGCTGCGACGTCGAGACCCGGGAGCGGGGTCAGGTTGTGCGGCAGCAGAACGTTCTGGAGGCTGCGCGCGAGGGAGCGGTTGGCGTCGTACAGCCGGGCCCTGTCCAGTGCCTGGGCGATGAGCCCGGCCAGCGAGGTGAGCAGCGCGCGCTCCGCCGACGGGAAGGGACGCGGCCGTACGTACGAGAGGATCAGGGAGCCCACGGGCCGGCCGGAGGCGATCAGGGGCAGGAACGCCCAGGCGTTGCGGCCCTCGTAACGCGGGGCGAGGGGATGGGCGCGGCGGAGGTCATCGTAGGTGGGGAAGAAGACGGGGACGCCGGTGGAGAGCACCTGGGCGTCGGCGAACGGTGCCGTGAGCGGTTTGCCGTCGAAGCGCTCGATGAACTCCTCGCTGTAGCCGCGGTGGCCGATGACGCGCAGTCGGCCCTCGTCGACGCTCATGAGGACGAGACCTTCCGGGCCGAAGGCGGGCACGATCTGGTCGGCGACCAGTTCGACGACGTCGCGCACGCCGGCCGCCTCGGCCAGGGACGCGGCCAGATGCATCAGCTGGTAGACCGCGGTGGCACCGACGGGCTCGCCGGGGCGGTTCGGCAGATTCGGAACGCGAGCGGACGCGGGGACGCCTGACGCGGGGCCGGTGGCGGCGGACGCAGGGCCGATGGCGCCTGACGCGGGGCCGCGGGCAGCGGACGCGGTACCGGTGGTACCTGACGCGGGGCCGGGGGCTGAGCCAGGGGCCGAGCCGGGAACGGTCGCGGAGGGCGGACCGGTCCCGGCCCCCTGAGCGGTCGCGGCCCCGGAGTCGGTCGCGGCCCCGAAGGCAGTCGTCCCGGCCCCGGAGTCGGTCACGGGCCCCGAGTCGGTCACGACCCCGGGGGCGGACCCCTCGTAGGGGACGGGCCCGTCCTGCGGCCCCGGCGGGCCGTCGGCGGGCGGCGGGCCGTCCGCCTGCGGGATGATGAGCACACTGATGCCGGTCGCGTCCGGGTAGAGCTCGAAGAGCAGCGACGTCGCCGGCCGTCGCACCACGGTGAACGACGTCGGCTGCCGGGTCACGGCCGCGGCACGGTAGCGGTCCTCGAAGGCGGGGTCGTTCAACCACAGCAGCGTCTCCCACGGCCGCTTCCCGAGGAGCGCCGCCGCACCGGCGTTCACCAGCTCGGCGGCGGCGGTGTTGATGAAGGTGATGCGGCCGTCGAGGTCCAGGGCGCAGCACCCCACGGGCAGCCGCTCCGCGAGGTCCAGTGCGGCCGCCGCGAGGGCGGGGTCGGCCTCGGAGGGGCGCTCCGGGTGGACGACGAGCGGTTCGGTGGGATGGGGCGGCGGGGGATCCTGGTCGGCGGCCCTCCGCAGCAGCCGTGCCGACAGACGGCAGTGGGCTTCGAGCGTCTCGTGTTCGCGCGCGTCCAGCTCCGGCGCGCGCGAGACCGGCCAGAGCAGGACGACTCCGCCCCATACCGTCGTGTCGTCGGCGATGGGGACGGCCGCAAGCATGAAGTCGTACGGCAGCACGATCCCGATCCGCGGGTAGCGGTGGGCGATGTCCTGCAGGCCGCTCAGCCAGACGAGCCGCCGGTCGCGGATGGCCTCGGCGACCGGGATCGGGGCGTCGACCGGGATCCGTACCCAGGGCGCGATGATCTCCCGGGACAGGCCCGAGATGAGCACCAGGCGCAGCATCCGGTCCCCCGGGATCAGCAGGTAGACCAGCCCCACCGAGGCGTCGGTGTCCCGCATGAGACCCGTGAGCACGGCGGCCATCCGGCCGTCGGCGAAGACGTCCTCGGTCCCGCTGCCCGCGTTCTCGCCCATGAGCCTCACCCGCCCGTGGCGGCGGGCACGGCACCGCGCGGGTCCGGGCGCGGCGCGCGGCGGAGCCCACCGGCCCACGTGGCCGGGCCCGGTGGCCCGGAGCGCGGTCGACGGCGGGATACGCGCTCGTCACGCATATTCGGACGATACGTCGCCCGCCGGGTGCCCGCGCGACGGGGGCGAGGGCGCAGGCGGGGCCAGGGACGGAGGCGGAGTCGGGGCGGGGAGGGGGCGGAGAGACGGCGGCCCGCAGGTGGCGCCCGCCCGTCGGCTATCGTGCACCGTCGTCGGCCGCCGCACCCGTCAGGGGCGGTCAGAATCAGGAGAACGTGCATGTCAGAGGCCATCCGCGGCAGCGCAGCAGCACCCGGCGTCGGCCATCCGCCCGCCTCCGTGCGCCGGTCCGCCCGACCGCGTACGGCGGTGGGTCGCACGCTCGCCCTGATGCTGTACGTCTGGGGGTCGGCCGCCGTCGTCTCGGGCGTCTCGTTCCTCGTCCCGAGCGCGGAGTGGGTGGCCATCGGCACGGGAGTGGTGCTGTGCGTGATCTTCGGGGCGCTGCTCCATCTGCTGCACCGGGGCGTCTGGCTGCTCCTGCTCGCGGTCGCGCCGGCACTGTTCGTGCTCGTCGGCGCGGTCCAGTACGCGCCCGAACTGGCACTCGAACGCTATGGGGTGCGCGAGAACGTCGTCGTGGTGGCCGACAGCGCCGCCGGCACCGGCAGCAAGCACCATGAACTGACCCTGCGCCGCTCCGACGGCCAGGAGCTCGCGGAAAGGTTCGTCTACCGCGGCAGCGGCGCCCCGGCCGTCGGCGAACGCCTCGCCGTCGTGCGCGACTCACGCGGCAAGGTGCCCCTGGAACAGGCCGACCAGATCGACGCGGCCGGCCGCCTGGACGGACTCTTCGGCGGCCTCACCGTCTGGACGGTGCTGGTGCTGCTGGCCGGGTGGCGCGGTCATGTCGCCCGCCGCCGTGACCTGGAGCTGTACGTCGGCGGCGCCCGCCGCTGAACCACGGGGAGCGGCGGACCGAGGGAGGGGGCGAACCGCCGGAGGGGTGGACCGCGGGAGGGGGCGAACCGCCGGAGCGGTGGACCGCCGGAACGTTCTCGCGGTGAAGTCGACGTCCTGACGGCCACGGCGGCGGCTCTTCGGGGCATCCCGTGGTCGCCCGGCCGCGCGGCTCCGCCGCGTCGTCCGGGGGCCGGGATATCAGTGGGCGGAGGTGGCGGTCGACGGCGACCGCCTCGTCCGGAAAGGCTGAAACCGTGACCGTCCAACCCATCCCCGAGGGGTATCCGCGGGTCACGCCGTATCTCTGTGTCGACGGAGCCGCGGCCGGCATCGACTTCTACGTGACTGTGCTCGGCGCCGAGGAGCGCATGAGGATGCCGGCCCCGGACGGCAGGATCGGCCACGCCGAACTGGCCATCGGGAACTCGGTCATCATGCTCGCGGACGAGTTCCCGGACATCGGGTTCCGCTCCCCCAAGTCGATCGGCGGCACGCCGATCACCCTGCACGTGTACGTGTCGGACGTCGACGCGGTCTTCGCCCGGGCGCTCGCGCAGGGCGCGAAGGAACTGTCGGCCGTCAAGGACGAGTTCTACGGCGACCGCACCGGCCAGTTCGAGGACCCCTTCGGGCACCGCTGGAACGTCGCCTCGCACATCGAGGACGTTCCGGCCGAGGAGATGGGCAAGCGGGCCGAGGAAGCGATGGAGTCCCTGAACTCCGGGTCGAACGGCGCCTGACCCCGGGGTCGTGCCTGGCCGCCCCCGGGCCGCGCCGTCGCCTCCCCGCCGTCAACGGCCGTACAAGCCGCGGCACAGGTCGGCCGCGCCCATGGGAGCGTCGATGTCCTCGGCCTGGCGACACAGTCGTCGCATCTCCGGAGTCCCCGCGCCCGTCGGCCGCGGCCCTCCGTGGGCGGCGGACGGCGCCTTGGGACGTGCCGTCTTCCGCCCGGACGGTGCCGCCGCCCGGGGTTCCGTACGAGTGCGCGTCTTCCCGGCGGCCTGCTTCGCCCGCTTCGGCGAACCGGCCGGATTCCGCGTGTCCGTCGACCCTCTGTACGTCGGCGGCGTCCCCGCTCTCCGCTCCGGTGACCGCCCTGCGGTGGGAACGTCGGGAACCCCCACCGCTCCGGGGGTGACCGGCCCTCCTCTCGGCCTCCCGCTCGGCGTGCCGGGGAGCGGCTCCGTCTCGGCGATCTCCTCGTGCGGAACGGGCTGCGCGGGCACGGGCCAGGCAGAAACCGGCACGGGAAGCGGGGTCGGAGGCCGGTCGCCGGCGGGCACCGGCTCTCCGGGCGCGGGGTGGGGCCGGGGCGGTGACGGCGGGTGGGGAACGGCCATACAGCCGGCGGTGAGGAGTACGGAGAGCAGGAGGAACGTCGTACGGCGGGGGTGCATGGGGATCACCGTGCCCGAACCGGCCCGGGGCGCGCGGCTGCTCGGACCGGGTCCACCGTCACGGGTGAACCGGTCGTGCGGAGCCCCCACCCTTCACCCTTCACCTCTCGCCCTTCACCCCTCACCCCTCGCCCCTCGCCCTACGCCCCTCACCCTCCCCTCTCACTCCTCGCGCAGCGTCCTCACCAGGTCACGAGGCAGACCATGCGTGTCGTGGAGGTAATGGAGGTCCCCCTCGTCCAGCGGGCGCTGGAACCGCGGGCGGGCGAGCACCTGCCGGCCGCGTTCGAGGAGCCGTCCGAACCGGCCTTCCTCGTCGAGCAGCATCCGACGCACCTCGCCCGGGTCCGTGTCCTGCCGGAAGTGGTGCAGGGTGTGCTCGATCAACTCGGACGGAAGGTCGCCCAGGCTGCGCGTCGGGTCGTCCCGCCACAGCACGGTGAGCACGCGGCGGACCAGACGGCGCACCACGTACCCCCGTCCGGTGCTGCCGGGCCGCACCCCGTCGCCGCTCACCACGACGGCCGAGCGCAGATGGTCGTGGACGAGTCGCCGGGTCTGTTCGTCCAGCGTCCAGATCAGCGGGACGAGGCGGCGCCAGGGGTCGAAGACGTCGCATTCGAACACGGACGGCTTCCCCTGGAGCAGCGAGGCGAGCCGTTCCAGGCCGAGCCCGGTGTCGACGTTGCGCTGGGGCAGCGGGACGAGGGAGCCGTCGTCGAGGCGGCGGTGACGCATCATCACGTGGTTCCACACCTCCACCCAGCGGTCGTCCTCGGTGGGTGTCGAGCGGGGCGGGCTGTCCCCGCTCCACAGGAAGATCTCCGAGTCGGGGCCGCAGGGGCCGGTCGGCCCGTTGGACCACCAGTTGTCGGTGACGGTGAGCTCCACGGGGACGCCGCGGTTCTGCCAGAGTTCCAGCGAGGCGCTGTCCTGTCCCGTCCGCTCGTCTCCGGCGTACACGGTGGCGTGGAGGAGGCCCGGGTCGATGCCGAGGCCCTCGGTGAGCAGGTCGTATCCCCATTCGAGGCTCTGGGGGCCCTCGTAGTCGCCCAGCGACCAGGTCCCGAGCATCTCGAAGACGGTCAGATGGGTGGCGTCCCCGACCTCCTCCAGGTCCGTCGTGCGCAGACAGCGCTGTACGTTGACGAGGCGCCGGCCCTGCGGGTGGGGGCGCCCCTCCAGGTGGGGGGTGAGGGGGTGCATGCCGGACGTGGTGAACAGGACCGGGTCGCCCGGGGGCGGCAGCAGCGTCGATCCGGTGATGCGGTGGTGGCCGCGCTCCTCGAAGTACTCGACGAACGTACGGACGATGTGCTCGGTCTTCATGGGATGACTCCTTCGCGTACGGCAAGGGAGGCACCGGAGAACGGGCCGGCAGGTCGTCGCATCGGGCGGAGGAGCCACGGAAACACCGACGGGCCGTTTCCGGTCGCCGATGGGAGGGGGAAGGTCAGGCGGCGGCAACCGGCGAGCTGGTCGCTCGCGCGGTCGCGGTGAGGCTTCGGCCGGTGACGTTCATACGGGCGACGCTAGCGTGCCGCCGTCGTTCGGGCAGCTGGTTTTCCACCCGACGGCCGAGGCCGACGGTCATGGCGCCTGGCATCAGGAGCCCCACCAGTCGCATGGGCAAGCCGCCGAACCGGTACCCGTTCTCGCTCCCGGAGCGTCGTCTCCGGGACTATGCGTACGATCGTACGCTTCAGGGCGTACGATCGTACGCATGACGACCGACTACTTCGCCGACGACCCGCGCACCCCTCTGGAGCGCATGCTGGCAGGCGACCTCTACATCGCCGACGATCCCGAGATCGCCGGCCGGCAGCGGCGCGCGATGCGGCTCGCCGCCCGCTACGAGCACGCCTACCTGGAGGATCCCGCCGAGGCCGGCACCATCCTCGGGGAACTGCTCGGGTCCGCGGGCGAGGGCATCGACGTGCGGCCGCCGCTCCGCGTCGACTACGGCAGCAACATCACCATCGGAGCCCGTACCTTCGTCAACTACAACCTGACCGCGCTCGACGTCGCCGCGATCACCATCGGCGAGGACTGCCAGATCGGGCCGAACGTCCAACTCCTCACACCCACGCATCCCTTGGAGCCGCAGCCCCGGCGGGACAAGCTGGAGGCCGCGCGGCCGATCACCCTCGGGGACAACGTCTGGCTCGGCGGCGGCGTCATCGTCTGCCCGGGTGTGACCATCGGGGACAACAGCGTCATCGGCGCCGGCGCGGTCGTCACCCGGGACATCCCCGCGAACGTCGTCGCCGTCGGCAACCCCGCCCGGCCCGTCCGCGACCTCTGACGGCCCCTGCCGCCATGGCCACCGGACACACCGACCCGCGGCGCCGCGAGCGCATCCTCGCCGCCGCCCTCGACCACATCGCCGACGAGGGCGTCGCCGGCGTCTCGCACCGCCGGATCGCGGCCCGCGCCGGCGTTCCCCTCGGCTCGATGACCTATCACTTCGCCGGCATCGACGAGCTGCTGCGCGAGGCGTTCACGCTCTTCGCCGACCACATCGTCACCGTCTTCGAGCAGCACCTGGCCGATGTCGACGGTCCCGACCGGGCGCGTGAGGCCGTGATCGACCTCGTTCACACCATCTCCGACGGGCCGCGCCGCGACCTCGTCCTCACCCAGGAGCTGTACACACTGGCCGCCCGGCGTCCGGAGTACCGCGAGCTGACCCAGGCGTGGATGCGGCGCAGCCGGATCCTCCTCGAACGGCACTTCGACCCCGGCACCGCGCGCCAGCTCGACGCGCTGATCGAAGGGCTCACCCTCCACCGGGCCCTCGATCCCGCACCGCACGACCGCGGACTCACGAGCGAGGCGGTCCGTCGGATCACCACCCCCGCACAGGCCGGGTAGACCGCTACGACGTCCCGCCCGGGTCCTTCTCCGTCCGGTGCCCGCGGCGGGCGTCGCGGTCGAAGATGCCGAGGATCTCGCACGGGCCGCCCTCGGCGCCGATGGCGTGGGGCAGCATCGTGGGGAACTCCGCGGCCTGGTTGGTCTCCACCCGGATGCGGCGGTTGCCGAGCAGCAGGACGGCGGTGCCGGAGAGGACGACGAGCCACTCGCGGCCCGGATGGGCGCGCAGGCGTGCGGGGCTGTCCGGTGGGGGTTCCGTCATCCGCTGGCGTACGACGGTCATGCCCGGTTCCGCCTTGATGGGCCAGCGCATCAGCCCGTGGGCGCCGTCGATCATCGGACTGGTGACGACGTCGTCGGTGGCCGTCTCGACCAGCTGGTCGAGAGTGGTGTCCAGGGCTCGGGCGAGGGTGACGAGCTGGTCGAGGGCCAGGCGGCGCCGACCGTTCTCGATGCGGCTGAGGGAGGACTGGCTGAGGTTGGCGCGGGTGGCCAGTTCTTCGAGGGACCAGCCCTGAGCGACGCGCAGGGCACGGATCCTTTTGCGCACGAGGCTGTCCAGCTCACCATCTTCTTGCGTCATAAGCATCAATGTATGCCCCTTCCGCAAACTCTGCCTACGGTCGGGGCATGAATCCCCACCACACGCCCGTCCAGGTGAGCGTCGACGCCGACCCGCGCGGCACCACCGACGCGAGCGCACCCTCTCCTGGCGCAGCCGGTCCTGACGCGCCCGCTCCTGGCACCCTCGATGCGCGTCGACGTCGTACCGTCCTGATCGCCGTCTGCGTCGCCCTGATGGCCGTCATCGCCTCCGTGTCCGGTCTCAACGTGGCCCAGCCCGACCTCGCCGTCGCCTTCGGCGCCTCGCAGAGCACGATCCTGTGGATCGTCAACATCTACACGCTCGCCCTCGCCGCGCTCCTGCTGCCGCTCGGCGCCATCGGTGACCGCCTCGGCCGCAAGCCCGTGCTGCTCGGCGGTCTGGCGGTCTTCGGGGCGGCAGGAGTGGCCGCCGCGCTGGCCCCCTCCGCGGAGGTCATGCTCGCCGCGCGTCTGCTCGGCGGCGTGGGCGCGGCGATGATCATGCCGATCACCCTGGCCGTCATCACCACGACCTTCCCCGAGGAGGAGCGCGGTCGGGCGATCGGGGTGTGGACCGGGGTGGCCGGTGGTGGCGGCGTCCTGGGCATGTTCCTCTCCGCGGCCCTGGTCGACGTGGCGAACTGGCGGTGGCTCTTCGTGCTGCCCGTCGCGCTCGTCGTCGTGGCCTTCGCCCTGACGCTGCGGTCCGTGCCCGACTCCCGTGAGGCCTCGGGGCACTCCTTCGACACGGTCGGCGCGCTGACCTCGGTCGTCGCCGTGGTCGGCCTGGTCTTCGTCCTCCAGGAGGGCCCGGAGCGGGGCTGGGCCGCCCCGGCGACCTTGCTCGGCGGCACGGTCGGTGTCGTCGCCGCCGTCGGTTTCGTCGGGTGGGAACTGCGCCGCCGGGATGCGGCGCTCCTGGACCTGCGTCTGTTCGGCAAGCGCTCGGCAGCGACCGGATCGCTCACGCTCCTGGTGCTGTTCGGCGTCCAGGCGGGCGTGTTCGTGGTCCTCTTCCCGTTCTTCCAGGCCGTGTCGGGCTGGTCCGGTCTGCTGTCCACGCTGGCGCTCATGCCGATGGCGGTGGCCATGATGGCGTCCTCGGGTCTCGCTCCGAGGCTCGCGGGCCGGGTCGGTGCCCGTTCGACGATGGCGACGGGAATCCTGACGGCCGGTGCCGGCCTGGCCCTGATGGCCACGTATGTCTCCGTCGACGGCGGCTACCTGTCCGTGCTGCCCGGCATGCTCGCCATGGGGACCGGCATGGGCCTGTCCATGACGCCCTCGACCGAGGCCATCACCGGTTCCCTGCCGCGTGAGCGTCAGGGCGTCGCCTCCGCGCTCAACGACGTCACGCGCGAGTTCGGCACCGCGCTCGGTGTCGCCCTGCTCGGCGCGATGGTCTCCGCCGGTTACCGCGGCACCATCGACACCCGGCTCGACGGCGTCCCCCAGGGGGTGGCCGACACAGCCCGCGAAGGCCTCGCGAACGCCGTCGAGGCGGCGGGCGGAGCCGGCTCCCACGGGCGGGCGCTGATCCGAGCGGCCCGGGAGTCCTTCGTCGACGGCTGGCAGCAGGCCATGTGGGCGGGCGTCGTCGTGATGGCCGTCCTCCTCTTCTGCGTACTCGCCCGAGGCCCGAAGGGCACTCGGACGGAGACACCCGGGAAGGATGACGATAGTTTGCGCGGAATTACGGAACGTTCTCCAGAAGGATCGTTTCCTTCCGCATGAAGCTGTTCTGAATACTGGTCAGGAACAGTTGAGGGGTTGACGATCGCAGGTGGCGGGCAGGTTTGGAGGGCCGCGAGCCGGGCATCGTCCGGCGTCACGGCAGTGCGGCCGTCACCTCGTGCGGGAGTGCACACAGCCCAACCGCGTCCCTCCGCGGCCGAACGAAGAAGGAGGTTGGTCCCCATGACAGTGCGTGCTCTCGAGCAGCCCCGGCTGTGGATGCCCTATCCACTGCGGGTGAATCCGTATCTGTCGGCCCTGCACGAGGAGAGCGAGACGTGGGCGCGCGCGATGGGCATGCTCGACGGTGCGGAAGGACCGTCGGGGCATCCCCCCATATGGACCCGGACGCAGTTCCATGCCATGACGGTCGACCAGCTGACCGCCTGGGCACTACCCGATGCCTCGTTCGCCGACCTCAGGCTCAACCACCGTTTCAACATATGGGCGTTGGCGTGGGACGACTACTTCGCCGCCGCTTTCAAGCAGACCGGTGACCTGCCCGGCGCCGTGGCCTTCACCGCCCGACTGCACGAGTTCCTCCGACCGGACTTCGGCAACGGCGCCCGGTCGCCCGAGCCGTCGAACCCGGTCGAGCGGGGCATCGTCGATCTGCAGCGGCAGCTCTTCCCGCCCCGACTGGCGCACTGGCGGCACGAGTTCAACCGCGCCCTGGTGCGCTACGTCGACGCGGGGGTCGAGGAACTGGCCAACAGCCGCGGCGGCCGTGTCCCCCACCTGATCGAGTACGCCCCGTTCCGGCGCGAGAGCTTCGCCGCCCACACCGCCCCGTACTCCGTCGAGCTGGCCACCGGCGCACGCATCCCCGAGCAGATACGGCACAGCCGGACCGTACGAGCCCTGCTCGACGCCTTCATGGACTACATGGGTCTCGCCAACGACCTCGCGTCGTACGAGCGGGAGGTCCACGAGGAACACGACGTCAACAACCTGGTCGTGGTCCTCGGTACGTCCCTGGGCATCGCCCTCCACGACGCCGTACCCGCCGCCCTGAATCTGGTGAACACCCGGCTGCGGGACTTCGAGCACCTCCGGCAGAGCGAACTCCCGCAGCTGGTAAGGCGATCGGGCCTCGACCACGACGAGCGGGCCGAACTGGAGACCTGGCTCCAGGGGGCCTGCGGCTTCCTGTCCGGCCTCCACGCCTGGTACACGGGAGCGCCTCGCTACGCCGCCGCGGACCTCTCCGTACCGGAACAGCGGCAGCGGTCCTGACCCGGCGAGGGGGACACCGACGGCCAGGCGTCGGCAGCCCCCTCGGCGCACGGCCTATCCCCTCCGCAGGAGGCGCTTGAGCCGTGTCCGCCACGAGGGGCGGGGTGCGGGGCGGCGCTCCGGCTCGGGCGCGGGCTCCGGCTCCGCCGTCTGCCACGGCGGTGCCGCCGGCGTCCCGACGCTCGGGGCCGGCGGGGCCGGCAGCGGGCTCGGGACGTCGAAGTCCTGGGGGGCGCGCGCGGCGAAGCTCACGGGCAGCGCCGTCAGGTGCCGGGCCCAGGTGGAGGAGCGCCAGGTGAGGTCCTCCTCGGGGATCGACAGGGCGATGTCGGGGAGCCGGGTGAGCAGGATGTCGATGCCGGTGTCGGCGATGATGCGGCCGATGTCCTGGCCGGGGCACTCGTGGGTGCCGGCGCTGAACGACAGGTGCGCGCGGTTGTGGTGCACCGGCGTCGCGGGATCCGGGCGGATCGCCTCGTCGACGTTTCCGGCGGCGAGGCCGAGCAGGAGCATGTCCCCGGCTTTGATCTGCTGTCCGCCGAGGGTGGTGTCGCCGTTGGCCCAGCGGCCGGGGCACACCATCAGCGGGGGCTCGTCCCAGAGGACCTGCTCCACCGCTTCCGGCAGGGTCATCTGGCCGCCGGCCAGCGACCCGCGGAACCGGGGGTCGGTGACCACCATGCGCAGGACGTTGGACATGAGGTTGGCGGTCGTCTCGTACCCGGCGAGGAGGATGAGGCGCAGGTGGTGCTGCACCTCCTCGTCCGACAGGTTCGCGGGGTGGGCCAGCAGCGCGGACGCGATGTCCTGCCCGGGACGGATCCGCTTGGCGTCGACGAGCTGGGCGAGGCTCTCCAGCACGTACGCGTTGCTGGCGAGCGAGGTCTCGGTGGCCTTGAAGAGGTCACGGGCCGCGTGGACGAGCCGGGGGCCCGCCTCGTCCGACATGCCGAGCAGATGGGTCAGCGTGAGCATGGGGACGTGCTCGGTGAACTGGCCGACGAGTTCCGCCTCGCCGTCCTCGCAGAACGTGTCGATCACCTGGTGCGCGAAGCGGGTGATGTGACGGCGGATGCCGCGGTGGTCGAACTGGCTGAGGCCGGCCGTGACCGCGCCGCGCAGCCGCTGGTGCTCCTCGCCGTCCGCGCAGACGCAGTCGGGGCGCCAGCCGATCATCGGCACCAGCGGTGAGGTGGCGGGGTCGATCTCGCCGCTGCGCCAGCCGTGCCAGACGCGGGGGTCGCGGGAGAACTGGGTCGGCCGGCTGGCCACGTCGCGGTTCTCGAGGTAGCCGAGGACGAGCCAGGCGCGTACGTCGCCGTCGAGCAGCACGGGCGCCACCGGACCGTGTTTGGCGCGCAGTTCCTCGTACAGGCCCATCGGGTCCGTCTCGGCGGCGCCGCCGTAGAGGCGGGTCGCTCCACCGGGTCCGGTGGCGACGTGGGCCGGGCAGCCCGGAGGGGGGATCGCCCCGGACAGCCCTGTGGTGTGTTCGGCGGGTGGGAGGGTCATGCGGTCTCCTGGGCGGCGGCGAGGGTGCGCAGGTAGACCATCAGCGACAGCAGGGCGTCACGGCAGGACGCCCGGTCACGTGCGTCACAGGTGACCATGGGCACGGATTCGCTGAGGGCCAGAGCAGCGCGCAGGTCTTCTACGGGGTGGTGCGGAGCCTCCGGGAACGTGTTGACGGCCACGACGAACGGGACGCGGCGGTCCTCGAGGCGGGTGATGACTTCGAAGCAGACTTCGATCCTGCGGGTGTCGACGAGGACGACGGCGCCGAGCGCGCCTTCGAAGATGCCGTTCCACAGGAACCAGAAGCGCTCCTGTCCCGGCGTCCCGAACAGATAGAGGATCAGCTCCTCGTTGATGCTGATCCGTCCGAAGTCCATGGCGACGGTGGTGGTGTTCTTGCCCTGGGCGCCGGGGTTGTGGTCGATGCCCACGCCCGCCTGCGTCATGGTCTCTTCGGTGGTCAGGGGCGGGATCTCGCTGACCGCGCCGACCATGGTCGTCTTGCCGACGCCGAATCCTCCGACGATCACGACCTTGACGCCCCTGGCGCTGTGGGGCAGCGGCATGTCCGTGCCGCGTGCGCCGGCAACGCGTACGTCAGAGCTTGCGTAGTCCATGGATCACCGCCTCCAGCAGGCCGCGTTCGGGGAACGCCGCGACGGGCACGGGTGCGATGGCCTCGACCCGTTCGTCCTCGACGAGTTGGGAGAGCAGCGTGGTGACGACGCTGAAGGGAAGGCTGAGGTACGCGGACACCTCGGCCACCGAGAGCGGGTAGGCGCACATCGTGAGAATGGCGGCCTGCTCGGGCTGCATCGCGGCGTCCGGCTCGGAGCGGGTCGCGATGAGGGTGACCAGGTTGAAGGTGTTCGCCGCGGAACCCGTGCCCCCGGTAATGACGTAGAGCGGAACGGGATCGGTTTCATTCCAGGGGTCCTGGTTCTCCGATGTCACATCGCCTGCCCGACGTCCTCACGAGGAGGGCTGGTCATGTGCTGTCCGATCCGGACCACCAGCGTCCGCATCCGGTCGCCCAGCAGGCCGGCGTCCACCTGGTCGTCGGCGAGCACCGCGAGGTAGGCACCGGGGCCTGCCGCCATCAGGGAGAAGTAACCGCCGTCGGCCTCGATCCCGACCATCCTCGTCGAGCCGTCCCCCTCGGGGAACCGCTGGGCGATGGCCCTCGCCAGGCTCTGGATGCCGGAACAGGCCGCGGCGATCGCGTCGGCCGTGTCGGGTTCCGTGTTCGACTGCCCGATGCACAGGCCGTCCGCCGACAGCACGACGACGTGTCGTACGTACGGGACGCCGCCCACGAGCTCCTTGAGCATCCAGTCCATGTTCGGCAGTGGCAGCATGTTACTCGACCTCATCTGAAGGCTCGCTGTGTGAAGGGGAAGGTTCGGCGGCCGTGCGCTTGTCGCCGTTGAAGGCCTCCCACATCAGACCCGGCTGACGGGTCGTGCCGGAGGACCCCCGGGTGGCGGCCGGAGCGGGGGGCGTGGGGCCCACCTGGACGATCGGCGTC
Source organism: Streptomyces sp. NPDC029956 (assembly GCF_055574655.1). Lineage (NCBI taxonomy): Bacteria > Bacillati > Actinomycetota > Actinomycetes > Kitasatosporales > Streptomycetaceae > Streptomyces > Streptomyces sp. NPDC029956. The sequence continues at coordinate 14,343 of NZ_JBVHZJ010000027.1, read as the reverse complement.
TGGACGGGTGTCTCGCGTCGCCGCTGCGGGAGTCCGTTGACGGTCTTCCCGACCTCCGCGGATTCCCTCGGGGCGTCGCCCGGGGGCGTCGGCCTGGGCAGCATCGGGCCTCCCGTGCGCCGTCGGGCGGGCGGCTGCGGATACCGCACGGCGGACTGCGGCACGGTGGTGATCAGGTTCCTGGGCACCAGCACCACGGCCCGTACGCCTCCGTAGGCGGAGGTGCGCAGGTCGACCTCGCAGCCGTGCTCGCGGGCCAGCCGGCTGACGACGGGCAGACCGAGCTGCGTCACCTCGCCGAGTCCGGCCAGGTGGATGCCGGACGCCGACTGCGCCATGATGCGCTCGACGCGTTGACGGACCTCTTCGGTGAGTCCGACTCCGCGGTCCTCGATCTCGATGGCGATGCCGGAGGGCACCTCGCTCGCGGACACCTCCACCGGGGTGTGCGGCGGAGAGAACGTGGTGGCGTTGTCGAGCAGTTCGGCGAGGAGGTGCATGAGCGGCTCGGCTCCGGGGCCGACGACGGCCACGGCGGTCACCGACTGCAGCTTCACCCGGGGGAAGTCGACGATGCGCGACATGGCTCCGCGCAGCACGTCGTAGAGGGGGATCGCCTTCGACCACTGTCGTCCGGGCCGCGCGTCGCCGAGGACGGCGATGCTGGCCGCGAGGCGGCCGATCAGGGCGGTGCGGTGGTCGACGCCCTGGAGTCCGCGGGAGACCACGAGATCGGTGCCGTGGATGATCTGCATCTGGTGCAGGTCCTTGGCGAGCTGGTGCACGATCGCCTGGACGCGGCGCGCGACGGCGACGAGTGCCCGCTGGGAGGCGTCCCTGGTGTACTCCTCGGCCTCCACCGCTTCCAGGAGCGTCTGCAGAGCACCTCGGACCGCTTCGGTGAACTCCTCGTCGAGGTGCTCACCGAAGTTGACGGACCGCAGGATCTCCGAGGCGGGGTCGCCCTTCTTCATCCGGGCGACCGCGGCCGGGAGCAGCTCCTCGGCGAGCCAGACGGTGGTGGCGCGCTGATCGGCCAGGCGTCCGAGCAGCGCGGACTCGCGTTGCGCGTAGTACTCCTGCGCGTCGACGATCGCCCGCTCGTAGCGCACCGCGTCCCGCGACCGCAGTCGGCGCGCGGTCACGGCAGACGTGACGGCCGTCAGTGCGACCGCGGCGAGACCGCACCAGGCGATGGGTGTCCGTATCTGTGCAGAGGAGAAGAGAAGCGCTATGGCAAAGGCTCCGGCCAGAACTCCCGGAGGGAGGAGCCAGACGCGATCGACCGCGGGTGGCCGGGCTCTGGAAATTGAACCTGCACGAACCATCAAGGGGTCCCTAATCAGTCTGGAATGAACGGACTGAGGTGATGCGATGCACCGACTGGAACGAATCGGGCTTCTTTCGGGCGATTGCCCCGTTCCTTCCGCTCGGCACCACAGCGTTCATGACTCGCTGTGACCGCAGCGCAACACACGGGGGAGCATAGTCAGTTCGGGTTCGCCATGTGACCGTGCTGGAAGGGCTGCCTCCAGTGGTCATTCTCGGCCCATAAAACGACCATTCACTGCACGAAAAATGCAATGAACCGATCGCATCCTGGCGCCTATTCATCAGATTTCGCGGCCCCCGAACAGACGACCGCTCCGTGCGGAGCCGGCCCCGGCGGGGCCACGTACCCCTCTCCGGACTCGCCGCCAGCCCCTGTCGTGTGACGTGCGTCACGCCTTAAAAGTCTTTTAAGGAACAAGGTCGGAAAGCATCTGATTTAAGCCGCATTGAGGGCAGTTGACGCCTCCTTTGAACGACGGTCAAGATCTCCACGACTTCGCCACACACCCCTCGGCTTCACCTCATCTGGAGCAACTCGATGCGCAACAGGGCTGCCCTGACCACAGCAGTCACGCCCGTCGCCCGGGAAGCAGCGGGCCCGGAGCACCCGTCCGATCGCGTCTTCGGGAAGGTCGCTTGGCCCGACGTCAACGGCGCGGGAGCCCGCGGGCAGGACATCGAGCTCATCGACTCCACCGCGCGGCTGCCGAAGGTTCCGGCCCGTCAGGCCCGTGCCGCGGCGCCCTCCACCGGTTCGCGCCGCTCCCGGCACGCCCACCCGGCGCCCCCGGCGCGGCGGTCCATGCCGCTTCCCCTGATGGTCGCGGGCGCGCTCTCCGCAGGACTCGCCGGGGCACTGACGGTCTGGTTCTCCGCCGGCCCCGAACCCGCGCCGCCATCGCACCCGTCCCTCTCCCTCCCCGTTCCCGACCTCACGACCGCCTCGACCCCACCCGCGGCCCCCTCGGCCGACGGCCTCCCCGCCGCCGGCACGCACCCCTCGACCGAGGCGGGCGACGCGCGCGTCCGCGCCGCGCGGACCACCCCTCCCCCGGCCCCGACCACACCCGGGCCGCCCTCGGCCACCCCGTCCCGCACGCCCGCCCCCACGCACTCCCCCGTCCCCACGACCACGCCTCCGCCGCCGCCTTCCTCGCACCGCCCCCATCGGCCCGCACGGCCCACGCCGCGCGAGATCGCCCTGGGCAGCACCGGCCCCGAGGTCGCCGATCTCCAGCGACGGCTCCAGCAGCTCTACCTCTATCTCGGCTCGGCCGACGGCGTGTTCACCGAGTCCGTGGGCCAAGCCCTGAGCCGTTTCCAGATCGCCCGGAACCTTCCGGAGAGGCCGGGCGTCTACGGCCCGCTCACCCGCACCGCCCTCCGGGCCGAGACCGACTGAGTCCATACGCCCGCCCCAGCCCACCCCACCCCCTCGCGGAATCCAGAAAAGGACCAGTACATGAGCACCACCGGAAGAACGGGCCTTCGGCTGAGCAGTGCCGTGGCACTCGGCGTCGTCCTCGGCGTCACCGCCGCGGGCCCCGCCCTCGCCACGCCGCTCGCCCCTGCCTCCACCCCCGCCCCGGGGAGCACCCGGACCTGCCCGGCTCCCGGCGAGGAACCCGGTATCGGGAACACACCGCGGTTCACCGACAGCAACGTGGCCCTGTTCGCCGGCGGCGACTACACCGTCGACGGCGCGTCCGCCGAGGCCGAGGGCCTGCTGGTCGTCGGCGGGAACGCCAGGTTCGCCAAGTCGTCCGGCGGCGTGTTCAACGTCGGCCGCGCCGGCGCGGGTTCCGGCATCGTGCCGCCGCCGGGGTCGGTCATGCTGGCCGTGGGCGGGAACCTGGCGATAGCCGACGGGACGACGGTCGACGTCGGCCACGGCCTCACCTCCCCCTCCGGCTACGGCGGTGCCGTCCGCGTCGGCGGCGCCATCGACGAGAAGGGCAGGCTGGAGACGAACGGCGGGAACCGCTCGTCGGACCTGGGCGCGCGCGAGGCCCTCACGCCGTACGACACGTTCGCCGGCACCGTTCGGGACGAGTCGGCGTCCCTGGGGGCGCTGAAGCCCACCGGTACGACCGAGCGCCGGGGCGACACCGTCACCTTCGAGGGCGGCAAGGCCGGCTCCGGCCCGCAGGTGTTCGAGATCTCCGCCAAGGAGCTGGACGGCGCCTCGTCCTTCGACTTCCGGTCGATTCCCGAGCGCGCGGCCGTCGTGGTGAACGTGACGGGAGGTCAGGCGGTGGGCATCTCCCCCATGTCCGTCGGCTTCAACGGCGACCGCGTCGACGCGTACAGTTCGGCGCACTTCGGCGAGGCCGCGTCGCGGATCCTCTACAACTTCGAGGCGTCCCCGTCGCTCACCCTCGGCGGCGGAGGGAACTTCATGGGGTCGATCCTCGCCCCCAAGGCGTCCGCGGACCTGACGGCCAGCACGAACGGCCGCGTCTACATCGGCGGCGACCTGCGCACCCACGGCACGGGCAACGAGACCCACAACTACCCGTGGACCGGCTCCTCGACCTTCAGCTGCAAGCCCACGCCCGAGGGCCCGAGCACCACGCCCACGCCGACCCCCTCCGCCACGACGCCCACCACCGCGCCGCCGACCCCCACCACCTCGCAGCCCGCCGAGGAGACCCCGGGAACCCCGGAGACGACCGCGCCCGAGGGTTCCGCCCCTCCCACCGAGAGCAGCTCCGCGCCCGCCGCGCCCGGTACGACGCCGCCCTCGCCGTCCGTCACCGAGCCCGGCGACAGCTCCCTCGCGACCACGGGTGCGCAGCTCACCCCGTACGCCGTCGCCGCCGCGGCCCTGGGCGCGGCCGGTGCCGCGATCCTCGTGTTCACCCGTCGCCGCGCGGGCGCCCGGCGCTGACCCGGTGACCCGAAGGCACGCCCGACCGCGGGCGGGCCGCGCACACCCCGCAGAGCCGCCCTCCGGCCGGGAAGTCATCCCGGTCGGAGGGCGGCTCTGTGCCGTTCCCCCTCTCGGTGTCCTCATCTTCCGCCCACGGATACCTAGGGGGGTATTTGACTTGCCATGGCGAGTCCCTTTACGGTCGAGCTCGCACATACCCAGGGGGGTATCAGAAGCCAAGGGGTACCCCGGTGCGTGCATAGCGCACGAAAGGATGACCGTGTTCTTCGCCCAGTACTACCTCGACTGCCTCTCCCAGGCGTCCTACATGATCGCCGACGAGCGGACCGGCCGGGCGGTGGTCGTCGACCCGCGTCGCGACGTCTCCGAGTACCTCGCCGACGCCCGCAGCCACGGCCTCACCGTGGTCGGCGTCATCAACACCCACTTCCACGCCGACTTCGTCGCCGGCCACCTGGAGCTGGCCGACAGCACCGGCGCCTGGATCGGTTACGGCAGCCGGGCCGAGACCGAGTACCCGATCCGCACGCTGGCCGACGGCGAGCGGATCGTCCTCGGCGACGCCGTCCTGGAGATCATGGAGACGCCCGGGCACACCCCGGAGTCGATCAGCGTCCTGGTGTACGAGCACGGCGACGACTCCGTCCCGTACGGCGTCCTCACCGGCGACGCACTGTTCATCGGCGATGTCGGCCGGCCCGACCTGCTCGCGTCCGTGGGCGTCACCGCCGAGGAACTCGGCGCGATGCTCCACGACAGCGTCCAGAACAAGCTGATGGCCCTCCCTGACGAGGTGCGGGTCTTCCCCGCGCACGGGGCCGGCTCCGCGTGCGGCAAGAGCCTCTCCACCGAGAAGCAGTCCACGATCGGGGCACAGCGCGCCACCAACTACGCCTGCGCGCCGATGAGCCGGGACGCCTTCGTCGCGCTGGTCACCGCCGGGCAGCCCGCCGCGCCGGGCTATTTCGCCTACGACGCCGAGCTCAACCGGAAGAACCGGGAGCGGTACGACGCCACGACGGCGGCGCAACCGCTCTCCCGGGCCGAGTTCGCCGAGCTGCGCCGCTCGGGCGCGGTCGTCGTCGACGCGCGCCCGCCCCAGCGGTTCGCGGCGGGCCACCTGGTCGGCGCGGTGAACGTCCCCGCCGACGGGCGGTTCGCCGAGCAGGCCGGCAGCGTCCTCGACCCCGGCGACGAGCTGGTCGTCATCGCGCCGGAGAACCGCGAGGAGGAGGTCGTCACCCGCCTCGCCCGGATCGGCTTCGACCGCGTGGCGGGCTACCTGCGCGACCCCGAAGACGCCCTGGAGGAGCTGTCCGACGCGGTCACCCCGGCAAGCCGGCTGACCGCCGCCCAGCTCCGGGCCGCGCTCGCGGGCGCGCTCCCTCCGCTGGTCGTGGACGTGCGCACCTGTGGCGAGCGCGAGGCGAACGGCTTCCTCGACGACGCCCTGCACGTCCCCCTGAGCGAGCTCGCCCGGCGCACGGACGAGCTGCCCGCCGACCGGCCCCTGGTCGTGCACTGCGCCGGCGGCCACCGCTCCTCCATCGCGGCGAGCCTGCTGCGCCACCGCGGCTTCGAGGACGTCTCCGACGTCCTGGGCGGCTACGCGGCCCTGGACCAGCCCGCGGCCCCTGCCGCCGGCTGACCTTCCAGACACTCCCGGGGGCATCCTCGCCACTTCGAAACGGTGGCCCTTCACTGCCTATCGCATACCCCCCTGAGTATGCCCCCTCCTCTCCGCTGCCCACCTCCCTCCATCCCTCCATCCCTCCATCCCTCCATCCGGAGTCACGCATGAGCGCCACGCCCTCACCCGCCCCGCCGTCCTCCCTCACCCCCGTCGTCCTGCACCAGCTCGTCCGGGAGGGGCGCGCGCCGCGCCTCCTCGACGTACGGACGCCCGGCGAGTTCCGCACCGTGCACATCCCGGGCGCGTACAACGTCCCCCTGGACACGCTGCGCGAGCACCGCGCCGAGCTCCTCTCCCACCTCGACGAGGACGTCGTCCTGGTCTGCCGGTCCGGCGCCCGGGCGGCGCAGGCCGAGCAGGCGCTCGCCGACGTGGGACTGCCGAACCTCCGCGTCCTCGACGGCGGCATGAACGCCTGGGAGGGGGCCGGCGCGCCCGTGAACCGCGGGCCCGAGCGCTGGGACATGGAGCGCCAGGTGCGCCTCGTCGCGGGCTCCGTCGTCCTGACCACCGGTCTCGTCGGCGTCCTGGTGCCGGGCGTCCATCTGATCGGGACGGCGATCGGCGCGGGACTGACCTACGCGGCCCTCAGCAACTCCTGCATGATGGGCGTCCTGCTCTCCAGGCTCCCGTACAACCGCGGCCCCCGCCCCGACATCCGTACCGTGATCGCGGAGCTGCGGAGCACGCCGTGACCGTCCTCGTCGTCGCCGCCTCCCTGCTCATCGGCGTCAGCCTGGGCGTGCTCGGGGGCGGCGGGTCGATCCTCACGGTGCCGATCCTGGTGTACCTGGCGGGTCAGGGCACCAAGGAGGCGATCGCCGCCTCGCTGTTCGTCGTCGGCGTCACCAGCCTGGCCGCCCTGGTCCCGCACGCACGGGCGCGACGGGTCCGGTGGCGGACCGGCCTGCTGTTCGGCGTGTTCAGCATGGCGGGCGCGTACGGGGGCGGACGGCTCGCGGAGTACGTGCCCGGCCCGGTCCTGCTCGTCGGCTTCGCCGTGATGATGCTGGCCACGGCGGTGGCGATGCTCCGCAGGCCGCGCGGTGGGGGCCACCGCGACCGTGGGGCCGCGCGGCCCGAGAGGGCCGGTCAGGCCGTCGCGGGCATCGCCGTCAAGGGTCTGGCCGTGGGTGCCGTGACCGGTCTCGTCGGCTCCGGCGGCGGCTTTCTCGTCGTCCCGGCCCTGGCGATCCTCGGCGGACTTCCGATGGGCCTCGCGGTCGGGACCTCGCTCCTCGTCATCGCGATGAACTCGTTCGCCGGTCTCGCCGGTCACCTCACGGGCGTCTCGGTCGACTGGGGTCTCGCCCTGGTGGTCACCGCTGCCGCCGTGATCGGCAGCACGGTCGGCGCGCGGCTGGCGGGCCGCATCCCGCAGGACACCCTGCGGACGGCCTTCGGCTGGTTCGTCGTCGTGATGGGGGTCCTCGTCCTGGCCCGGCAGCTCCCCCCTGCCACCTGGACGCACCCCGCCACCTGGGCGGTACTCGGCGCCGGGTTCGGGAGCGGTACGACGGCCGTGATCGGCTCGCGCGTACGGCACGCCCCGCGGCACCCCTGAACCGGGCGCGCGGGGCCGCTGCCCGCGACGTGCCGCCGTCGTACGGGCTACTGCGGCTCGGTCGCGATCTGGATCAGGTTGCCGCAGGTGTCGTCGAAGACGGCGGTGGTGACGGGGCCCATCTCCACGGGCTCCTGGGTGAACCGCACCCCGAGGGCGGTCAGGCGCTCGAACTCCGCCCGCACGTCGTCCACGGCGAACTGGGCGAGCGGGATGCCGTCCTGGACGAGCGTGTCGCGGTACGGCTTGACGGCCGGGTGGCCGGCGGGCTCCAGGAGGAGTTCGGTGCCGCCGAGCTCGTCGGGCGAGACGACGGTCAGCCAGCGGTCCGTCTCGCCCAGCGGGACGTCGTGCTTCTTCACGAAGCCGAGGATCTCGGTGTAGAAGCGCTCGGCCTTGGCCTGGTCGTCGACGAAGACGCTGGTCAGGTGGATCTTCATGGGGTGTTCTCCTCCGGTCCGGACGGGTTCGGTGCGAGCCATCGGTCCGCGATCTGCCGCAACGGGGCTGTGTTCAGGTCGTGGAACTTGTAACGCCCCTCCCGTCTGGTCTCGACGAGCCCGGCGGCCTCCAGCACGGCAAGATGCTGGGAGACGCCCTGGCGCGAGATGCCGAGCTGGTGCTTCATGCTCAGCCGGGCGCATATCTCGAACAGCGTCTGTCCGGACTTCTGCGTCAGCTCGTCGAGGATGGTGCGGCGGGTGGGGTCGGCCAATGCTTTGAAGAGGTCGTCGGCCACCACCCCAGAATAGGCAAGCATTCACTTGCCTATCAAGTCGGGAGGAGCCCCCGGGGGCCGGGGCCGCCGAAGCGGCCGGCCGCCGAGGCCCCACCCGTACCCGCGTCAGCCCAGACGGATGTGGTCCACCGCCCAGTACCAGTTGTTTCCGGCGTCGTACATCCGGAAGCGGAGGGTCACCGTACGGGCCCCCGCCGGAACCGTGAGGTCCTTGCCGACGGCCGTGTTCTCGGCGTCCGGCGAACCGGGGCCGTACCGCAGCACGATCTGCTCCTCGCCCGAGTCGAAGACCGCGCGGACCTCGGCCTTCTGGTCGCCCTCCTGCCGGTAGTGGGAGTCGAAGTCCACCCGGAGGGTCGTACGGCCGGCCGGGATCGGGACCGCGGGCGAGACCAGCGTCGAGTCGAAGCGGCCCCTGCTCCCGGGCGCGCCGGTGTCGTCCCAGTCGTCCGGGTCGGCGACCGCGACGATGCCGAGGCCCCGGGTGAAGTTCGCCCGGTTCTGGGCGCCGGCCGACCAGGCGCGGCGGGTGTGGAAGGTCCAGCCCTGGAACATCGGTGTGCCCTGCGGCATGGCGGCCGCGTCGACGACCGACCAGCCGTCCGGTGCCGTCGCCGTCCAGCCGAGCACCTGGCCTCGCTCGACCAGCTTCCCGGCGAGCGACTGGAAGTCCTCGGCGAGCAGATGACCGCTCATGGACGGGGCGATCCGGGCCTGGATCTCGCCTTCGGCGAGGCGCAGTCCGTCGGCCGCGCGGCCGCGGGCGACCGCGAGCAGCCGGGCGGAGCCGTACGCCGGGGCGTCGGCGGGCACGGTGACGTCCCAGCTCACGGCATACGACGAACCGGCGTGCAGGGTCCTCGGCGGGGTGTCCGCGAGCTGCTTCGCCGTCCACCCGGAGGGCACCGTGAAGGCGAGGGCGACATCGTGGAGCTCGACGGGTCCGTGGTTGGTCACGGTGGCGGTGAACCGGGCCGTGGTCCCGCCCGCAACGACCGGCTCGTCACCGGCGACCGTGGTGACCTCGGTGGTGAGGGCGTCGGGGAGGCCCATCGCCGGGTCGGTGACGCCACGGGTCCGGCCCCGTTCGCGGCCGTGCCCGCGGTCCTGGTCCCGGTCGGCGAAACGGCCGGCGAAGCGGCGCAGGAAGCGCGGATCGTCGGCGGCGCTCACGGCGATGTCGTACCAGCGCTCGGCCGGCACCCGAAGCCTCACGGTGCGCTCGTCGCGCGCGCCGACCCGGACCTCACGGACCCCGCCGCCGTACGCGAGATCGCCGACGAGGAAGGTGCGGGAGCGTCGGCCGCGGTTCTCGATCCCGATCTCCACGTACGCGCGGTCGTCGTCGTACTCCTCCTTCAGGCGGGCCTCCAGGGCGTCGCCGGTGTCGCCGCGCAGCACCCACAGGGAGCCGTTGGGGCCGTGGACCCGCAGGTCGTAGGTGTCGCCCTGGAGCGCGCGGGCGCCGGAGAGCCGCTCGCCCGCGCCGACGGTGTAGAAGTCGGGGGCGCTGCCCGGCTCCCCGTACACCTGGAAGACGGCGGCCTGGCGGCCCTTGTTGCGGAGGTCGAGCTCGACCTTGCCGTCGCGGACCCGGGAGCGCAGCGACAGGGCGTACGGCACGGGGCGGGCGGGCCGGGTGCCGCGCTGCTGGCGCGGGAAGAACTGCGGCGAGGGGACGGCGATGGACGGCTTCCCGGAGGCGGCGTCGCCCTTCGCCACGTTGCCTCCGGTGTCGGGCAGTTCGGGCCGGGCGACGTCCTCGCCGGAGAAGTCGAAGACGGACGTCAGATCGCCGGTGACGGAGCGGCGCCAAGGGCTGATGTTGGGCTCGCGGACCCCGAAGCGGCGCTCCAGGAAGCGGATGACGGAGGTGTGGTCGAGGACGGTGGAGTCGACGACGCCGCCGCGGGTCCACGGGGACACGACGAGCATCGGCACCCGGAGTCCGAGGCCCATGGCGTGCGGTCCTGAGACCAGGGTCTCCCCGGCGGGCAGGGTGTCCGACCAGGTGAGACGGCCGTCGGCGGCGCGGACCCGGTAGCGGCCGTCCTGGGAGACGACCCGCATCGCGACGGCCCCGTCGGCCTGCCTCACCCGGACGACGACCTCGCCGTCCACGGACATGGTGGCCCTGCCGCGGTCGGCGGAGAGCGGCGGCACGGGCGGCATGCAGTGGTCGAAGAAGCCTCCGTGCTCGTCGTAGTTGAGGATGAAGACGGTCTTGGCCCACACCTCGGGGTGGTCCGCGAGCGCCTCGACGAGTCGCGCGGTGAGGTCCTCGCCGAACGGCGGGGGCCAGCTGGCGTGCTCGGAGAGGGCCTCGGGGGCGACGATCCAGGACACCTGCGGCAGGCGGTCGGCGGCCACGTCGGCGCGGAACGCCTCGACGAGGGCGTCGCCCATCTTGTGGCCGTCGCCCTGGTCGGCCGCGGCGCCGACCTTCGCCATGCCCCGGTCGTGGAGCGGCTCGCCGGGCTTCGCCTGCTGGAAGGGCTTGAACCACGCGAGGGCGTTGTCGTCGTAGTTGTCCCGGGCCTGGTAGGTCTTCCAGGTGACCCCGGCGCCCTGGAGCCGCTCGGCGTAGGTGGTCCAGGTGTAACCGCCGGGAATGTAGCTGTTGTTGTAGACGACGGTGTCGCCGACCGTGCCGCCGCTGGTGCCGGTCATGAAGTGGTCGCGGTTGGTGTTGGTGTTGCACTGGACCGACGCGTGGTACTGGTCGCAGACGGTGAAGGTGCGGGCGAGCGCGTTGTAGAACGGCATGTCGGCGGGCTCGTAGAAGCCGTGGCCGAGCCAGCCGCTGCTGCGGCCGGTGACGTAGCCGTCGGCCCGCCCGTCGTTCCAGAGCGGGAAGGAGTCGACGAAGCCGAAGGCGGGGGCGCCGTTCCGGTAGGCGTCGGTGTGGGCCGCGTTCATGGCGAAGGGGACGAGGTGGCCCTCGGGGCGGGAGGGGTCGGGCTGGTGGAAGACCGACCTGCCGTTGACGCCGCGGACGGCGGTACGGTCCCCGAGGCCTCGGACTCCGGGCAGGGTCCCGAAGTAGTGGTCGAAGGAACGATTCTCCTGCATCAGGACGACGACATGCTCGATGTCTTCCAGCCGGCCGGGGCGGGCGGGCGCGGCAAGGGCCTCGCGCACGCTGAGCGGCAGCGAGGCGAGCACGGCGGCGCCGGCGGCGCCGCCCAGCAGCGCGCGCCGGGAGACGTCGGGGGAGGGAGGCATGACGGGGGACTCCTCGGGTCTTTCGCGTCGGGACCCGCTGTGGTCCAGACCCGTTATGTCTAGGAGACCCGGGAGTCCCGGACTGGGGCTGCCGGTGAACGGGAGACGAACACCGACGCTGAATCCGATCACTCCGCCCCGATCCGGGCGCGGGGTCGGCTCACCAGCGCGCAGGGGCCGGGGCGGCGTCCGCCGCGGACGCGTTGTCAGTGCCTCGCGATAGCTTCGATCTTGTTCGAGCGGTTGCGCGAGAGGGGCGGATTTCGTGGGTGTCGAACGTGCGTTGAGGGTCGTTCTGGTCGATGTCAACGACGAGGTGGTGACGGCCTGGCGGTCCGCGTTCGCGGACACGCCCGAGGTGGAGATCCGGCGCGGATCCCTGCTCGACGTGGAGGTCGACGCGTGGGTGTCCCCCACCAACGCGCGGGGCCGGATGGACGGTGGCGTCGACGCCGTCGTCAAGCGGCACCTCGGCGCGGGCATCCAGGTGAGGGTGCAGCGGGCGATCCGCGACCGGTTCGGCGGGAGCCTGCCGGTGGGCAGCGCGGTGTGCGTCCCCTCCGGGGCGTCCGTACCGCGGTACCTGATCTCGACGCCGACCATGCGGCAGTCCTCGCAGAACGTCAGCGAGACGATGAACGTGGCGCTGGCGTGCGCGGCGGCGTTCCAGGCGGTGCACCTGCAGAACCGGGTGAAGCCCGGCAGCATCAGGTCGGTGGCGCTCGTGGGGATGGGCGCGCAGACCGGCCGGGTGCCGGCGGGGGTCTGCGCCAATCTGATGTGGACGGGCTACTCCCTCTTCCAGGACCACGGGTTCGAGGACTACGACGAGTTGCGGGCCGCGGTGCTCGGGCAGCTCGACGACATCGAGGGAGCGGGGTCCGCGCAGCGGGTCCGGATCGACGTCCCGCGGCGACGTTCCTTTCGCCACTGACGCGAAGGCTCCGCAGACCGGAACCGCACAGGGCGGGTCCACCGGCGACGGCCTCACCGAATCCGTACAGCATGCCGGTGCGCCCGAGGGGGCGGCCGGTCCGAGCTCTGGGAGTTCCGCCCTCGTGAACGATGTCGACGTGACGGCCGCAGGCGACGCCGGTTCCTCCGCCGGAGACCCCCTCGGTCTCGCCGATCTGTTCACCGGTGGCGGTGAGCCGTGGCTTCCGCTGCTGGCTCCGGTGATCGAGGCGCAGCCGGGGGCCGCCGGCTTCATCGGGCCGAAGCGCAGTCCGGAGGTGGTTCCGGTGCGCGAGCTGACGTTCCAGGCGTTGAAGCCCCATCCGCCGCACAAGTGGAAGGTGGTCGCCTTCGGACAGAACCCGTATCCGCGGGCGGAGAGCGCGACCGGCATCGCGATGTTCGACAACACCTTCAACGACTGGAAGGACAGCCAGTTCGGCCGTGTGGTCAGCATCCGCTGCATCATCAAGGCGGCCGCGATGTGGAAGTACGGCATCGTCAAGAAGACGCCGATCGCCGACGTGCGCGCGCTGTTGAAGAAGGAGGACACGGTCGCGCCGCCGGAGTGGTTCCAGGCGATGCTCACCCAGGGTGTGCTCCTGCTCAACGCCTCGCTCACCGCGAGTGCGGACGGGGCGTTGCCGACGGACCGTCACACGTCCTTCTGGCGGCCGGTGGCCGAGCAGATCGTCGAGGAGATCCTCCGGGCGAAGCAGGACGCCGCGGAGGAGGACCGGGGTGTGGTGTTCGCCTGGTGGGGCGCGCACGCCCGGAGCCTGAAGAGGGTCGTCCAGCGGCTGGAGAAGAAGTACCCGGGGGTGGAGGTCCGGCACCTCGACCACGCCAACCCGGCCGCCCAGGGCGACATCTTCTGCGACGGGGACCACTTCGCCCAGGTGAACGACGCCCTGGCCACGGTGGGCGCCGAGCCGGTCGACTGGCTGCCGAGCAAGGGCTGGGACCGGAGGGCGGCGGGCGCGGGCGGAGCGGGGAACGGTGACGTCGCGGAGCGGATGGGGGCGTTCATCGCCTCGACGATGGAGCTCCACCAGCTGTATCTGGAACGCCTCACGAGCGTCAAGGACGAGGGACTCGTCCTCCCGGCCGTCACCGGGGTGTTCGACACGCCTCTGATGGACTTCCGGAAGGCCGTCGAGCCGGTGACGCAGGTCCTCGCCCGGCTGGACCGGCACATCGAACGGTCGAGCGCGTTCGGCGAGTCGAAGGTCGCCGAGGCGGGGCCCCGGAGGTCCGGGGAAGCCTCGTCCGGGGAAGCGGCGTTCGGGGAGTCCGGGTTCGGGGAGGGACTGTCCGCCGACGCGATCGCGGCGCTGCACCTCTACACCTGCGAGTCGGCGTTCTACCGCGAGATCAACGCCGTCCTGCGGTCCCCGGACCGGGAGCGGCTGGTGCCCTATCTGCCGTATCTGCGGCTGCTGTTCTCGGCGATGGAGTCGCTGCCGGCGCAGACCCGGCCGTTGTGGCGCGGTGTGGCGCTGGATCTGCGGTCGCAGTATCCGCCGGGGCAGACGGTGACCTGGTGGGGCGTGTCGTCGTGCACGTCCGAGCTGGGCGTGGCGAAGGCGTTCCTCGGGAGCCGCGGCCGGCGGACCCTGTTCGAGGTCACCCCGGCGCGGGCGGTGGCGATCCGGAGGTTCTCCGCGTTCACCGGCGAGGAGGAGTACATCCTCGCGCCGGGCACCCGGCTGAAGGTCACGGAGGTGAAGGCCGAACGCGGCGGCCTCTGCACCGTGCGGCTGACCGAGCTGGAGGGTCAGGGCCTGGTCTCCTAGACCAGCACGTCGGGGTCCCGTCCGGTGGACCGGAACCACGTCGGGGGGGCGGTTCGGTGGGGCAGGGGACCCGGGAGGAGGAAGTTCTTTCACGGCAAGAATCGGGCCCTTTTACCAACCGGAAGGATGTTCCACGAAAAAACCAGG
>NZ_JBVHZJ010000026.1:0-111581 GCF_055574655.1 Streptomyces sp. NPDC029956 | reverse complement strand
CGATCCAAAGCCCTACGTCTGGACCAAGACCGCAGACGAGATCCTGGAACGCCTCGCCTCTTATCTGAACAGAATTCCTGACTCAGAAGACTAGGGGGGAGTGGCGGCCTGGGTGCGGTCCTGGTTGCGACTCGGGACGTGGTCTGCGGCGCGAATCGGGGCGCGGTGTGAAGCATGACTCTGGGCGTGGTCCACCAGCGTGGCTCGGGGTGCGGTCCGCAGAGCGATTCGGGGTGCGGTCCGGGACGGCGGCCGGAAGGCGGTCGGTGGCCGGAACGCAGGATGCGGGACGAGCGGTGGCGGTGAGCATGACGTGCTTCCAGAGGGATACGCAACGCGGTCGTAGATAACTCGTGTAACTGACTCGGGAATCGGACAGCCTTCGGGCTTGTCGTTCACGGAGACGCCTCGCTAAAGTCGCGCTTACACGTGTAACGCGTTTCCGTTCCCCGGGTGTCAGGTGCAAGCATTTCGGACAAAGCGCGCCGAGCTCCGGGACTGGTAGAAGGGCCGTAATGACGCAATCCCACCCGGCCGAGCTCGACCTGGCCGACATGACCTGGCCGCCCCCGCCGTATCAGCCCCCGGTGCCGCCCGTGACGGACGAGCACGGGGTGCGCCACTTCCACGGGGTCACGTACGCCACCACGCCCGGCTACCGCCCCCGGCTCTTCGATGCCCAAGTCCCCGCAGGCGAAGGGCCGTTCCCCGCGGTCGTCTGGATCCACGGCGGAGGATGGCTGGACGGCGACCGCCGCTACCCGCCGCCGACCGTGCCGGTCACACTGCTGCACGGATCGGTCCTGGCCGCCGGGCTCGCGCTCGTCTCCATCGACTACCGGCACAGCCTCGAAGCTCCCTTCCCGGCCCAGCTGCACGACGTGAAGGCCGCCATCCGCTACGTCCGGCGGTTCGCCGCAGACCTCGACATCGACCCGGGCCGGATCGCCGTCTGGGGTGAGTCGGCGGGCGGCCATCTGGCCGCCCTCGCCGGGCTGGTCGGTCCGGACAATGCCGACGCCGAGGCGCTGGAGGGCGCGCACGGGGTGGGCGCCGGGGACACGGGTGTCCGGGCGGTCGTCGACTGGTACGGGGTCTCCGACCTCGCCGCCCTGGCCGGCCACCCCCTGCCGGGGATGCCCTCGGGCGGAGACTTTCCCGACCCGTACGACGCCCTGCTCGGCGGGGCCGAGTCGGAGCGCGCGGAACTGGCCCGGGCCGCGAGCCCGGTGACGTACGCGGCGGATTCGGCGCCGCCGCCGTTCCTGCTGATCCACGGCACGCGGGACGGTCTGGTCCCGTACAGCCAGAGCGAGGTGCTCGCCGAGGCGCTCATGGGGGCGGGCGGCGACGTGACCTTGCGACCCGTCGACGGCGCCGACCACATCTTCCTCGGCTCCACGGACATCGCCGGGATCGTCGCCGAAAGCGTCGCATTCCTGGCCCACCACCTGGACGCGAAGGACTGAGGCGCGCGGACGGGCGGGCAGGTGGGGGTGCGTGGTGGGCGGTGGGCGGTAGGGCTCGAGGGCCGGAAGGCTCCCGAGCCGGCGCGCCACCATCCGCCCCTCCTGCCTGCGCTTCCCTTCCCTTCCCTTCCCTTCCCCTTTCGCTCCGCTCCTTACCTGTTTCCTGTTCCCTTCCCCTTTCCGCTGCCGTCGTCGAAGCGGGTCCGTTCCCCACGGGCAGGCCCTGCGGATACGCCGACCACTCTGAAGGGCCGCGGCCATCTCCGCGGTTCGCGAGAGGCACTCATGTCCACCCCTCCGGTCATTCCTTCCCCGCACCCCGAGAGACCGCCGCTCACCGAGACGCCGTCCAGCACGGACAGCCCGCCCGAGGCGGGGTCGGCGCGTCGGCCCGGTGTCCTCGCGGCGGGGCTCCTGCTGCTCGGCGTCGCCACGCTGCCCGCCTTCGTCGTCCGGCCCGACCCGGCGAACCCGCCGTTCCAGGATCTGGACGATCAGTGGCTGGCCTGGATGGGCGGCCCGCACGGCGGCCCGTACGCCGTTCTCGCCGAGGTCCTGAACTGGTTCGGCGGTCCGCTGGGCGTCGTCGTACCGCTCGCCCTGCTGCTCTTCCTGCTTCTCCGCGGGCGCTGGGTCTCCGCCGGCTTCCTGCTCGGTGTGTATCTCGCAGGCAATCTGATCGTCGTCCAGGGGCTCAAGCACCTCGTGGACCGGCCACGACCGGCGAACCCGCTGGTCCGGGTCGACCACGGCTCGTTCCCGTCCGGGCACGCGGCGGGGGCGGCGCTGCTCGTCGTCCTCGTGGGGGTGCTGCTGGTCCCGGCCGCGCGGCGGCGGGCATGGTGGCTCGGGGGAGTGGTGTTCACGCTGGCCATGATGTGGAGCCGTACATGGCTTCACGCACACTGGCTCACCGACACGGCTGCCGGTGCGGCTGCCGGTGCGGGCGCGGGCCTGCTGGCGTGGTGGCTCTGTGCTCCGGCGCTCTCCAGGGAAGCCGCTCGCGACCGCCGGGGGGCGGCCGTAGCGGCATAGGATGCCGCCCCGCGGGTTCGTAGCAGCAGCCTCCTCGAGCGCGCGCACGTCCACGGCGCCGCTGGCTCCGCGCGGGCCCGGGTGCCGTCGGATGCCGTCGGGATCCGTTGGTCGGGCGCCGTCGGGGGTTCGTACCGCGTGCGGATGCGAAAGCTCAGGACGTCTGGCGATGGACGAGAACGGCCTCTATGGCGGGGAGGGGTGCGGTCGAACCGGTCTCGATCAGCTCGTGCAGTGCGTCCGCGATCTGCGCCGGCGAGGCGAGGTCCAGGCGGACCGTGGTGAGCGCGGGCTGCTGGAGCGCGGAGAGGACGAGGTCGTCGGAGCCGACGATCGCCACCTCGTCCGGTACGGAGATCCCTTCGGCCAGGAGTGCGTGCAGGAGCAGGGAGGCGTACTCGTCGTTGTAGGCGAAGACGGCGTCGAGGTCCAGGCTCGCCCAGCGCCGGGCGAGCGCGGTCGCCGACTCCCGGGTGTACGCGAGCTCCAGAGGGGCGACGGTGGCCATGTGCCGGGCGGCCACCGATTCGGCTCCCGCGAGGCGCGGCTGGGCGAGTGCGCCGAGGCCGCGCTCCTGGGGCACGACGACGCCGATCCGGGTTCGGCCGCGGGCGATCAGGTGCTCGGCGGCCGTGGCGCCGATGTGGGCGTGGTCGAAGCCGATGGTGTGGACGCCGGGCACGGGGTGGGACGCGAAGGCGAGTACACCGCGCACCCCGGCGCGACGCAGCAACTCGGCGGCCTGCCCCGTGAGTCGGTCGCCGTCGAGGGCGACGACCGCCGCAGGGCGCAGCTCGGCCCAGGCCCGGGCGGCGTCGACGGGGTCGCTGAAACGACCCGCGTGGAGGACTGCCGTGTAGCCGTGACGATCCAGTTCGCTGTGGAGGTCGTCGACCCAGTCGCTGACGAGCCGGCCGATCGCGGAGATCGACGCGGGCATCAGGACGAGATTGCTGCGCCCGGCACGCAGGGACCGGGCGGCGGCGTGCGGGACGTATCCGAGCCGGTCGGCCGCGTCGAGGACGCGGGCGCGCGTGCTCTCGCTGACGCGGTGGCCCGGGGTGTCGTTGAGAACGAAGGAGACGGTGGCTCGTGACACGCCGGCGAGGCGTGCCACATCGGCGCTCGTGATCGAGGCGCGGACGGGGGTTTCTTCTGCCATGACGTCCCGTGACGCTCCTTGCGAGGTTCGTGTCTGTGGTCCTGCCTGCCTTCCCGTCGAGGTTACACGAGTTAAGTTACGGGCGTGTGGGTCGCACGTCGCATGCGCGCGACCCGTCGGTCACGATCTCCGGTCCTGTGCCCCCGTTCCGTGCAGGCGGCGCGAGTTGCCGGCGAGGTCCCCGACGGCGGTCACCGCCGTGCCGAAGCGCATCGTGGTGCGACGCTCCCTGTCGTACGGAGCCCATGCCGGCATCGCCGCATGGTGGGGGTCGGCCGTGCGGGCGAAGGCGATTCACGCCCGGTGCGTGGTCCGCGCCAGGCCGTCACGGACGGCGGGGGCGAGTGCGCGGCCACGAACGGCGTGTGCGTGCCAACTGGTCGAAGTTGGCGAAGGCGAAGGGGGGTTCGAGGCAGTGGGCGGCGCCGAGGTGGCCGTCGTGCGCGGGCGTGGCGAGATCGGACTGGTAGGCCCGGACGGGCCGCCCGGACTCTGCCCTGGCCTCGGCGAGTCGTACGGCGGGTACGCGGAAGGGCTCGTCCGTGATCAGGTCCATCAGGACGTCGACGGGGCGCCGCCGGTCCGGGCCCGCTCGTACGCCGCCTACACCCCGCGTGCCGCGTCGGCCTCGAAGGTCTCGGCGATCCGGGAGGCCGCCTGCTCCCGGTCTGCGGCGGCGTACCCCGGGTCGAGGGCGAAGCCGAAGTCGGCCTCCTCGCGGGTCCAGCCGATCATCACGTCGACACCGGTCGCGGCTCCGTGCGGCAGGGCGCCCACCGGGTGGCGGGTCAGGGTGACCCCCGTCGATGACGGGCAGGAAGGGCGTCGGCCAGCAGCCCCACCGTGTCGTACGGGCGAAGAGTCGGCCGGTCGCACGCATCAGCACGCATCAGCGCGCGCCAGGGCAGTTCGCGCAGCTCCGCGACGGTCTTGACGCCGGCCAGTTCCAGGAAGGAGGCGGTGCGGTCCGCGTATGTGTCCAGGCCGGGGAGACCGAGGCCGAGGGGCGGGCTCTGCAGGATCACGCGCCTTGATGGGTCCCTGGGTCTCGGGGAGCCCGGCCAGGCGGCCGTCGAGAGGGCGCCGCCCGACTGGCCGGCGACGGTGACGTTCCCCGGGTCGCCGCCGAAGGAGGCGATGTGTGCCGCGATCCACCGGAGGGCGGCCGGCTGGTCGCTGAGCCGGGGATTGCCCGCGCCCTCGGTGTTGCCCTCCTCGGGTCCGGCGTACAGATAACCGAGTTCCCCGATGCGGTAGTTGACGCTCATCATCACGACGTCGCCGTCCCGGGCGAACGTCTCTCCAGCCGCCGGGAGGACCCAAGAACTCAGACGCTTCTCCGGCTCGGGCGCGGAGTGCTGCGGATGCGTGACCGCCGCCACAAGGGCAAGAGGGATTCGAGGCGCATTCGCCCTGGTCAGTAGCGGCGAGCAGTTGGTTACACGTGCACGACGTGCGGATACCCCCTCGGTCACGATCTGCGTAGTGACCCCGCACAGGCTCTAGCCGAGTCCTGAAATGGGTGCTACACAGTGTTCAAGCGCTGCGGGTGACACGTGTAACGAAGTCGTATCGGCCGCAGCGGATGGCGACGGCTTTCGGTTTCGGTGACACCGCCGACCCGTTCGGCCGCTCAGGCGGCGGCTCCGTCACGCGGCCTGCCGCCACCCGCGCACCCGGGAAAGGGCCTCACCCTCGCCCTCCCGTACCCCACCCCGCCCCGCCCGGTTCCGGAACACGCCCATCTCCCCGCTCCGTCCTCCCAGGAGTCGTCATGGCCACGAACGAGCTCACCGATCCGATCGATCCGCCCTCCGCCGGCACCGGTACCGCTGCCACCACCTCGGAACCGGAAGCTCCGCGCCAACGCGGGCTCATGCCTCTGCTACTGGTCGCCAACTCCGCCATGATGGCGGTGTACATGGGAGTCGGCTCCGTCCTTCTGCCCACCCAGGTCGCCGCGATCGCACCCGACGACAAGGTCGCCGTCCTGGGCCTGATCGGAGGTGTCAGCGCCGTCTTCGCAACGGCCTTCAACCCGATCGCGGGCGCCCTCTCCGACCGCAGCGGCCGCCGCAACCCGTGGATCCTCGGCGGTGCCATCGGCGCGCTGCTCGCCCTGGCCTTCCTCGGCAGCGTCTCCACCGCGCTGCTCGTCGGCATCGGCTGGTGCCTCGTCCAGGCGACGATGAACACCTACCAGGCGGCGGTCACCGCGATCGTCCCCGACCGCGTCCCCGCCGCCCGTCGCGGGACGGCATCGGCGCTGGTGGGCCTCGGCATGCCGATCGGCGGCACCGTCGGCGTCCTCATCGCCTCACAGACCTCGACCCAACTGCGTACCGGCTACCTGGTCTTCGGTGCGATCGTTGCCGTCGCCGCGCTGCTCCTCTCCGTGTTCTGTCGCGACACTCCCCGCACCGAAGCCTTGGCGAAGGAGTCGAAGGAGTCGAAGGGGCCGACGGGGTCGAAGGGGCCGACGGGGTCGAAGGGCCCTAAAGGTTCCCAACTCGCCGCGTTCCTGTCCGCGTTGGCGAACCACGACTTCCGCTGGGCCTTCATCGGCCGCGCTCTGATGGTCCTGGGTTACTTCTCCGTCGTCGGCTACCAGCTGTACATCCTGGGCGACCACATCGCGCTGCCCGCCGGGCTGAACCCGCCCGCGGCGATGGCGATCCTCACGCCGGTGTCGATGGTCGCCGTGGCGCTGTCCACCGTCGTCGGCGGGCTGCTGTCCGACCGCTGGAACCGCCGCAAGGTGTTCGTCGGCGTGTCTGCCGCGCTGGCCGGGCTGGTCATGGTGGTGCCCGTCGTCAGCCCGACCTGGACAGGCATGCTCGTGTTCAGCGCCCTCAACGGCCTCGCCTTCGGCTGCTTCATGGCCGTCGACACCGCGCTCGTCACCCTGGTCCTGCCCCGGGCGGAGGACGCGGCCCGCGACATGGGCGTCCTCAACGTGGCGAACGCCGGGCCGCAGATCATCGCCCCGTTCGTCGCCTCCGCCATCGTCACCGGCCTGGACGGGTACACCCCGCTCTTCCTGGCCGGCGGCGCCCTGTCGCTGATCGGCGCGCTCGCCATCCTCCCGATCCGCGGGGTGCGCTGATCGCGGTCGGTCGGCGTCGGGGCAGCCGCAACCCGCGCCGACAGCCCACCGGGCCCGCCGCAGCCCGAGCCCACTGCTGCCCGAGCCGACGCGGCCCGGCCGCCCGTGCTCCGGCGGGCGCATGCCGAGGGTCACGTGCCCGCCGGTTGACGCCACGCTCAGCACCCCGACAGGCCGCCAACCCCGCCAACCCCAACAGATCCACGAACTCCACCAGCCCCACCACCCACACACCGCCCACCGGCACCCTCCCCGCCCCTCTCCCCTCCCAAGGAGCCTCCTATGAGACGCAAGCGAGTTCTGCCGCCGGCCATGCTGATCCTGTGCACGGCGACCATCGCCGGTACCGCACCTGCCGTCGCCGTCGCACCCGTCACGGGTACCGCACCCGCCCTCGCACCCGTCGCACCCGTCGCCGGTACCGCACCCGCCGTCGCCTCGCCGCAGGTCGCTTCGGCGCCCGCGCCGCGGCACGCCGCCCCACTGCGGATCCTGCTCACCAACGACGACGGCTACAACGCGCCCGGCATCCGCAAGGCGTTCGAGCGGCTCACCGCCGCCGGACACGACGTCACCATCGTCGCCCCGCTCACCAACCAGAGCGGTGCGGGTACGAAGATGTCGAACGCCCCCACGATCACGGTGAGGCACCCCGAGCCGAAGGTATGGGCCGTCGACGGCAGCCCGGGGGACTCGGTGACCTTCGGTCTCTCCGAGGTTTTCGAGGGCGAAGCCCCCGACCTGGTGGTGTCCGGAACCAACTTCGGGCCGAACGTCGCCGGGCTCGCCACCCACTCCGGTACGGTCGGCGGCGCCGTCACCGCGCTGGAGTCGGGTGTACCTGCCATCGCGCTGAGTACGGGCGGTCTGTCCGTGCCCGACCCGGTCACCACCGTCAACGCGATGGGTCCGACACTCGACTTCGCCGTCAAGCTCATCGACCGGCTGCGTGTACGGGCCACGTCGGGGCCGCTGCTGCCCAAGGGCGTCGGCCTGAACGTGAACCATCCCGTCGTCGGCACCGACGGCAGGGGCACTGCCGCGGGCATGTCCACCACCTTCCAGGATGCGCAGACGATTCTCGAACAGGACTTCACCGATGCCGGGGACGGCACCTGGAAGGTCGAGGTGAGGGTGGACCTGCGCTCGCCGGCGAGGGGCGGTGACCTGGAGGCAGTCAGCGCCGGCCGGATCGCCGTCAGTCCGATGAGTGCCGACTGGAACACCGGCCTCGCCGACCACGCCACCACCGCTGCCCTGATCGCCGGTCTGCGTCCCTGACTCACCGCTCCGCTCCACACCAGCCAACTCAGGAGGAGGACGGATGAAGCGGCCCGTAACGCGATCCACTTCGGCAAGACCCCGCTCGGTAGGTCCCTTGATCTGGTAGCACCGTTCGCATCAGCGGCGCCGATCACAGCGGCGCCCATCACCCCGGCCGCGGCGTCGGACGAGGGACCGCGCCCCGTGATCACCGTGGCGCAGGGCAAGCTGCACGGACAGCAGCACGACGGCGCGCAGGAGTTCCTCGGCGTCCCCTACGCCGCGCCCCCGGTCGGGGAGGCCCGGCTGCGGGCGCCCCGTGCGCCGCACCGCTGGCGCGGTGTGCGGGAGGAGGACCGCCAGGCGCCTGTCTGTGTGCAGTTCTCGCCGTTCGGCCTCGCCGACCCCGGGGCCGTCAGCAAGGACTGTCTCTGCTGGACGTGTACCGGCCCGAAGGGGCCGGTGCGGGAGCCCGGCTGCCGGTGATGCCTGCGTGCTGCCCCGGTCGGCGCGCTGGTCGCCGCGGCGCGCACACTGCCGGCCTCGGGACCGGCCTTGGGCGTCGGTCTGCTTCTGGCGGACCCGGCCGAGCGGGCAGCCGCTGTAGGGGATGCCGCAGGCCGCACCTGCGGACGATGCCCCTGACGCCCGGCAGTCCAGAGTGCCACCCGGGTCTGCCGGGCGGACGGGCCGCCGTCCGCGATCCCCACCGACTGCGGCCGGAACCTCCACTCGCCCGGCACCGAGGCCGCAGCCGTCCTCAGCGCCCTCGAACGCCGGCGGGCCACGCCGGCCTGGATGGGCTCCGGCCTCGACAAGGGGGGCCTTCAGGCCACGGTCGGCGTATCGACCATCACGCTGGGCGGCCTGCTCCTCACCGGCCCCGTCGCAGTAGACGACTGTACGAAGGACCTCCGATCCACTCGATCTCACTCGAACGGCCCCATTCGCCTCGCTGAACGCGCCCGCCCTGCGCGAGGCTCGGGATCAGGGCCGCGCCGAGTCGCCCGGCGCGGCCGCACCTCGGAGAGGAACACGCATGGCCCACGCATCCCAGGCCGACACCGGGAAGAGCGCGCCGGCCGAGTCGGCCGGCCCAGGCGACGAGCCCCGAGGGATCCGGCGGTCGGAGACGGTCCGGCCAGGTCCATGTGTCCGCACGCTGTGAGGGGTGGGAGGGACGGGTGAACGGACACCCTGAAGTGCCTCGCGAACAGGACGGCGGCTTCGGGCCTGGACGCCGTGGGGGACCGGAACCCGACGCCACCGATGCGGCGTACAGCCGCCGGGGTGTGTGGGACGAGGCCATCCTCGATGCGGTCTTCGCGCAGTCCGACGTGGGACTCCACGTCCTGGACACGCATCTGCGCATCGTCCGCGTGAACGCCGTCACCATCGGCCCGCTCGGCCTCCGGGCGGAGCGCCTGGTCGGGCTGTCGGCGGCGGAGGCGTATGCCCCTGCCGGGGTTCGCGTCGACGAGAGTGTGCTGCGCAGGGTCCTCGCCACGGGACGCCCGGTGATCGAAAGACTCGTCGCGAGCCGTCCTCCTGCCGATCCGCGGAGCAGGCGGGTCTTCTCGGTCTCCGTGCACCGACTCCAGCATCACGCGGGACATGTACTCGGCCTGGTCGTCACGAGCACGGACGTGACCGAACGCGAACGCGCACAGGCCCGGCTTCGACTGCTGCACACTGCCCGCGAACGGATCGGTTCCAGCCTCGATGTGGAGCGTACGGCCCGGGAACTCGTCGAGGTGACGGTGCCCAACTTCGCCGACTGGGCCGTCGTCGCCCTCACCGACGCCGTACTGCAAGGCAGGGAACCCGGCCTGCAGGCACAGGACGAGTTTCCGCTGCTGCGCTGTGCGGCGGCCGGAAGAGCGGGCGGGAACATGCCCGTTCCGGAAGCGGGAGCCATCCTGCTGCCGGGCGTCTTCGGATACGACCTGTCGGCAAAGGCCTTCCTGCTCACATCAGGTAATGACGGACGAGTCGCCGGTACCGGGGTCGCGGCGCCGTTGACCATACGCGGGCAGGTCTTCGGCGCCGTCGCCTTCCACCGTGTGGCGGGGGCCGATCCGTACGCGGCCGAAGACCTCGATCTCGTCGACGGCATGGCCGCCCGGACGGTGACCTGCCTGGAGAACGCCCTGCGGTTCACCCGCGAGCACATCGTGATGACGGCGCTGCAGAGCTGGCCGCTGCGCCAGGAGCAGGTCACGCAGAGGGCCGTCGAAGTCGCCCAACGGCACCGGTCCGGCGGTCGCGGTGCCGGCTCCTGGTTCGACGTCATCCCGCTTCCGGGGGCCCGCGTGGCACTCGTCGTGGGCCAGGTCGAGCAAGCGAGGCTGAGCACCGTCGCCACCATGAGCAGGCTGCGCACCGCCGTCAACAGTCTGGCGACCCTTGATCTCGACCCGCACGAACTGCTCGCCCGGCTCCACGCCACCACCCTCCGGCTCGCAGCCGAACAGGATGATCCGTCCGATTCTGGCGTCCCGACCGCGAGCTGCACGATCGCCGTCCACGACCCGGTCGGGGGGCGGCTCGACATCGCACGCGCCGGCCGTTCGTTGTTCGTCGTCGTCCGCCCCGACGGAACGGTCGACACGAAGCCGGTCGACGACGGCCCCCTGCTCGGGGCCGACGGACCGCCCTTCGCCTGCTCCTCGCACTACCTGCCCGAGGGAAGCGTCCTCTGCATGGCTTCTGCGGCGGCGTCCGTCGCCGACGGCCCGCCGACGGCGGCCGTCGTCAACGCCCTTGTCCACCCTGTACGCACCCCGGAGGCGATGGCGGACGACGTGGACCGACTCCTGGCCCCCGATCGAGTCCTGCTGGTCGCCCGCACGCGCCACTTGCCGCAGAGCGAACTGGCCCAGTGGGAGGTTCCCTTCGACTTCTCGGCCGTCGCCACTGCCCGGAGTCACGTCGCGTCGTGCCTCAGGCAGTGGAGACATCCTACGGACCCCTTCACGGCGACGCTCGTCGCCAGCGAACTCGTCACGAACGCGATCCGCTACGGCGAGGCCCCGATCACGCTCCGACTCATCGCGGACTCGGCGGATTCAGCGGGGCTCATCTGCGAGGTCAGCGACGCCGGCCTGGCCGCCCCGTATCTCCGGCACGCCAGAGCGGTCGACGAAGGCGGCCGCGGACTCCTCATCTGCGCCACCGTCGCGAAGAACTGGGGCGTGCGCTACGCAGACGACGGTAAGACGGTGTGGGCGGAGATCTGAGCCACCACGAGCCGAACTCAGGGACCGATGCGAACCGTCCCCTCCCCCCCCCGGGCCCCTCCCGACAGGCCATGCCTGGCAGGCACGTTGCGCAGCGAGGGTGCCGACTCCAGGTTCGCGCCCGCGTCGACCGTCGTGGTCTCGAAGTGCCACTCCTCGGACCGGGGGACGGTCGTGGATGCCCCACGTCGGCTGGACGCAGCCGCCTGAGGGGTGTTCCGTCGAGATCGTCAGGTCGCGTTCGAGGGAGCGCCGGTCGAGAACGCAGTCGAACCTACCCGCCGAAGGTCAGCGGCCCATTGATGTCCCTTGCCTGTACGACCTGGCCGTGGAAGGTTCCCCCGGAGATCTCGTTGCGTACATCGCCTGAGCCCGTCCGGAGGGTGGGCAGGGCCTCGACCTCCTGGCGCCAGGCCTGTAGCGCCTGGGCGAATGCCGGATCCTGACTGGCGCGGAGCGTAAGCGTCCGGGACAGTTCCCGCGCCCGCGTGGTGTCGTCCGGCTGCTCTTCGAGGACGGTCAGCTCGCCCTCGCCGTGCGGTTCCTGTCCTGACGAACGGCGTCTCACCAGGTCCCGCAACGAGGTCCAGAGGTGTTGTCCGGCAGCGCCTGCCGTTCCTCCCGCGAGGGCCATCAGCAACTCGGGCGCGATGGTTTCCACGGATGCTTTCCTCCGATGGGTCAGGCGATCTGGCGTGCACATCGACGGTAGAGCAAGGCTCGGAGATCCGGTGGCGCATCGTCGAGAAGATCCGGCGTCCGCACCGGAGCGCGTCCGCACCGGAGCGCGTCCGCACCGGAGCGCGTCCGCACCGGAGCGCGTACCCGCCGGAGCGCGCCGCGTCTGGGGCGCCGTGCGTCAGAAGACCGCGGCCACTGCGGCTGAGGCAATCTTCTCGACGGGGCGGACCACAGGGTGTCTACTTCCTTCAGCCGGTCGGACCAAGGGAGGGCGCGGGAACAGGGGGGAAGGGCCTGGAACCGAGGGAAGAGCGCGCGACCGAGCGAAAACGCGGGAGCGGGAAGGGCGCGGGATCGGGGGCGCGGCATGAGGTCGGACGGATCGGCGGAGCGCGAGAACCGCATTTCCGGCGGCGCGTTCCGCATGCCGGTGGTTCAGGCCGGCGGCGATGTCCACGTCCACTTCGACATCCCCGGCGACCCGGTCCCGACATCAGGCCTCGTGGTGAGCACCGCGCCTCCGTTCGGGCTGCGGGACCCAGCACGTCCCCTGCGCGGTCGGCGGGAGGAACTCGACCGCCTGACCCGGCTGCTCTCCGGGCCTTCGGACGGCACTGTCCATGTCCTGTGCGGGCCCGGAGGGTGCGGGAAGACCGCCCTCGCCCTCGAAGTGGCCCACCAGGTCCCGTTCCGCCGCTGGTGGGTCGATGCCAGGCACAGGTCCTCCCTGGAGGCCGGGCTCCTTGCCGTCGCCAGGCGCCTGGGCGCCTCCCTCGACCACGGCACCGGTGATCCGGCCGACGGCCTCTGGGACCGGCTGACGCACCTCGGGCAACCCTGGCTGCTCGTCGTGGACAATGCCGACGACCCTGCCGTACTGGACGGTTGCGGCCGATTGGTGGCCGGTACGGGATGGGTCCGGCCCCATCTCGCCCCGTACGGGCACGTCATCGTCACCAGCCGCGACGCCGCCGTGAGCACCTGGGGCACGGCGGCGACCCCGCACCGTCTCGGCGTCCTGGGGGAAGACGACGCGGCCCGGGTGTTGCTGGACCACGCGGGCCCCCGCGCGGGAGGGCCGGCGGCCGCCGCCGGACTGGCGCGGAGGCTCGGCGGGCTCCCTCTGGCCCTGCGCACCGCGGGACGGTACCTCGCGGAAGCGACGGCCGTTCCCGAAGCCTTCCGCGACGCGACGGTGCCCACCGCGTTCTCGGCGTACGGGGAGACCCTGGACGCCAGGCCCGAACTGCTCGACCCCGACGGGTCGATCGCGAGTACCTGGGACCTCTCCCTCGACCTGTTGGACCGACGCGGCCTGCCTCGGGCCCGCAGCCTGCTCGGACTGATCTCCGTTTTCGCGGACGCCCCCGTACCGTACGTCCTCCTGCTGCACTCGCAGACGCTCGCCGCCGAGGAAGGCTTCGCAGGCCTCGACGGTCCCGGCATCTGGACCCATCTGCGGTCCATGGCCGACTTGGGACTCCTCGACCTGCCCGTGCCCGAGGACGATGCCCCGCACCTGCTGTACCTCCACCCACTGATCCGCAGCTTCAACGCCGACCGCTCCCTGCTCCCGCTCGCCATCCGGCTCCTGAGCCACGCGGCCGGAGCCGACCGCGCATCCGACCCCCCTGAGGCACGGCGGCAGCCGGACTGGAACGTGCTCGCGGCGCATGCCCTCCATCTGGCCCGGCACGCCGTGGACACGAACGCCGACGACGCCGTCGTCGAGCCCGCCCTCACAGCCGCGCTCGGCGCGGCCGTGCACCACCGCGACAGCGGTCTGTTCCAGCAGGCCCACGCGGACATCGAGTTCATCCGCGGCGCCGCGGATCGACGCTGGGATCGCGAACACCTGGTCGTCCAGGCGGCCGCCCACGCCCGAGCCACGACGCTGCGGACGATGGGCCGCCTGCGGGAGGCCGAGGAGGGACTACGGGAGGTGGTGGACGTCCGCCGCCGTACATCCGGAGAGCGACACCCCGCGACTCTGGCCGCCCGGCACGACCTCGGTGCGGTCCTGAACTCCCTCGCCCGGCGCGCCGAGGCCCGGGCCGAATTCGAATGCGTACTCCACGCGCGGGTGGAACTCCTCGGCGAGCGGCATCCCGTCACGCTCAGGACCCGGCACCGGCTGGCCCGGGTGCTTTTCGCCCAAGGGGCATACGCGGAGTCGCTCGCCGAGTTCGACGCGGTGCTCTACGGCGCAGGCGAGCACGCGGACGACCCCACCACACTGACCACACGTCACCATCGTGCCCGGGTACTGCTGGCCCAGGGCGACGCGGAGAGGGCGACGGAGGAGTTCGAGGCCGTGCTCCGGGACCGACAGCGAGTCCTCGGCCCGGAACACCCCCTGGTGACCACCACCCGCCACAACCTAGCCCTGGCCTTCCTCGCCCGAGGCCGGTACACGGACGCCGAGCGGGAACTGCGTGCCGTCCTCTCCGACCAGCGGAGGATCTTCGGCGAACGCCACTACTACACCCTTGCCACGCGCCACGAGCTCGCCCGGGCCGTCCTCGCCCAAGGCCACGACGAGGAGGCCGAGTCGGAGACGAGTCTGGTCCTCGCCGCGCAGCGAGAGGTACTCGGTGACGACCACTCCTACACCCTGGCCACCCGTCACACCCACGCCGAGATCCTTGCGGTGTCCGGCCGGACCGCTGAGGCGACGGCGGAGCTGGCCCAGGTCCTTGCCCGCCGCGCCCGGACCTTGGGAGCAGACCATCCCCAGACCTGCGCCACACGCACCGCCCTGGCCGCCATCACGCCCACGCCGAGCGGGGAGTGGCCGTGAGCCCTGCCCGTGGTGCGCGCCGGTCGCTGTCCCGGCCGGTCGTCCAACCGATCCCCGGCGCGCCGGCAACGAGCCCGATCCGTCGGACGCATGCCGAACACGAACGCCCCTCTGACAGGTGCTGCTCCGTAAGGACGAGACCTACGAGGCTGAACACCACACCGGCGCCTCGGAGCGTCCCTCAACTCGACCGTTCTCGCGTTGCCGTCGTGATCCAGGCCGTCCCGGGGACTCGGACGCCGCCCGCGGTCTCGAACTCGCTGAGCGCGTCACGTACTTCAGTGCGGATGCGGTCGACGGTCGCCGGGGCGACCTCGCGCAGGTTGTGGCGCGTCGGGCCCATGGACAAGATGAAGTCCGCGGCGTCGCCCGCATGCGCGCCCAGGGTCATGGGCGCCTCGGACGCGACCACGCTGATGTCGGTGAACCCGCTGGCGGCAAGCACGTGGCGAATCCGCGCGGGGTCGAGGAGTGACCCCATCCCCCGGGAAGCGGGGGATGCCTCGCGGAGGAACGGTGCGAGCGCGGCGGTCGCACGGGCGTACGCGCTGTCCGGGCCCCCAGGCTGCGGGCCGAGGAACGCGATGCGGCCGGCCGGAGCGAGCGCGTTCCTGAGATGGGTGAAGGCTGCGACGTGGTCGGCGAAGAACATGACACCGCCGCGGCTGACGAGGACGTCAAACCCTTGGTCGGGGAAGGGGTGCACCTGTGCGTCGCCCTGCTCGAAGGTGACGTTGCCGAGACCTTTCGCGGCCGTGTCACGGCGGGCGCGTTCCAGCATCGGCCCGGACAGGTCGATGCCCACGACGTTTCCTTCGTACGCCCGTCGCCCTGCAAGGCGCGTCGTCTGGCCGGTGCCGCAGCCGATGTCGAGGACCCGGTCCTGAGCCGCGATGTCCGCTGCGGCGAACAGGGGGCCGTTGAACGAGCCCATCATCCCGTCGTACCGCTCGGGGTGTTCGGCCCAGTGGACGCCCTCCCAGCCGTTCCACGCCTCTGCCTGCTGACGGTTGGTGATCGCGTGCACAGCTCACCTCTTGTCCTCGAGTCCAGCTCTAGAGCTTAGTTCTAGAGTTCAACTCTAGATATAGACTCCAGTCATGCGTGAGGGCAAGGGGAACCAGAGAAGCAAGGCCCAGGAGACGCGGCGCCGGATCATCGAAGCCGCCGGCGCTCTCTTCGTCGAGCAGGGCTACGGCGCGACCAAGCTGCAGGAGATCGCCGACCGGGCGGGCGTGGCGGTCCAGACGATCTACTTCGTCTTCCGGAACAAGCCGTCGCTGCTCAAGGAACTCGTCGATGTCGCGGTCGCGGGCGACGACGAACCGGTCTCCACGATGGACCGGCCGTGGTTCAGGGAGGTCATGACCGCGCCGACCGCGGAGTCCGCGCTGGCCGCGTTGGTTCTCGGCACGCGCAGGACACTCGAACGCGTCGCGGCCATCAACGAGATGGTCCGCGCCGCGACTGCGACCAACCCGGAGATCCGCGAGCTGTGGCCGGACGAGGCGGACCCCCGGTACACGGTGGTCTCGACGGCGGCGAAGTCCCTGGCCGAGAAGCCGGGCTTCCGCCACGCCGTCCCCGCTGACACAGCGGCGGACATCGTCTACGCCCTTCTCAGCCCCGAGCTCTTCCTGGTTCTCACCCGCGACCGCGCGTGGTCACCGGCCACGTGGGAGCAATGGGCGTACGACACCCTCAGCGCTCAGCTGTTGGCCGACAGCGGGCAGCGATCAACTCGGTCGTGAGAGCAAGGTGGCCGGAGTCGGCCACGGCCACCTTGTCGTCGGGGCGGGCGGATGCCGGGGGCTAGTGAGTACGTGAGTCCCACCGCTTCGACGTGGACGGATCCGAGTGAGGAAAGCCGGCACCCTGGCGGGCGGAGCGGACGATCAGCCCGAGAGGGGAGAGCACCCGGCCCGCCATGACGTAGCCGAAGACGAAGGCGACGATGCTCAGCCCGAGCAGGGTGAAGAGGGACGTGCGCCGGAGACCGTCCAAGGCCAGTTCGCGCTGTTCGTCCTTGCACTTGTTCAGCACGCCGTCGGCCAGCGCGGCGGACTGCCCCGACTCGAGACCCGCGCACGACTCGCTGGTCAGCTGAACGGTGCTGCCTGGACGAAGAGCGAACGGCGGCTCACCCCCCTGCTGCAATGCCCGTGCGCTGAACGCGTAGACGATCGACAGCAGGAGGACGCCGGTGATCAGGAACATCCCGCCGTACAGCATCGTGAGCCGCATCCGGATCCTCTTCCGCGGCCTGCTCACGATCTCCTCCGACGTGCCTGAGCTGAATCGACCGAGTGCATGAGGTCAAGACCAACGGGGCTACGCACCATGCTCCTTGACGGTTGGCGACCACTACCTCGACATGGTGCATGGGAGGGGATGTGTCCTCGGTAAGGAGCGCTCAGGACCTGAGTGCTCGGTCGCCCTCGCTCGCTCGCTCGTGAGGAGCTCGTACGTGCGGGGAGCGGGCGACTCGACGGCCTTCTCCCTGGCCGTCGGCGGTTCCGATGGAGCGTGGGCCGTACGAGGGAGCGCTGGGCGTGCGTGCTTGACCTCCTCGGCGTCAGCCACTAGCTTGCGGTCAACGTTCACCCATGGGGACCGAGAGGAGGCGACCGGCGGATGTACACCTGCTCTGATCTGAGTCGCCTCGCCCACACCACGGTCTGGGTTCCGGGTCGTATCGCGCACGGCTGCTAGTACGCCGTCCTGCTGTGCCGCTCCCCGGCACGTTCCGCTCATCCATCACCGCCCCGCCCGCGGCACATCGCTGTCGTGCGCCGCTTCGCGCCCGGCACTCTCTCGTCCCGCGGCGCGCCCCTGAGCACAGAAAGTTGCCCGAACATTGGCGAACATGATGAATCGACCGATCTCGCACCGAATCGAAGGCCCGTCATGGTAGCCGCGCGGATCACCGTCAACGGGAACGAAACGCCCCTCGCTCCTGCCGCACCCCACACCACTGTGCTGGACTTCCTGCGGGAACGGGGCCTCACCGGCACCAAGGAGGGCTGTGCCGAGGGCGAATGCGGCGCCTGTTCCGTCCTGGTGGCCCGTCCGGGGGTGCACAAGCCCACCGACTGGGTGGCGGTCAACGCCTGCCTGGTCCCGGCCGCGGCGCTCGACGGCCAGGAACTCATCACCTCGGAGGGTCTCGCCACGGCCGGCCGGCCCGGCACGGCGCCTACCCTGCACCCGGTGCAGGAGGAGATGGCGGTCCGTGGCGGGTCCCAATGCGGCTACTGCACACCGGGGTTCGTCTGCAGCATGGCCGCCGAGTACTACCGCTCCGACCGCAGCGTGAACGCGGAGCCGGCCCAAGCCGTGGCGGACAGCACCGACTGCGCCAACCGTGCCGACACCATAGACACCGCCCCCAGCCCCAGCGACAGCCCCACCCTCGGCGACAGCCACCGCAGCAGCCGCAGCCACCGCAGCAGCGACGGTGCCGACCATGAGCACGGCCCGAACGGCTTCGACCTGCACGCGCTGAGCGGAAACCTGTGCCGCTGCACCGGCTACCGCCCGATCCGTGACGCCGCCTTCGCCGTCGGTGCGCCCATCGCCGAGGACCCTCTCGCCCAGCGTCGGGAGCAGTCCCCGCCCGCGCCGGTCGCCACCGACCACGTCCAGCACGACAGCGCGTTCCTCCGCAGGAACACCCTGGCCGAAACGCTGCGGTTGCTGCGCGAGCGCCCCGAGGCGGTGGTGGTCGCCGGCTCCACGGACTGGGGCGTCGAGGTCAACATCCGTTCTCGTCGGGCCGGTTGCGTGGTGGCGATCGACCGGCTGCCCGAACTGAGGGAACTGCGGGTCGAGTCCGAGTACGTGGAGATCGGGGCGGCGCTGACGCTCACCGAGATCGAGCGTCGCCTCGACGGCGGAGTCCCGCTCCTCGCCGATCTGTTCCCGCAGTTCGCGTCCCGGCTCATCCGCAACGGCGCGACCCTGGGCGGCAACCTGGGCACCGGATCCCCGATCGGAGACAGCCCGCCGGTACTGCTCGCCCTGGAGGCATCACTGGTGCTCGCCGATGCCGACGGTGAGCGCGAGGTCCCTCTGGCGGACTACTTCACCGGCTACCGGCAGAGCGTGCGCCGGCCCGACGAGCTGATCCGGACGGTACGGATTCCGCTGCCGCTGGCACCGGTCACCGCCTTCCACAAGATCGCCAAGCGGCGCTTCGACGACATCTCCAGCGTCGCGGCCGCCTTCGCACTCGACGTCGAGGACGGCATCGTCCGCACGGCACGCATCGGCCTCGGAGGCGTGGCAGCCACCCCGATCCGCGCCCTCGCGACCGAGGCGGCCCTGGAGGGCAAGCCGTGGGCGGCGGAGACCGTCGAGGCCGCGGCCGAGGTGCTGCGGGATGAGGGCACCCCCATGAACGATCACCGCGCCAGCGCCGACTACCGCTCCGCGATGCTCGGCCAGAGCCTGCTGAAGACCTACGCGCAGACCACCGAGGCGGTGTCGTCATGAGTCATCTGTCCCAGCGTCCGGAGAAGCCGGTCGTCGGCGTCCCGATGCCGCACGAGAGCGCCGCGCTGCATGTCACCGGCGCCGCGCTCTACACCGACGACCTGGTCCACCGCACCAAGGACGTCCTACACGCCTACCCGGTCCAGGTCATGAAGGCCCACGGCAGGATCACCGCCCTGCGCACCGGGTCCGCGCTCGTCGTGCCCGGCGTGGTCCGTGTCCTGACCGCCGCCGACGTGCCCGGCGTCAACGACGCCGGGATGAAGCACGACGAGCCGCTCTTCCCCGACACGGTCATGTTCCACGGCCATGCCGTCGCCTGGGTGCTCGCCGAGACCCTGGAGGCGGCCCGGCTCGGAGCGGCGGCCGTCGAGGTGGAACTGGACGAGCGGCCGGCTCTGGTCACGCTGCGGGAGGCCATCGAGGCCGGCAGTTTCCACGGTGCCCGTCCGGTGATGCTGACAGGCGACGTCGACGCAGGCTTCGCCGACTCCGCGCATGTGTTCACGGGAGAGCTCCAGTTCTCCGATCAGGAGCACTTCTACCTGGAGACGCACGCGGCGCTGGCCCACATCGACGAGGCCGAGCAGGTGTTCGTCCAGAGCAGTACGCAGCACCCCTCCGAGACCCAGGAGATCGTCGCGCACGTGCTCGGGCTGCACAGCCACGAGGTGACGGTGCAGTGCCTCCGGATGGGCGGCGGCTTCGGCGGGAAGGAGATGCAGCCGCACGGGTTCGCGGCGGTGGCCGCGCTCGGTGCCAAGCTGACCGGCCGGCCGGTCCGGGTACGGCTCAACCGGACACAGGACCTGACCATGTCCGGCAAGCGGCACGGCTTCCACGCCCAGTGGAAGATCGGTTTCGACGCGGACGGCGGCATCCGGGCCCTGGACGCCACCCTGACCGCGGACGGCGGCTGGAGCCTCGACCTGTCCGAGCCGGTGGTCGCCCGCGCGCTGTGCCACATCGACAACACCTACTGGATCCCGAACGCGCGCATCGCAGGTCGCATCGCCAGGACCAACAAGGTCTCCAACACGGCCTTCCGCGGCTTCGGGGGACCGCAGGGCATGCTGGTGATCGAGGACATCATGGGCCGGTGCGCACCGCTGCTCGGCCTGGATCCGATGGAGCTGCGGGAGCGCAACTTCTACCAGCGGGGTCAGTCGACTCCGTACGGGCAGCGGGTCGTCCAGCCCGAGCGGATCTCCGCCGTGTGGCAGCAGGTCAAGGACAACGCGGGCATCGCCGCCCGCACGCGCGAGATCGCCGCCTTCAACGACGCGCACCCGCACACCAAGCGGGCGCTCGCGATCACCGGCATCAAGTTCGGGATCTCCTTCAACCTCACCGCCTTCAACCAGGGCGGCGCACTGGTGCTGATCTACAAGGACGGCTCGGTCCTGATCAACCACGGCGGCACCGAGATGGGCCAGGGCCTCCACACCAAGATGCTGCAGGTGGCGGCGACCACGCTGGGCATCCCGCTCCACAAGGTACGGCTGGCCCCGACGCGTACCGACAAGGTGCCCAACACCTCCGCCACGGCCGCGAGCGCGGGCACGGACCTCAACGGCGCGGCGGTGAAGAACGCCTGCGAGCAACTGCGCGACCGGCTGCTGCAGGTGGCGGCCACCCGACTCGGGTCGAACGCCTCGGACGTACGCATCGTCGAGGGCGTCGCCCGGACCCTGGGCAGCGACCAGGAGCTGGCCTGGGACGAGCTCGTGCGCACCGCGTACTTCCAACGAGTGCAGCTGTCGGCAGCGGGTTTCTACCGCACCGAGGGCCTGCACTGGGACGCGAAGGCGTTCCAGGGATCGCCGTTCAAGTACTTCTCCCACGGCGCCGCCGCGGCCGAGGTGGAGGTGGACGGCTTCACCGGCGCGTACCGCATCCGGCGGGTGGACATCGTGCACGACGTCGGCGACAGCCTCTCCCCGATGATCGACATCGGTCAGATCGAGGGCGGCTTCGTGCAGGGCGCGGGCTGGCTGACCCTCGAGGACATGCGCTGGGACGCAAGTGACGGGCCGAACCGCGGCCGGCTGCTGACGCAGGCCGCGAGCACGTACAAGCTGCCCAGCTTCTCGGAGATGCCCGAGGAGTTCCACGTCACGCTGCTGCAGAACGCCACCGAAGAGGGCGCGGTGTACGGGTCCAAGGCAGTGGGCGAGCCTCCGCTGATGCTGGCGTTCTCGGCACGAGAAGCGTTGCGGCAGGCCGCCGCCGCCTTCGGCCCGGGCGGGGTGAGCGTCGAGTTGGCCTCACCCGCGACGCCCGAGGCGGTGTACTGGGCGATCCAGGCGGCTCGCCGGAACGACACCTCCCACAGCGGTCACCGCCGGCACGGTCCCACGGGCGGCGGGTCTGCCACCGACGGCACGACCCGCACCGAGGCAGAAGCGCTGAGTGGTGCCTGACATGACATGGGTCGCCGCGGTCACCCGGCTGCGCGTACGCCGGGAGCCCGGCGTGCTGGTGACCGTCGCGACCGTGCGCGGCCACGCACCCCGCGACGCCGGTGCGAAGCTCGTGGTGGGACAGACCGAAACATGGGGCTCGATCGGTGGCGGCAATGTCGAGGCGGTCGCCATCGACCGAGCCCGGGAGATGATCGCCGCGGCCGAACCCGATCCGGAACTGCTCGACTTCGCCCTGAACGACAAGGTGACCAACCGGCACGGCGTGCAATGCTGCGGCGGCACCGTGTCGGTGCTGCTCGAACCCCTCCCGGTGGTACGAGCGGTGGCGATCTTCGGAGTCGGCCACGTCGGTATGGAACTGGCGCGCATCCTCGCACGCCAGGACCTCGACCTCCATCTGATCGACACCCGCTCCGACCTCCTCACCGAGGAACGGCTCGACGTGCTGGGGGACGCGGTGGCCCAGATCCACGTGCACCACACACCGCTGCTGCCCGAGGAGGTGCTCGAGAGGTTGCCGCACGGCACCCACGTCCTGATCATGACCCATGATCACGCCGAGGATGCTGCTCTGTGCGACGCCGCCCTGCGCACCACCCACCTCGGTTCGATCGGTCTGATCGGATCGGCGGCCAAGTGGGGACGCTTTCGCAGACGCCTCGTCACCGAGGGAGGTCACACCGAGTCCACCCTCGACCGGATCAAGACCCCGATCGGACTGGGCGACATCACCGGCAAGGAGCCGGCGACGATCGCCGTGAGTGTCGCCGCCGACCTGCTGCGCACCTTCGAAACGGAGGGGAGCTGACAGACTGCGGGGGCCGATGAGGGTGGCCGCTCTGCCGCCGAGCGCGGAAAGTGTTCTCCCGCGCGATGGTGTTCTGGATCGTCACGGCGAAGTCGCGCACCTGGTCCTCGTCGAAACGCTGCTCTTCCGGGTCGGACGCCGGCGGATGGTGAGGGTACTTCGCCCTGTACACCTCTCCGCCGGCGTCTGTGCAGTACACGGAGCAGTTCTTCTGCCCGGTCTCGAAACGGACTTCCAGACCTGCCACCGCGATGGAACGAGTCCCCGACGTGGACTCCACCAGGAGAACGTGCCGAGCCCACCCCTTCCCTGTGCCGCCTGGGTCTGTCTTACCGGCCCCACGCCTGCTACGGCAGAGTTCCGGCACAGAGTCAGCAAGGCCACTCCCGGCAGCCGCCTCCGTGCACGTCGCGAGGCGCCAGGACGCGAACGTCCCATGACACGGGAGAGGACGACCGCGCGTCCGTCGCATCACGCTGCCCCACCTCCCGACCTCCCCACGTCTCCTCCTGCCGCTCTTCCGTCAGCGGCCGTTCCCCAAGCCAGGACCCGCTTCGTGGTCGTACAGGTGTGCGGGGGTGTTGCGGGGGCATACGGACGGCACCCTACGGAAGGAGCCCCGCCATGCTCGGCATAGCCGCCGCAGTACTGTTCTTCGTCGCTTTCCTGATCAACGCCGCGGAGATCGTCACCAATGACGTCTTCTCCTCGACGAACGTGATGCTGCTCGGGCTCGCAGCCCTTGCCCTGCACATCGCGGGCGTCGGCGCCGGCCGTTCCCGCCGCGCCAACGGCCACCGGCCCTGGTCCCGTTCCTGACCCGCTGCCGTCACCTTCTGAACGCCTGCGAGGTCTACAGCTTGGGCAGAGCCTCGGAGCTTCTTGGTGGGCGTCCTCTTCCAACCAGAAGAGACGTCGAGGGCGTCGCTGTACGAGTTCGCCCAACGCATCCTGGCGATGACCGCCGCGCTCTGGCACAACAACAACAGCACCGGCGCGTCCGTCACCCGCTCACTGATCGCCTGCGACCACCGAGTCACTCCGGATCAACTCGTCTGTCCGCCCGCAGGCTGTCCGGGGAAGAGACTGCTCGGCCGTGCAACTGTCCCGGAGCAGACTGCGAGGGGCACCCTGGGGCACGCTAGGCTGCCGATCTTCGGCGAACGGGGGCTTGGCATGCGGCAGCGGGGCATACGGATGGCCGTGCTCGGCGCGGTTCTGGCGATCCTCGCCGGCTGCGGTTCCGAGACAGTCGAGACCGCTGCGGAGGCTTCGGGCTCGGCGACGGCCGCCACGGCCTGGACGCTTGCCGCGCCGATCCGCATCGACGGTGTCCGTACCGCCGACGGCGGCCGGTCCCTGGTGGTCGACGCCGAAGTGCCCGACGGTGCACGCGACTGCGTGCGCGGCCTGCGCGGTGAACTCGAAACTGTCGAACACGGCACGCTGTACGTGAAGGTCACCTACGAGACCCGTTCCCAGGACCGGGAATCCGGCTGCACCGAGACGCAACTGGTCGAAGCGACGGTGAAGCTGGGCGAGCCTCTGAGCTCCCGCAAGGTCATGGTGAACAGCTGGGACGTGTACACCCCCGCCGGTGCCACCCCTCCCGCCTTGCGGAAGTGTGGTGAGAACGGCTGCGACCCCACGCCCCCGCGGTGCGATTCGTCCTCGTACCAGCAGGCAGTCAACGATACGGACATCCCCAAACACACGAGCTGGGAGGAACGCGGCTGCGACGACACGTGGCTGGTGCTCGACCTCTCGACCCGAATGGGGCCGGTGTGCGGTGACGCCGGCGACGGATGCTCGTCCTCGGGTGTCTCCCAGCGCTGGTTCTACCGGGCCGAGGCCTCGGGCTGGCGGCCGGTCACCACGAACGGTGACGCGGGGTGCGCGGGCATTCACAAAGCGCTCCCGGAGTTGCCCGTGCGCCTCTGCGCGTCGCTGCCGCGGCTTGACCGGGGCTGATCCGCTCCCCGCGTCCGGGAGCCGGGGTACGGGGCCGGCTACCTGGAACCGAAATCGGGTCTCAGGCGCAGGCGATGGGGCAACCGCGTCGGATCGAGTGCTGGGCAGCGCGTAGGCCGTCCGCTGCGGCGCTCGGTGAGTATCTGGGCGAGGGGCCGCACTTGCAGGGCCGTTGTCAGTGCTGGTCACTATGCTTTCAAGCGCGCGGTCGGCTTCCGGGGGTTCCAGCTCTGAAGGGAATGGTTGCATCCCCGGCCTGTCTGGGGGCGGCCCGGAGACTCGTCCGGGACCTAACCGACGGTCGGGCTTCGTTGATGGCCAGGAGGCAACCTGCCAGCGCCGGCCGCGCATCACCCCTCAGGCAGTACCCGCCCACGAACCTACCCGTCGCGCCCTCTCTGGGCCATGCACGCTGAGCTCGAGCAACTGCAGGTGAAACGGCCCCTGACCAGGTCCAGAGGCCGGGCAGGGGGAGTGGGAGGGAACGCTTGCGCAGCAGGACAGCAGACCACGCTCCTCGCAACAGCCGACGACGCTGACGACGTCGGGTGGACGGTGTCGCAGTGGACTCCACCGTCTGCCGAGCCCACCAGTACGCCGCCGGAGCTGGAAAAGAGGGGCTCCGGATCAGGCTGAGCCGGACGATCATGCGCTCGGACGTTCCCGCGGTGGCTGAGTACGAAAGCCCATCTCGTCAGCGACAGTCGCGCCCGGCCCTTGGCCCTCCGTGTCACCGAGGGAAAGGCGGATGATGCGTCGGCCTTCCAGGACGTCATCTCAGTTGGTGGGTCTGTGCGACGATTCGTCGGCCAGTGGGAAGCCAAGAACGGGGGCGCAGGCCGATGCAGTACGTCGATCGAGATGCGCAGGTCGGTGACCTGTCAGGTCTCTTGGACCCGGCTCGCTACCTGAACCACCTCCTCTCGATCTCGGGTGATCTGCCGCCGGGCGCCCGGGCTTTCGCCACCGATCCGGACCACTACGACTTTCACAGCAGGCGATGTGTGAAGGACCTGACGCTTCAGGCCGTCCGGGGTGCCGGCGGTGAGGAGGTCGAGGTCGGGTTCCAGCACAACTGCTGGAAGCACGACCAAGACCTGCTCATCCGCTACACAGGGGTGTCCAGCTTCGTCATCGATCCCGCCGACGAGGACCGGGGAACCGACCTCGGGCCTGTGATCCTCGACGAGATCCTGCCGCACGGAGACGGCTGCAGCCACGAGATCGCCTGTGGGGACGGCACACTCAGCATCGTCTGCCGTGACCTACGGGCGACCTGGACTGAGACCGACTGCTCAAGCGAGTCGTAGGCGCGACAGGTCGTGGTGATCGTGGAACGACTGGTGCCGGATGAGCTGTGGGAGCTGATCCAGCGGGTGCCGGAAGCACCGTCGCGGCCTCAGGGTGGTGGTCGACGTCGGCACGGCAACCGAGAGGTCCTGGCCGCGATCGGGTTCGTGGCCACGTCGGGCTGTACATGGCAACGACTGCCGACGGCGTCTCTCGGCTGTCAGGGGCGGCGGCGCATCGGCGGTTCAGGGAGTGGTCGAGGGCACGAGTGCGGGCCAGTTGCCGGCTGCCTTGCCGATGCCATCGGCGGAGCCGGTTTGGCGCATCCCGCCACGGCACACAGGTTCGGACGCGGAACCGTGGCATGAGGGATTGCCACAGGGGGGATACCGATGAGCTTCACTGCGATGCATCCGGATCAGGGGCGCCTTGACGCCACACTGCCTGACCTCGGCTGCGGCTGGGACTGGACCATGATTCACCGAGCGCAGCCTCCCGCCCCGCTGGCGTGCCCGGAGTGCGGCCACGGCATGAACGCCAAGAAGTCGCAGTTGGGCCTACGGTTCTTCGCTCACAGGCCAGGTTCGCCGGCCTGCGCGCTGTCGGAGGAATCCATGGCCCACCACCTGCTCAAGCTCGAGCTTGCCCAGGCGGCCCGCGCCGCGGGGTGGACAGCAGACTTGGAGGTGACCGGTCCGGACGGCAGTTGGCGTGCGGACGTACTCGCCTCCACTGCGACCGGCCGCCGCATGGCCTTGGAGGCGCAGCTGGCCGGTATCACCGTGGACGAGATACGCGCCCGCACGGCGAGAATGAGCGCCAGCGGCGTGCGTTGCTGCTGGTTCAGTGACCGCAGCCGTATTCACTGGCTCGGGGCGGTTCCCTCCGTACGCCTGGACCGGGATCAGGACCAGCTGATGGCCGTCGAGCCCATGGCTCGGTTCGCTCGTGCCTCCTGGCACCCCGCCCCGTCCATGCCGCTTGCTGAGTTCGTACGCAGAATTCTCACCTCTCGCCTGGTCGCACGCGCTACGCGGAAGCCGCAGCGGTACCGCGAGGAACCGATCGAGGTGATGTGGGCATCACCCGGATGCTTCTTGGCGGAGGCCCAGAAGCTGCGTGAGGAGGAGCAGGAACGGCTCGCGGCACAAGAGGAAGGACTCCGCGCCGAAGCACGCCAGTGGGCCCGTGACTTGGCACGCGAGGCGGAACTCATCGCGCGCATCGACCACACCCGAGGCGCCTTGGCTCGGCACTCGGCCAGGCTGCCCGGCCTCGAGCGAGCCATGGTCGAGGTCACCGACATGTACCGGACCCGGGTGACCGTGGGCTGGAGCGTGGGCGATGCCCGATACTGCTCCGGCGTCCCGCTGGTCGACGAATCCGGCACCCTCCTGGCCATCTTCGACCCCTTGCCCCAGAGCCTTCCGTGCCAGGACTTCCTCCTCGACGTCAGCCTGCCGCTGCTCTTCCCCACGGATGAGCGGCGCGAGCGCTTCGAGCAGTTCCGATCCCGGTGCGAGCAGTTACGCGCCGGCCGCTACCGCTCCCCATGATCGCCCCATGGCCGTGACCGTGGCGGCTGTGAGCGGCTGCAGCTCGAATGGGGACAGCACTGCGGAGAAGCCGGCCGCGCCGAGCACGCCGGCGGCGCCGAGCGTGAAGGACACGACTGCCGCCTTGAAGGCCGCGGTCACCGAGTTCGATACGGACGGCGGCTGCCTCGACCGGGCGCCGGAGACGTGTTGGTCGCAGATGCAGGCCGTGATGGAGCCGGCGCGGGCTCTGCGGGAGGCCGCGAACGCAGACAAGGTGGGGTCAGCTGGATCCGGGCCTGCGCGCGACCACGAGCGAGCGGCGGCAGCTGCTCAACGTCGCCTACCGGCTGCTGGGATCCCTCGCGGACGTGGAGGACGTCGTCCTGGCAGACCTCCGGCGGCGCTGGTACGCGAGGTCCCGGTCGGAGGGCAGACTCCGCCCATGGCGGTTGTTCTGACCGCCCGGCAGTGACGGCCGGGTGGTGGGGCCGTCCGAGGTCAAGGATCGCCGGGTCACGGGTCTGCCCCAGAGGGCGACGTACGGGAAACGACACGGGCGCCGTGTGGGGGCGGGGTGTTCCTGGCCCCGGCGGTCTGTCATGACCCGGGCTTGTAACAGGGCTGTACCGCGGGTCGGTGGGACGGAACGGCCCGGCGTCGGGACGGGTCTTGGGCTTCGGAAACGCTGACTTCCACCGAGCAACCGGGCACCCGCCACCGACACCGAGGAAGAAACCATGCGCGTTCACAAGCTCACCTTCACCGCCGCCCTGGCCATCGTTGCGGGGCTCTCGCTGACGGCCTGCAACGACGGCGACGCGAAGGGGCAGGGCGCTCTGCCGTCCTCCACCGCGGCCGCCTCGGCCGGCGGTACGGACCAGGGCGACGCGGGTCAGGGCCAGGGGAAGGACTCCGCGGGACAGGACTCCGCCGGACAGAACTCGGGTGGACAGAACTCGGGTGGACAGGGCCCCGGAGGGAAGGGTCCCGGAGGGCCGAGCTCCGGAGGGCAGGGTGCGGCAGCCGGGACCGGCTCCGACGAGAGCGGCAAGACCGAGGGGACCGGGACGTCCGGGGAGGCCGGGAAGACTGGAAAGACCGGGCAGTGCCGCACCGACGAGCTGGAGATCACCGCGACGGACAACACCATCGAGGGTGACCCCGACGGCACCGTCGTCGTGGAGCTGACGAACGATGGGGGCCGGGACTGCGTGGTGTCCGGTTACGCGGGTGTCGACCTCCGGACGACCGCGGGCACGCTGTCCGCGAAGCGCACGGGTGTGCAAGGCGCCTCGGTCACCCTCAAGAGCGGGAAGTCGGTGGCCTTCGCCATCAGCTACCCCGTGAACAAGACGGGCGGCTCCGGCGCCCGCATCACGGGACTCCTGGTGACCCCGCCGAACGAGACGAAGACGGTCGCTCTGGCCTGGCCGGGCGCTGCGACCCTGCCCGTCACGGAGGACCCCGGATCCCCGGTGGAAGTCGGTCCGATCGGCAGCGCGGGGCAGGGGGGCTGAGGCGAGCCGGCCCTGCGGCCAGCCCGCGCGACCGGTCCTGCGACCGGGCTCTGCGACGCCGGTTCGGCACGCCCGATCGCCGCCGGGACACGCTCGCTGGTCCGGCCCGCGCCGCTGGGCCCTACGACGCCGGTTCGGCGCGCCCGACCTGACAACTCCCGGGTTCACCTGCAACGCCGCGCCCCAAGAGCCTGTCCCGGGGCCCGCTGAGCAGGCAGCCGGTGCCGAAGGGTCAGCCGCTGGAGGCTGTGGGCGCGGGTGTGTGGATGTACCCGGGCGGGTTGTGAGGCGAGAAGGGCCACAGTCGCACCGAGTTGCCGTCCCCACCTGTGGCCAGTCTCTCCCAGCCGGGGCTGAGGGCGACTGGCACGGAGCCCAGCCCTTCGGCGATCTCGGCCTCGCCGGTGACGGCTCG
Organism: Streptomyces sp. NPDC029956; assembly: GCF_055574655.1. Classification (NCBI taxonomy): domain Bacteria; kingdom Bacillati; phylum Actinomycetota; class Actinomycetes; order Kitasatosporales; family Streptomycetaceae; genus Streptomyces; species Streptomyces sp. NPDC029956. The sequence goes on along the minus strand of NZ_JBVHZJ010000026.1, from coordinate 82,367 downwards.
GGTCGCGGTGGACCACAGGCGCAGTTTCGCGGATCCGACGAAGTAGGAAACGGCGGCGATCGAGTCGCCGTCCGGGCCGGCCGTCACCCAGTCGGCCTTCTCATCGCCGAACTGCGCGATGCTCCGGTCGTCCCGGTCGTGCAGGCGCAGCCTGTCGCTACCGGTGATGACGGCGCTTCCGTCAGGCGTGAACGCCATGGACAGCAAGCCCCTGTCCACGGCTTCCAACTCCGTGGTCTTCGAGCCCGACCCCGGCTCCCACAGGCGGAGTCTCCCGTCCTCGTCGCCGATGGCGAGGGCCTTTCCGTCGTGGCTGAACGCGAGGGTCGTCACCGCCTCCCAGTCGTCGCCCAGCGTCTCGACGAGGGCACCGGTGGCTGCGTTCCAGATCAGGACATCCCTGTCGCCGTTGGTCGCGATGGTCTTGCCGTCGGGGCTGAACTCGACCGGGTACGACACGGGGCCACTTCGGTCCAGGGTACGGGTGAGGGATCGGGTCGCCACGTTCCAGAGGTGCACGCGGGGTATCGGGCCGTTGGTGCTGACGGCCAGGGTCTTGCCGTCGGGGCTGAAGCGGACCTCGTACACCTCGATCGGATAGTCGTCCCGGGCAGGGTCCGGCGGCACTTCGAGGGTGGCGGCAAGGGTGCCGGCGACCACGTCCCAGAGCCGTACGGTGCGGTCCTTGCACCCGCCGGCCAGGAGAGTTCCGTCGTGGTTGAACGCCAGCGACAGGACAGGGTTCTGAGCGCCGGTGAGTGCGGTCCACGGCGGGGGTGCCTTGGCCTCGTCCCCGGTGAACTGGCGCGCAGCGAGGGCGGAAGCTCCCCCCACCGCGGCCAGGGCGGCCAGTCCGCCCAGGAGGACGCTGCGACGGCGCGGCCCGGGGGCATCCGTGCGACGGGGGGCGCTTTGGGCCGTGTCCGGAACGGCGGAGGCGGTGGGCATGTCGGCGAACCCGCGACCGGCACCGGAGGCGCGTGCGCGATCCGGTGCACGGGCGAGGTCCACCACCGTGGGCGTGCGCGCGGGGGTTTCGGGCTCGCTTGCCGTGCCCATGAGGGAACGCAGCCTCTGAGTGGCGGCGCGGGCGTCAGGACGCGATGCCGGGTCCTTGTGAAGGAGTTCACCGATCAGCTCTGCCAGCGGTCCCGCATGCGCGGGCGCCGGGACGGGTTGCGTCAGTACGGCCGTGATGACCGCGGTGAGGGTCGGCCCGTCGAACGGCGGCCGTCCTTCGACGGCCGCGTACAGCGTGGCACCGAGCGCCCACAGGTCCGCCGGAGCCTCGACGCGCCGGCCCTCCAACTGCTCGGGAGGCATGAACTGTGGTGTCCCGATGATGGTGTGTGTTGCCGTCAGGTGCTGTGTGGCGTCGAGAAGTCGCGCGATGCCGAAGTCGGCGATGACAGGCCGTTCACCGGCGAGGAGGACGTTGTCTGGTTTGAGATCGCGGTGCACCACCCCGGCGGCATGGGCGTGTGCGAGGGCATCCGCGATTCCGACGCCGAGGCCTGCAACGAGCTCCCAGCCGAGGCGGCCCTGTGTCCTGACGAGTTCCCCGAGCGAGGGACCGGCGACGAACTCCATGACGATCCACGGAACACCACGATCGTGGACCACGTCGTGCACGGCCACCACACCCGGGTGCCGAAGCCGGGCAGCGGCCCGCGCCTCCCGCTCCGTCCGCGCGATCAACTCGGACCGCAGACCCGCTGCCGCGTCACCCGGCACCAGTACTTCCTTGACCGCCACTTCACGGTCGAGGCGATCATCGTGAGCACGCCAAACCTGGCCCATGCCGCCGCGACCGATCGCCTGGACCAGTCGGTAACGCCCACCCACCAGCTCACCGGCTGCGCTCGTCATGCCGGATACCTTAGAGCCATGCCGTCCCGTGGCCTCGTCCGGCCGGACCTTCGCCGCCGTCTGTGACGAGATCCACCTGATCTACGACGCGGAGCGGATCGCCCGCAGCGACGGCCGCACGGTCGTCTCCACCCGTCCAAGGAACCGGTAGCGACTGCCATGCGGTACGCCGCTACCTGTCCACCGAACCGGTGGCGACGACGATGCAGTACGCCGCTACCGGTTCAGTGGACCGGAGCCGTCGACGGCCGGAAGAGCGACCTGCCCGCGCGCGGGCAGGGGGGCTGCGGGGGTGTGCGGTCGGGGTCTCAGTTGCGGGCGTTCAGTTCCGCGACGATCGAGGCCGGCGTGTGGCCGCTCCCGTCGGATATCCGGTGGAAGTCGACCGAGACGAAGTTCGGGTCGCGGTCGCCGGCCGCCGGGCGGCAGCGCTGGTCGATGCGGTCCCGCAGTGTGGCTCCGTTGTCGAGAGCTGCGTTGATGACCGTGGGTACGTTCCGATGGTGGCTCATGGTGAAAAGCCTTCGGAATCCCGGTTCCTGACGGTCCAGCGGTACGTCGGACCACCGGCTGACGCAGGAGAGGTCGTTGCCGAGGTCGCCGAGGCTCCAGAAGTTGCTGACGGTCCAGGCCTTGTCGTACATGACCCCCAGGTGCTCACGGTCAGGCTCGTCGCTGAAGATCAGCAGGCGCTTCCCGGAGCCGACGAGGTCGGTCATCCTCGGCCAGCCCTGCCGGCGCACGCTCCACGCATCCGGCCGGAAGAGGAGCTGATCGAGGCCGCGCACCCGGCCGAGTGAGTTCCCCAGCTGCTGGGCGCTGACGTAGTCCTCCAGGAAGATGGTCACCACCTCCTGAGGATTCGCCGCGAGGAAGTCCACCACGGTCTGCATGCTGCCCTGCAAGGACTGCCGGGGCAGCGCGTACGTGACCCCCGCGAAGGTCTTGCACTCGCCATGACAGAGGTGGACGTCGCTCGGGTAGCAGTCGCTGCCGAAGCTGATGACGCAGAGCCAGGTGCTGCGCTCGTACCAGTGGGTGTCCAGGCTCAGGCCGCGCACGCCGTTCTCGAGCTGGTGGCGTAGGGACTCGGACTGGGACACCGAACTCCATCGGGAGTCCTCGTAGTTGGTGAACGCGTTGTGGGTTCCGAGGAAGGAGACCTGGTCGAGCCGCCGGTCGCCCCAGCGTGCCTGGGCCTGGGCCACGGCAGAGCCGTTCGCTGTCGCGGCGGTGGACGCGACGGACCGGTCGGGCGGGGGCGGTGCGGCACTGGCCAGGGCCGGCGCCCCGAGAAGACTCAGCAGGAGAAGGAGGATGAAGGAGAACCGGACGGGTCTCGTCGAGAACGCGGTCCCGGCCGGGCGCGGTCCGGACCGCAGGGCCGCACCGAGACGGGCGGCCGTTCGAATTGGCATGTCCATGGTCGGCATGAAGGGGAGCGTAGCGCGCCGAAAGATGATTCCGACCTGCTTTTTCGGTTATGGGGTGAAATGGCGTGGTGGTGACGTCTGTCGTCATCGCCCATAGGCGGAGCGGCGCACCCCTGCCGACCCTCAGGAGGTCGTCCCTCAGCGTCTGGGCGGCTCGGGACTACTGAACTACCGGTCAGTCATATGCATGGTGTGCCCCTTGTGTCGACGGACGCAAGACTCCGGACCGAGGGAAGTTCAGCGTGTGCCCGAGCGGTCGGCGCGGCACTCTTCAAGGTGGGTTGGGTCTGCCGGACCCAGAGGGTGGATCCGTGGGGCCAGGGGGGGGCAGGCTGGGTCGGCCGTGAGGTGCCGGCGCGCAAAGCCCCCAGCGGAAGGCGCTGTTGGGGAAACCCGGTCGACAGGCGAACCTGCGAACCGCTGTGATTGCCCCGACAGGCCGCCGCACGGGGCGGGCCGACGCCAGGAGGCGCGCGTGACAACCGAGAGAGTCGCGGACACCCGTACCGCGATCGATGCCGCACTGGTCAGGCGCCTGGTCGATGCGCAGTTCCCCCAGTGGGCCGGCCTGTCCTTGGAGCTGGTCGACCCGGCCGGTTCGGACCATGTGATCTACCGGCTGGGCGAGGACCTGTCCGTCCGGCTGCCCCGTCGGTCCGGGGTCATCGGGCAGGCAGGGAAGGAGTCCGAGTGGCTGCCCCGGCTCGCCCCGCATCTCCCGCTGGCCGTCCCGGTTCCTGTGGGGGTGGGGAAGCCCGGCTTCGGCTATCCATGGACGTGGTCGGTGTCCCGCTGGCTGGCGGGTGAGGTGGCGACCGTCGAGGAGCTGGCCCATTCGTCCGAGGCAGCCGTCGAACTGGCCGGATTCCTGACCGCCCTCCAGCGGTTCGAGCCCCAGGAGACGCCGGCCCTGGGGACCCGCGAGGATCTCGCCATGCGGCCGCTGGCCGCACGGGACCGCGCGACGCGGGCCGCCATCGCCGAGGCCGACGGCGCGTTCGATGCCGCGGCCATGACGGGGCTGTGGGATGCGGCCCTGAGCGCCCCCGGGTGGGACCGCCCACCTGTCTGGTTCCACGGTGACTTCCACCATGGCAACCTGCTGACCGTCGACGGCCGCCTCAGCGCGGTCATCGACTTCGGCGGGCTGGGCATCGGCGACCCGGCCTGCGACCTGATGATCGCCTTCACCCTGATGTCGGCGGAGCCCCGGGCCGCCTTCCGCGCGGCGCTCGGCGTGGACGACGCCACCTGGATGCGGGGCCGCGGCTGGGCGTTGGCCACGGGCTTGAACGCCTACACCCACTACGCCGCCGTCAACCCCCGAGTCGCCGCGCAGACCACCCGCCAGATCACCGAGGCCCTCATCGGCTAGGACATGTCGGGCGATCATGGCTAACCCAAGAGGTGCTGCAAGGGTGCTGGGATGCAGCACATGCCGGATGAGCCGTCGTTCCTGCCCGCTCCGTGGTGGGTGCCCGATCGTGGCATGTACGAGTTCGAGCTGGAACTGCGTCGCGAGCTCTCCCTTGGGCACCCACTGCACGAAGCAGAGGTCTCCGCTGCGGCGCAATGCGAAGGGTGTGACGACGTCCTGTTCAAGGTCGCGAACCGGTCGTTTCCCTGGGCTGTGGTTCACCTGACGTGGACAGGCCGGGAAGAATGCGCGCCCTGGCCGATGACGACGCCGCTCACCAGGCTGGCCGAGCTGCTCACCGAGTGGGCCGACCACGGCTGCAACGACACCGAGGCAGCGCCTCCGGGACCACGTTCGTAGCCAGATCGCGACGGAGGCCGCGGTGGCGGTGCCGAGGGAGGCGTAGCCGGGCTTGTCGTACCGAGTCGCGACTGCCCGCGACTGCTTCAGGCGGTTGACCGCCCGCTCGACGGTGCTGCGCTTCTTGTGCCGCTCCTCATCGAAGCCGGGTGGCCGTCCGCCGCGTGAGCCTTTGCGCAGGCGGGCGGCTCGGCTGTCCTCCGGCCGTCGCGGGGTGTCGTCGGCGGCCGGAAGGAGTCTCGCTCGGGCAACCCACCGGCAGGTCTCGACGTCCCACTCCGTGACGGACGGCTGCCGATCACACGGGAGAGAACACGTGGCGAAGAAGGACCGGACGGCGGATACGGCGGGAGAGAGGGACCGCGAGAAGTGGATGGCGCGTTTCCAGGTACGGCTCGCCATGCAGCCGGGCGTGGACCGGGAGGTTGTGCTTCGGGCGGTCAAGGAGGTCACGACGCACTGCGCGGAGACGGGGGAGCACCCGCGGGCCGCCTTCGGTGACCCGGACGCCTACGCCGTGCTGACCGCCGAACGGTTGGTTCCGGAGGACCGGGCGGTGCGCGCGAGGCGGCGCGACGGCAGGGTGGCCGCGCTCGACTCCGTACTCCAGCGGGCCAGGGACGTCACCGGCATGTGACGGTGAAGAGAGCCGCACGGTGCGGACCGCCACTTCCACGCCGCAGGTGCGAGTGTGGGCGGCGTCTGCGACGCGGGGCGGTGCGTTTCGGGCGAGCCGCCCGGAGGGTGTGACCGTCGCAGACCCCGCTCCAGCCGTCGGTGCATGCGGTGGGTGCGGTGCACCGGGCGCTGGTGGCGCTGCAGCGACTGCAAGCGTGCTTCGGTGGTGCGGGCATCGTGAGGGGCGTCTCCCCTCCCGGCTGCCGGTTCCTCCTGCTCCTCCTGGTCAGCTCGGAGGTGCGGGATCGGCAGCGAGTGCGGCGGCGACCGTGAAGAGACGGGCGCAGCGCCGTGTCATGGCCTCCGGCGTCTCCTCGGGATGCTTGACCCACCAGCGGACGAGGGTCCCGACCAGGTCCGTCCAGACGTGGCGGAGCACGTCGGCGTCCATGGGGTCGGTGGATCCGGCGGCGCGCAGCAGCTCGGTGGTGCCGTCGGCCGCGAGCGCGTCGATGGCCGACCGGTGGATCGCCGCCGTCCGGGCGGCCTCACCGTCGGGCGGCAGGGTGCGGTCGTAGAGGACGAACCAGGCCTCCCGGTGTCCCTCCAGTGCGACGAAGATGCCGCGGAGTACCCGCAGGGGAGTGTGCGGGGTCGTTCCCTCGTCGCCCATTGCCGTGCGGATCGTGTCGAGCAGGCCTTCCCCGACGGGCGCCAGGCAGGCGACGTACAGGTCTTCCTTCGTGCCGAAGTACTGGTGCAGCAGCGTCTTGGTGACCCCGACGCGTTCCGCGACGGCTGCCAGGGAGGCGGCGGCGTATCCGCGGCTTCCGAACTCCTCCGTGGCGGCCTCCAGCATCTGCTGCCGACGGAGGTGCCGGGGGACGCCCTTGGTGCCTGCCTTCGAACGAGGGGTTGCCATGCGCGGATATTATCAGTAAGTAATTTACCTCTCGGTAAATTCACTCGCGGCCTCTGGAGCGCCCATGTCCGGCACGACGACGCAGTCGATCCCGCCCGCCCCCCTCCGGTCCTGGTGGGGCTGGGGATGGGAAAGCGCCCACCCCGACGACGCCGAGTGCGCGGCGATGGGAGCCCTGCTGCCCGGAACCCTGGCCCGCCCGCTCCCCGTGCCCCGTATCGCCGATCTGGGCATCGGGGCACCCGTGGTCCAGCCCACCGCGAGCCTGTCGCGGCTGATCAGCACCGACCCGGACGACCGCGCCGCCCACGCGATGGGCAAGGCGTACCGGGACATCGCGCGAGCCCTACGAGGCCGTCCGGGCCGGATCCCCGACCTGGTCGCCTTCCCGACGGAGGAGCGGGAGGTGGTCGACCTCCTGGACTGGGCCGGCGGACACCAGGTCGCCGTCGTGCCCTTCGGCGGCGGGTCCTCGGTGGTGGGCGGGGTCGAGTACCGAGGCGACCGGCATCGCGCGGTGCTCTCCCTCGACCTGACCAGGATGGACCGGGTGCTGCAGGTCGACACCGAGGGCAGGGCCGCCCGCATCCAGGCGGGGACGCTCGGCCCGAGCCTGGAGAACCAGCTGCGTCCGCACGGCCTGACACTCCGGCACTTCCCGCAGAGCTTCGAGTTCTCCACCCTCGGCGGCTGGCTCGCGACCCGGGCCGGCGGCCACTACGCCACCGGCCGCACGCACATCGACGACTTCGTCCAGTCGCTGCGGGTGGTCACCCCGGCCGGCACCGCGGAGTCGTGGCGGCTGCCCGCCTCGGGCGCGGGTCCCTCGCCGGACCGGATGTTCCTCGGCTCGGAGGGAGCGCTCGGCATCATCACCGAGGCGTGGGTACGGCTCCAGGCCCGCCCGGTCCACAAGGCGTCCGCCTCGCTCGCCTTCGACGAATTCGGCGCCGCACTCGGGGCGGTCCGCGCCCTCGCGCAGTCCGACCTCGGCCCCGCCAACTGCCGGCTGCTCGACTCCGGCGAAGCCGCGCTGGCCGGCGCCGCTCGGGACGGCTCGGCCGTCCTCGTGCTCGGCTTCGAGTCCGCCGACGCCCCGGTCGACGCCCGGCTCGCCCAGGCAGTCGACCTGGCCCGCTCCCACGGGGGCCGACGCGAGCCGTCCGGCGCCGGTACGGACGGTGCTCCCGCCGACGAGGCGGTGAACGCGTGGCGGTCGGCCTTCCTGCGGATGCCCTACCTCCGGGACGGCCTGGCGCGGATGGGCGCCGTCGCGGAGACCTTCGAGACGGCGGCCACCTGGGACCGTATACCCGCCCTCGTCGAGGACGTCCGCAGAACGGTCAGCGAGGCGGCGCTCAAGATCTCGGGCCATCCGGCCACCGTCAACTGCCGTCTCACGCACGTCTATCCGGACGGCGCGGCACCCTACTTCACCGTGCTCGCCGCGGGCCGCCCGGGGGACGAGGTCGCCTTCTGGGACGAGCTGAAGGCCGTGGTGGGGGAGGTGCTCCACCGCCATCGGGCCACCATCACCCACCACCATGCCGTCGGCCGCGACCACCGGCCGGGCTACGACCGCCAGCGGCCGGAGCCCTTCGCCCTCGCACTGCGCGCCGCCAAGGGCGCCCTCGACCCGCACGGCATCCTCAACCCGGGGGTGCTGGTGGACTGAGGCGGTCTTGCCCCACCCGGCACGGAGGTGGGGCCCGGCCGGTGGCCGGCTGGTCCCGGTACGTGACCCGGGGAAGCCCTCGGGAGGACCACCCGCACCCTCCTGCGGGCGCCTCGGACCCGGGCGGCGTGCGAGCGCGGCCGGCGGAGTCGTCATCCGGGGCCGGCAGGACCACCGGCGGCTGCCTCCTTCGGCGGCGGGCAGCACGATGAGCGGCTGAGAGGCGTCGGCCCGCGGGCGGACCACGCCGGGCGGCCTCCACCGCCGTCACGGCGAGGCACGGGCGGCCGGATGGAGGGACAATGGCTTCGATGATGACCGTGCTGATAGCAGGCCTGCCCGAGGGCGCCGAACTGGAATCGGTGCGCGCCCGCGTCCACTCCAGCCCGCACTTCCGCATCGTCGCCCACGCCTACGAGCCCCGGATCGCCCTGGCCCAGGCCCGTGTGCTGCTGCCCGACATCGCGGTGATCACCCGCCACCTGCCCCACCCCGAGGCCGACCTCGCCCGCTACCGTCTCCTACGGGACCTGCGTGCCCTGGATCCACCCACCGGGATCGTCCTCCGCAGGGACGCCGGAGAGCCGGACCGGCCGCTGGGCCCGGGCGCCGAACCCCTGGACGGATCGATCCACGAGGTGCGCCGCGGGGAGCTCGACGCTCTCTGGGCGGCCCTGGTCACCATCGGCCGCCGCCGCGCCACCTGCGACACCGACCCGACGGGGCTCTGACCCCCAGCGGCCCGGCCAGGCACGTGGAGCCGACGCGAGCCGACCGGTGCACCGGTGCCGGGCGGGGACTCATGGGACATGGCCCGGCACCCGGCTCAGGTTCCGGGGAGGATGCGGCGCGTTTCGTAGGCCCACATCGCGATCTCGACCCGGTTGCGGGCGCCGAGTTTGGCCATCAGGCTGGCCAGATGCGTCTTCACCGTGCTGAGGCTGATGTGCAGTGCATCGGCGATCTCGGTGTTGGTCAGCCCGCGGGCGACGGCGAGGAGCACCTGCTCCTCGCGGGCGGTGACGGGGGAGACCGGCTGGGCCGCGGGCCGGCCGGCGGGCAGGTCCGCGAATGCCTGGAGCAGACGGACGGTGACGCTGGGCGCGATGAGCGCCTCGCCGTCGGACGCCGACCGTACGGCCTGGGCCAGAAGGTCCGCTCCCGTGTCCTTCAGGAGGAATCCGCGGGCGCCTGCACGCAGTGAGCCGTAGACGTACTCGTCGAGGTCGAACGTGGTGATGACGACCACGGCCAGCGGGTCGGCGACGCCCGGGCCGGCGACCAGCCGGGTGGCCTCGAGCCCGTCGATCACGGGCATGCGGATGTCGAACAGGCATACGTCGGGGCGCAGTTCGCGGGCCAGACGTACCGCCTCCTGTCCGTCGGCGGCCTCGCCGACCACCTCGATGCCGGGCTGGGCGTTCAGCATGATCCGCAGCCCGGTGCGGATGATGGTCTGGTCGTCAGCGACGAGGACGCGGATGGGCACCGCTCTCGGTCCTCCCTCTCGGCAGCTCGGCTTCGACATGCCAGCCCTGGTCGGCGCCGGGGCCGGCCCGTAGTGTGCCGCCGAGCAGCGTCGCGCGCTCGCGCAGTCCGGTGAGTCCGTACCCGACACGGCCTCGGCCGGTGCGGTGGCCGTTGTCGCGCACGCTCACCCGTACCGTCTGCCGTTCCGCGGTGACCCGGACGACGACCTCGGTCGCGTCGACCGCATGGCGCATCGCGTTGGTCACGGACTCCTGCACAATGCGGTAGACGGCCGCGTCCACGGCCGGGGGCAGCGCGTCCAGTTCGCCGTCGAGACCCAGGTCGACCCTGAGGCGACCACCCGGGGTGCGCACCAGCCGCTCCAGATCCGCGACACCGGCAGGCGGCGCCAGCTCGGCGCCGGCCTCGCGGTCGCGCAGCGCGGCGACCATGGCCCGCATCTCCTCCAGCGTGCGCGCCCCTTCCTCCTCGACCCCCTCCAGCGCCTCGACGGCGGCGGACGGGTCGGTGCCCGCGAGGACCCGACCCGCCTGGGCACTGATCACCATGGCCGACACGTGGTGGGCCACTGTGTCGTGCAGTTCCCGGGCGAGCTGCTCACGCTCGCGGGAGCGTACCTGCTCCAACTGCCGCTCGCGAGCGGTCCCCCAGAACCGCACGACCGCCCCGATCAAGCCGGGCAGCCACAGGAAGACGAAGCCCCCGACCTGTTCGGCGGCCGGGATGTCGTCCGCGACGACCCCCAGCGTGAAGGCCGTGAGGATCACCGCGCTGCCCAGCACGATCTCCCGTCCCGATCCCCACCGGGGCAGCGCGTACACCAGCACGAGCACGACCAGGCCGGTGTCCAGGCCGACGTGCTCGCGCGGTGCGGCGACCAGCGAGGCCAGCTGGAGCAGGATCACCGAGCCGAACCCCAGCGTGACCATCGCCAGAGGGCGGGTCCGGCGCCACAGGGGCAGCAGGCACAGCCATACGGCGAACACCACCGCCACCGGCCGCCACACGACGTTCTCGCGCAGGATGGCCTCCAGCACCACAGCGCCCAGGCTCGCGGCGAGGAGCGCCCAGTCCCGCCACACCCGGGCGGGCGCGTCGGCCGGCCGGGGTTCGGTCCACAGGGTTCGCAGGTCGTCTCGCAGCACGGTTCTCAGCTTAGAGGCCGCGCCGTGCCGCGCATCGGCCGAAAGTACGGGGTGTCACTCGGCCCTGGGGTCGACGGATCCGCGGCCCGCGAGCCGATGCCGCGGAGCGCCGCGGCGACGAACCTCGGCATCGGAGGCCGTACAAGGACGGCCGACGAGGTGGTTGGAGGACCCGATGCTCTCGAAAGCCCTGTTGCGCCTGGGCACAAGCGCCGCCCGCCATCCCTGGCGGGTGATCGCGGCATGGCTGGTCGCCGCCACGCTCGCCGTCCTCGCCGCCGTCGCCGTCGGCGGGCGGACCGCGGACTCGATGACCGCTCCGGGACTGGACTCCCAACGGGCCGCGCAACTGATCGAGCGGGCCGGCACCGGCCAGGAGGGCATGACCGCCCAAGTGGTCGTCACCCCCCTCGACGGCGGTGCGACGTTCTTCGACCACGGCACCGCGCGCACCGCTCTCACACGGCTGCAGACCGAGGTTCAGCGGCTGCCGCACGTGCTCGGCACGAGCGACCCGGCGGGGGCACTCGGCGCAGGCGGGGACACCACCGTGCGCGGCGGCCTCGTCTCGGCCGACGGGCGGATCGCGGTCGTCCGGGTGCAGTACCCCGACCAGAGCCGGCTGTCGGCCGAAGACCTCGACGCCCTCGTCGATCTCGGCGACCGGCTGCGCGCCGAGCTGCCCCTGCGCATCGAGATGGGCGGGAGCCTCTTCTACGCCTTCTCCGACCCCGACGGCGGCGCGAGCGAGCTGATCGGCCTCCTCGCCGCGGCCACGATTCTGTTCCTGGCGTTCGGTTCGCTCGTCGCCGCCGCGCTGCCGATCGGCATGGCGGTCTTCGGGCTGACCGTCGGCGTTGCCACGATGACGGTACTGGCGGGGGTGACGGACGTCCCGACCTTCGCCCCCGTCCTGGGCAGCATGGTCGGGCTCGGAGTGGGCATCGACTACGCACTGTTCGTGCTCGCCAGACACCGGGAGTACCTCGCGCGCGGGCTCGATCCCCGCGAGGCGGCGGGACGAGCGGTGGCCACGGCGGGGAGGCCCGTGGTCTTCGCCGGGGGCACCGTCGTCGTATCGATCCTCGGCCTGGCGGTCGCGAACGTACCGTTCATGACGGTGGGCGGGCTCGCCGTCTCGATCGTCGTTCTGATCATGGTGGTCGCGTCGGTGACGCTGCTGCCGGCCTTCCTCGGTGCCGCCGGCCCACGCCTGGCCCGTGCCGGCCGGATCGGCCGGGCTCTGCAGGCCAGGAAGCCGGGCCGACTCGCACGGCGGCGGGACCCGGCGGCAGGCGCCGCCCACGCCGCCGGGTGGCGTCGCTGGATCGGGCACGTCAGCCGGCACCCGGTGCCGTACGCGGTCGGCGCGGCGGCGCTGCTGCTGACGGCGACGCTGCCCGTGCTGGGTCTGCGCGTCGGCCTGCCCGACGACGGCTCACTGCCCCACAGCCGTACCGAGCGCCGGGCCTACGACCTCGTCGCCGAGGGGTTCGGCCCGGGCACCAACGGTCCCCTCGTCATCGCCGCGGACCCCGCCGGTGATCCGGGAGTGCTGGACCGTCTCGTCGGGACGGTCGCGGCGGATCCGGGGATCGCGTCCGTTGCGCCGACGCACATCGACCGGGCCACCGGCGTCGTGACCCTCGTGGTGTTCCCGACCACCAGCCCTCAGGACAAGGCCACGGCCGACACCATCGCCCGGCTGCGCACCGACGTGCTGCCCACGGCGATCGGGCCCGGCCCGGCCAGGGCCCACGTCGGCGGTGCCGCCGCGAGCCTGTCCGATGTGGGCGAACGCACCAGCCAGCGCCTGCCGGTGTTCGTCGCCGCCGTGCTGGCGATGTCGTTCCTGCTGCTGATGCTGGCCTTCCGCTCGATCCTCGTACCGCTCAAGGCGGTACTGCTGAATCTGCTGAGCATCGGCGCGTCCTACGGCATCATGGTCGCGGTCTTCCAGTGGGGCTGGGGAGGCGCACTCATCGGGCTGGAAGCGACGGTTCCGATCGTGTCGTTCATCCCGATGTTCCTCTTCGCCATCCTGTTCGGCCTGTCGATGGACTACGAGGTGTTCCTCCTCTCCCGCGTACGCGAGGAGTACCTGCGCACCGGCGACAACCGCACGGCGATCGTCGAGGGCGTCTCGGGCACCGCCCGGATCATCACCTCGGCCGCCCTCATCATGGTGGCGGTCTTCCTGTCCTTCGCCGTCGCCGAGGACCCCTCCACCAAGATGTTCGGGCTCGGCCTGGCCACCGCGATCTTCATCGACGCCACGGTCGTACGCATGGTGCTGGTTCCGGCGACCATGACACTCCTCGGCCGGACCAACTGGTGGCTGCCGAAGTGGCTGGACCGGATGCTTCCCCGCGGCCCGGTCGGCACCGACGACACCGACGCGGAATCCACGGGTGAGGGCCCGCGTCCACGGCTGGTCGACCGTTGACTCAAGCCCTGCCTGCCCCCGGCGTCCGGCACCTGAGCGCGTCGCCCGGGGGCACCGTGCTGTGAGCTTGTCGATCAGGCGTTCGACGGTGTTGACGCCGGCGTCATGCCACTGCCGGAAGCGGTTGTGGGCGGTCGACCAGGCGCCGAACTCCGTCCGGCACCTCCCGCCGCTGCCCGCCCGTCTCGAACCGCCGGATCTCGCCCTCGAACTGCTGCGTGCACGGGTCGGCACACCGGCCCGTGCACCAGAATCCGACCGGCCTGTCCTCGGCCGCGCCTGGGCGTGGCGGGCTTCAGGGGGTGCGGCCGCTGGCGGCGAGGGCGCGAGTGAAGGCGGGTGCGTCGGCGTCCACCGGAGCCGGGGCGGCGAAGCCTTCGTACGCGCGGTACGTCTCGGCGTAGCGCTGGACGACGTCGAGGAGGTAGGTGCCGGTGTCCTCGGGGAGTGTGAAGTCCTGGCCGGTGGCTCGGGCCAGGTCCCAGCCGTGCAGGGCGAGTTCGGCGAGCAGCATGGCGGCGATCTCGCCGGCCGGCATCGTGTCGTCGCCACCGAGGGTGATGTCGCCGTCCCATGCTTCGGGCTTCGCCCAGGCGGCGAGTGCCCGGTCGAGCTGGGCGGCGTACTGCTCGGACCAGTCGGCGTCGGCGGTGAAGTCGCGTGCGACCAGCTCGTCGGGGAGCTGGGTGCGCAAGGCGCGGTGTTCGAGGCCATGCGAGGTGTAGAGGACGAGGTGGTTGGCGAGCTCGCGGACGGTCCAGTCGGTGCAGCCGGAGGGCCCGGCGAGCTGCTCGGGGCTGACGCCACAGGCGACCCGGGCGGCTTCGGCGGCACTGCTTGCGAGGTGTGCGTGGATCTCGTTCATGCCGCCCACGCTAGGGACCCTGCCCGCGTCGGTATTGAACTTTCCCGACACGCCTGCGGCCGGAGCCGGGCGGCCGCTCTCCGGATGGGCGCGGCCGCCGAGGCGGTGTCAGGCGGGGCCGGGGGCGCCGTCCGACTTGGTGGAGATCGGTTCCTGTTCGCGCAGGCCCCAGGGGGAGCCGTACGAGGTGAGCAGGTCGAGGAAGGGGCGCGGAGGGAGGGCTTCGGGGCCCAGGACACCGGGCCCGGACCAGGCGCCGGTGGCGAGGAGCTCGAGGGCCACCACCGGGTTGACGGCGGTCTGCCAGACGACGGCCTGGGAGCCGTACTCGCGCATGGACCACTGGTTGTCGACCACGTGGTAGAGGTACACCTCGCGGGGCAGGCCGTCCTTCGTGCCCTTGACCCAGGTTCCGGCGCAGGTCTTTCCGGTCATCCGGTCTCCGAGCGCCGCCGGGTCCGGCAGACAGGCGGCGACCACGTCGCGGGGCGAGACACGGGCGGGGCTGCCGTCCTCTCCTCGGACGGTGACCGGCGTCGTGGAGTCCAGGCCCAGGGCGTGCAGGGTCTGGAGCTTGCCGATGAAGTCCTGGCCGAGGCCGTACTTGAAGGTGACCCGGCGGGCTTCGACCCAGCGCGGGATCAGGAGGACTTCCTCGTGCTCGACGTTGACGCACTCGACGGGGCCGATGCCCTCGGGGAAGTCGAAGACCTCCGGCTCGCTGAACGGGGCGGTCGTGAACCAGCCGCGCTCTCGCTCGTACACCACGGGAGGGTTCAGGCATTCCTCGATCGTCGTCCAGATGTTGAAGGACGGCGCGAAGTCGTAGCCCTCGACGGACAGGTCGGCGCCGTCGCGGATGCCGATCTCCTCGATGTCGTCGAAGAGTTCGTCGGCCGCATAGCGCGCGAAGACGTCCGAGAGCCCGGGCTCGACACCCATGCCGACGAGCGCGATACGGCCCGACTTCTCCCACTCGGCGGCCCGTTCGAACTGCTCGTCGCCGAGCTTCACCCCGCAGATGCCGTGCGGGTCGTCGGGGTGCGGGCGGGAGAGGGACATGGCCATGTCGAGGTAGTGGCTGCCCGCCGCCAGCGCGGCGTTGAACAGGGGCATCACGAAGCGCGGATCGGTGGCGTTCATCAGGACGTCGCACCCGCGCTCGGTGAGCAGCCGGGTGACCGCCGCCTCGTCGGAGGCGTCGACGCGGCAGGCGCTGAACCTTGTCTCCCCGCTCCCCAGGGCCGCGACCGCGGCCTCGGCCCGGGCCAGGTCGTAGTCGGCGACGACGAAGCCGTCGAAGAAGTCGCGGCGGGCAGCGATCTTGGTGATCGCGCTCCCGACACCGCCGGCGCCCACAAGCAGAACACGCATGGCACAGTCCTTTCTCGGTGAGGCGAGTGCCTCAGGGGGCTGATGGAACCCGGCGTGCCGAGTTAAGGTCAATGATGTTGGCATAAGGCGGCAGACCCGTACGGCGACACGAAAGAGCGTGGCGATGGCGAAGGAAGTGGTTCCTGAGGAGGCCCGCAGACGGCGGCGCCCCACTCGTCAGGGGACAGTGCTCTCCGAGCGGCTCATCGTCGAGACGGCGCTGCGGATGGTGCGCGAGCACGGGAGCGCGGGCCTGTCGGCCCGACGGCTCGGCGCCGCGCTGGGGGCGGACCCCAGCACCCTGTACCGGTACTTCGACGGCATGGACGGGCTCACACTCGCCATCGGCGAGGAGCTGATCGGCCGGGCGCTGGCCGGCTGGGTCGCGACGGGGCAGTGGCGTGCGGACCTGCGCTCACTGGGCCTGCGCATCCACGGCGCCTACCTCGCCCATCCGCAGGCCGCGCTGCTGACCGCGAGCCGGGTGACCGGCCGGCCGCGGGAGATCGCCGCCGACGAGGCGATCCTCGGGAGCCTTCGCGGCGCGGGGTTCGCGGATGTCGACGCGGTACGGATCTATCACGCCTACATCGATCAGTGCCTGGCCTTCGCGGCGCTCGACGCGGGCGCCCTCGCGCTCACGGCGAAGGCGCGCGAGGCGGACGAGGAGATGTGGGAGTCGACGTACGCCCGACTGCCGGCCGACGCGTACCCGCACATCGCGGCGACCGCCGGGCTGCTGGCCGAGCGCATGCCTCACAGCGCGTACCCGGTCGCGCTGGACATGCTGCTGGAGAGCGCCGAACGGCAGCTGGGAGCCGGTGGCGCCGCCGGCTGAGCGGGCGGAGTCGTCGCGGACATCCTTGATCTCGTATGTGGCGCGGGGGTTTCCTCTTCCGTAGTCATGCCCCGTTCACCGCGCTCCGGTGCGTGGCCAGGTCGAAGGCCCCCGCACCCTTCGGCCGTAGCGTTTCTGCGTCCCCCGGACAGCGTCGCGGCCTGGGGGGAAGGCCGCCTGATCCGCACACGGACGGTCGGCACGGAGGACTTCGGCGCGGCGGGCTTCGGTGCGCCCGCCGCCCGCTGTCCCGGAGGGACCGAGGACTCCCGTCCTGCTAAGGGAGCGGCGAGATCCACGATCGACGGGCCCGAGCCAGAGCCCGGGCCCGTGCCCGACCGGTCTGTTGTTTCGCGAAGTTCACAGGCTGTGCGGATGCTGCTGGGTCTCTGCATCCGGTGTCTGGGGGTTGGGGCTGCGGAAGCGGCTGAGTGTCTTGGTGAGGGTCTTCCACGGTGAGGGGTCGTCCTTGGCCGTTGCCGGTGTTGCTGTCCGGGGGGTGCCGTCGCTGCTGTTCGCCTCGGCCAGGGCGTCGAGTGCCGACTCGGCGGCCTCCCGGTACAGGTCGCAGGACGCTGTCATGGCTTGGAGTGCCTTGGCGTACCTGGTGACCATGGCCTGTGCGTGGACGAGTTCTTCGTCGGCGGTGAGCAGGTGCCACCCCTGGCGCAGCCGTGTCAGGGCCTGTTCTGCGTCGGCCGGCAGTGGCTGGCGCAGCGAGGCGAACTCGACGATCTTGTCCAGGAGTTGGGTGGGTTCCGTACCGTCCAGGAAGACATTGCGCACCGTGAAGTGTTCCGCGTCGTAAGCGGGCGTCTGGGGTGCCGGGGACAGGACGACGGCGCCGCCGCGCGGCAGTCCGACACCCAGTTCACGCTTCATCACGAAGTCGGCGATCAGCGCCTGCTCCGGAGTGGCCCGATGTTCGACCACCCGGTGGCGCAGGCTCGGTGGCAGGAACGCCGTGATCGGCCGACGGCCCAGGGCGTCCGGTGTCATCGCCTCGTGCACCACGACATGGATGAACCAGCTCTGCCGAGTGCAGGCCCGCAGCAGGCGGCGCAGCTCGTCGTCGTCCTTGGGCAGGTGGTTCGTGGTGCGCAGGCGTACGTCCTCCACCGTCTCGTGGTCCCATGCGACCTGGTCGCTGTCGGGCCAGAACATGGTGGCCGGTGAGGGCCAGCTCGCCTCCCACGCACGCTCGGCCTCGGCGGCGAGTACCCAGTGGACACCTTCGTTCTTGGCGCGGCGGGACTCGGGATCGTAGGTGGTCAGCTGTGCGCGTACGGTGACGTTGTCGGCCACGCGCCAGCGGGCCTCGAAGAGGCGGCGGGCGGACGGGCCGGGGTCGGCGGACTCGTCCCGGGGGTACAGGTCGGTGGAACGCGCCGCCTCGACGGGGTCGAGGTCCAGGAAGTCGTCGATCACCCGGGCCGCCTTGAGGGCGAGCAGGTTGCGCCGGACGTCCCGTTCGGGCTCGGGCCCGAGGTGACGCCCACGCCCGAGCCAGGCGGTGTCGGGGACGGTGGTCGATGAAGTGCTGTTCTTGTCCATGGAACCGTTCGGTGGGCGATCAGGGCCCGACCAGTATGGTCCGTAGAGCGTGAGAGGGAAGCGGTACCCCGCCCCCGCCCGGGGACCAGAGCCGGGCCCAGGCGTCCCCGGGGCGGCTGCTCGCGAGGGCGACCGACGCGTACGGCGGCGTTGTCACCGCGTACTACGGAGGTACAGACCTCACCTGGATCGATCCGCGACGGGTCCCCTGCTGGTCGAGGTGGCGCGGTCCCGCTGCCCTCCGCGACCCTTTTCGGCCCTGATGGTGATGGTGATGGCGTACGGGGCGGGGACCGGTGTCATCGGCGAGGTGGGTCGTCGGGGCGCCGAACGACGTGGGCCCAGCGGGTGAACGGTATGCCGCCGACAGAGAGCGCCCTGTTGTTGAGCCTGCCCTGGTGTCCGCCCGCACCGTGCCCTTCGGACCGGCGGCGTGGTCTATCCGGCTGTCCGGCTGTCCGGCTGTCCGGCTGTCCGGCTGTCGGGCCCGGTCCCGGGCGGGTGGTGATCGCCAGCGGATTCGGGCGGTGTCGAGAGCATCCCGGAACGAATCAGTTGGCCCCGGGTCCCCGCCCCCGCTCCCGGGCCCAGGCCTGGCGTCGCGGGGGCCCGGTCGGTGCCGGGGCGGTGAAAGCGTGGTCTGCGGGGCGGACGGGACCGGGTAACGTCTTTGTCATGTTCTTCCACAAGCCGATTTACGAGTGAGGGCGTGACGGGCCCCTACGGGTGTCCCTCGACGCCGTCGCCCGTCCCTCACCGATGAATCCGCAGATCACCTCACACCATCACCGGGAGAACCCGTGACTGACAGCAAGAACATCAACAACCCCGTGGGCCAGGGTGGCGGCCAGCGCAAGAAGCTGTCCCGCGCCGAACGGCAGAACAACGGTCCCCACCGCAACCTCGACCGTCAGGGCGCAGCGGACAAGAAGGCAGAGCTGGTGCGCAAGATGCGTGAGAAGACCCGCGCAGAGCAGGATGCCGCGGCGGCGAGCGACGACACCGCACGCAGCTGACGCACCGCGGCCGCAGCACCGCACGAGGCAGGGTCCGGACCGCGACGCGCGGTCCGGACCCTGTCGCCGTACCGGAATCCAGTACCGGAATCCCGCCGTCGCACGGAACTCTGCCGCGGCACCGGAGCCCCATCGTGGTACCGGGCGCGGCCCCGTCCCGCTGAGCTCTGGGCTGCACCCCGCTCTGCCCTCGGGCCCCGTCGAGCTCTGGCCCCCACGCTCGACTCTCGGGCTCCCGGTACCTCGCACGACCACCCGGGGCAGCCGCGAAACCGGCAGCGGACACCCGGCCCCGAACGCGGCCGGGAAGCGATCCGGATCCGTGCCGGTGTGGCGGCGTGGAGCTTCTCCGCACTGGCGCGAACGGAGGCGATGGGCCGCGACCGTCCACGACGGGCTGAGCTCTGACGTCGCCGCAAGCCGTACGGCGCGAGGGCCTGGATACGTACCCTGAGGGCCCGGTCACCGGGGTCGGTGCCGAACTGCCGGACGGCGCCGGTCACCGGCGCGACCGCAGGGGCGGGAGGGCGGCCGGCCGGGGGTGAACCGGCCGAGGACCTCCAGTGGCTCTGGCATCCGCCGGGCCGGTCCAGCCTGACGTGGATGAAGGCTCGTGGTCTTACGCGCACGGTGCTGTTCGGTAGGTTCTCATCAGCTTGTGGGCATGAGCGTCGGGTGCGGAAGGGATGAACGTGGCGGCAGAGCGGCTTGGTGCGCCATGGGTGGACAGCTGGTGCAAGCAGGTTTCTTCAGCACTCGGGCCTCTGATGTCGTCGTTCCTGGAGACCCACGGATTTCCCCCTGGTGAGAACGCTCTGGCGCTCGCGACGGAGGAGAGCCACGAGGCGACGGCCGCGCTCGTGGACCTGATGCCCGTCCCCTCCGACCTGACCACCCTGTACCGGGTGATCAGCGAGGTCTCCTTGCCGGACATCGAGAACGGATACTTCATCCACTCTCCCGCAACGGTCGCCGAGCACGTGCGTGGGTACGGCCCGGTACAGGTGGACGACGGGTCGCCCGGCATCGTGTTCGCCAGTGACGGTGGCGGCCATCTGTTCGCCGTGGCCACCAGCGGGCGAGTCTGGAGGTCGACGACCGCGTCCTGGTTCGATGGCTTCGAGGGAACTGAGGTGTCCATCCAGAAGTTCCTGGAACACATCGGTCAACGGATCGACGATCAGAGCTGACTGACGAGGCTTCCCTTTGGCGGGCTGCGTGTTCGCCCCCGTCGAGCTGCTCCCGAAGCCGTCCGACGGCAGGTCCGGCCTCGAGCAGTTGCACGCTGAGCCGCTGCGTGAGGCCCGGCGGGTATCGGGCAGGGGGTGACCAGGCCACCGGAGCGTTCGGGCGCACACGAGCCATTGCGAAACGCTCGACCACAGCCCAAGCAGGCCGGGTGCCGCAAGCCGTAGCCGTACTCCGGGAGTGCCCTGTCCTGTCGACACCCGATACGAGTCGTGGCGCAGTGGTTCCATGTGCGGCCGCCACGGATCGAGTTGCGGTTCTCGGGGGCTGACCAGGCTCTTTCGGGCGGCCGGCTGGCACCCGAGGCGTGAGCGTGGCGCGGCGCGCGCCCACGGAGTGAACATCGCGGGTGGGGCGCGAACGGGGGTCGCGCGAGCCTCCTCGTGCCACCGGGCGCCGTTGCGGAGCGATCATTCGCGGGCAGGATCGCCGAGGACCGGACCCCGGCGGAAGAGGGCAGACTGTGGCGAGTGAGTTCCAGCGCACCAAGATCGACAATATGTTTCGCGCGTTCGACGCCGACGACAACGGCTATCTCGATCAGCGCGACTTCCAGGCCCTGGCGGAGCGCTGGCGGTGTCTGCCGCGCGTGACACCGGGATCCGAACTGTCGGTACGCGTGGATTCGGTCATGCTGGGCTGGTGGGACCACCTCGCCACCCACGTGGACGCGGACGGCGACGGCAAGGTGGACCTGGACGAGCTCCTCGCCATGGTGGACCGGCTGCCCACGATGCGTGAGGTCGTCGCCGCGACCGCCGAGACGGTCTTCGACGCCATCGACGAGAACGGTGACGGACGCATCTCCCCCTCCGAGCATCAGCAGTTGGTCGACACGTGGCACGGCGAGAGCGTCGAGGTCGGCGACGTCTTCACCCACCTCGATCAGGACGGAGACGGCTACCTCAGCCGCCCGGAATTCACCGAGCTGTGGATCCAGTTCTGGATCAGCGACGATCCGGCCGATCCGGGGAACCAACTGTGCGGACCCGTGCCCATCCGCGACTGACACACCCGCCCGTACGAAGACGCCGCCGGTACGTCCCGTACCGGCCGGCGCCCCCGCGCCCCGTAACTGTTCCGCCGGCACCGCCGCCCGACGGGTCTGGCCTGCGACCGTGGCGGCCGCCATGAGGAAGTCGAGGCAGTCGAGGTGCGTGAGTGAGGCATCGGTACCCGGATGTACCTGTCCCGGCGTCCGGCTTATGTCAGGAGTACGAGATAGCCCGGTTGGACGCCGTCGAACGTTTCGATGGCTGTGCCGGAGGTGATCCAGATGCTGGTGGGTTTCTCCCCGGCAGGGATCTGGAAGACTCCGTGCACCGGCCCCTTGCTGCCGGGGTTGAGGCCGAAAGCCGGCGCCGTCTGTCCTTTGCTGTTCCCGTACTGGTCGTAGTCCGAGGTGTATTCGGAGTCCGTCTGCGACATCGAGTATCGGGTGTCGGCGACGTTGAGGTTCACGCGGTTGTCGGCGTGCCAGGACGCCTCGCTCTCGCCGACGTTGACCGCGTCCATGGTGAGTACACAGAACTGCTTACCGGCTTCGGGTGAGGGGGTGGCGGTGGGTGCGCCGACCGAGTCGGCCGCGTAGGCCGTCACGGCTGGATCGAGCGGCTTGCCGCAGACCACCGTGCGCACGGTGAACTGCCATCGGTGAGGGTCGTCAGCGGTGTCTGAGGCGAGGACCGTGACGGTGAAGGGCTGACCGGGACGTGCCGTCCCGAGGACCTCGGCGCCGGGGGGAGCCCCCGCAGGCGTGCCGGTGTGGGCAGGGGCTGCCGAGCGTGCGGGGCCGCTGTCTCCGGAGGCGTCCGAACAAGCCGTCAGGACCGCGAGAAGAGAAGCTGCCACCGCCACACGACACGCCTCCTGGTGAGCGCTCATGCATCCATGCTGATGGGCCGCACCCTTCTTCGCATGTGGATGGCCGGCGCGAACACGGCCTGCTCCCCGTATGCCCGCGGCGGTAGCCCCATGGCAGAGGGCACCGAGGGCCATTCGTCCACCTGCTCCCCGCCCCAGCGCAGGGATGGTCCCTGGCCTCCGGCCCGACGCCCCTGTCGGACACGCGCAGAGGTCCAGAGAGTCGCCTTCGGATTGTTCACTTCGAACGAGCGAGCTGTCGGGGGAGTGGACGGGCCGTCAGGAGGGTCTGCTCGGGCAGCGGGGTGCTGGTACGGCGAGGGCGGTCTCTCAGGCTTCCCGGGCGGCTCGTCAACCGATGCGGTCGTGCACGAATGCGAGCTGGGACGACGGCTCGTCCCGCCGCCCTGGCGGGCGTCATTCACGCCTCATCAGCCGCAGTTCTCTGAAGCGGGAGCTCAGCCCTCCTTCCGCAAGTCCCCCCGGCCGTCGTCGGTGTACCAGCCGAGTGATGCCTCCTCGACACGGCCGCCTGTGCCGAGCAGGCCGGTTTGTTCGAAGCGGTGTTCAGCCATGAGGCGCGGTAGCTCTCGCCGGGAGAGCAGGTCGACGGCCAGAGGGAAGAAGGGTCGTCCCAGTTGGGCGAGTCGGAGCCATGGCGGGGCGTAGACGGCTGCGGAACGTCGGTCGACCCCGCGGGCGATCCAGGCAGAGACCTGGGCGACCGGATAGACGCGGCGGGCAGGCGCGGGCATGTGCCCACGCAGTTCCCGGAGCACTGTGTGGTGCTCGACATCGCGGATCATGTCGGTGTCGGTCCAGTGGAGGTAGGCGACGCCGACGCCGATGCCCGCGTGCGCCACTTCGGCGCGAAGCGACCGCGCGAAGGCCTCTGCGCCGGCCTTGGACGCACAGTAGGCGCTCATCATCGGGGCCGACCCGAAGGCCGCCGTCGAGGCCACCTGGAGGAAGTATCCACGGGTGGCGCGCAGGCCGGGCAGGAACGAACGCGCGGTGATCGCGCTTCCGATGAGGTTGACTTCGACGACGCGGCGCCAGGTCTGCGGATCGGACGTCTCGAAGGGCCCTCCCTCGGCGACCCCGGCGTTTGCGATGACGACCGACGGAGCGCCCAGATGACGCTGCACGTTCTCGGCGGCGAATCCCATCGCGACATCGTCGGTCACGTCGACCTCGACCACGTGTGCCGGCGTGCGGAGCGTCTCGGCCACCGACTCCAGGGTCGAGGCCTCTCGCCCGAGAAGGGCAACGGACATCCCGCGATCGGAGAGCTGCCGCGCCAGATCGGCGCCCAGACCGCGGGCCGCTCCCGTCACGACCGCGGCACGTCCGTCCAGTTTCCATGAGCCCGTCATGACAACCTCCCTTGAGGACATGCGTGAAGGCGCCCTACTTCGGTGGTGAGGCAAGCTCCGTTCGTCGACCGTCAGCGTCGGTCGTTGTCGCCGCCCGGGTCGCGCTGAGCGAGGTGGTGCTCGTCATGCCCGCGATGCGGTGGTCGCCTGAGGCGTCGAACGAGCTCAGGGCGCTCGCGACGCCCACCCAGCGAAGACGAGCAGGGTGCGACCGCACAGGGCGGCGCCCGCTCGGTACAAGGTGGTGATCCACGGGAGGTTCGGCCTGGAGTTTCACGGTCCTCCCAGAGTGTCGTCCCGGACGGCTTGGTGCACGCCTCACGAGTACTTCTGGTCGCAGGGGGATCCGGATGCACTGCGCTACCCCGCCGGAAGGGCACATTCGCTCCGCTTGACCGTGATCGTCGAGTGAGGGCCGCGCGGCGCTCCTGTTGTTCAGGGGCTGACTGGCGGCATCTCCACGGGCAGCGGTTCCGGGCGCCGGGCGGCGCGGCTGTCGCCGGAGGAACGGCCGCGCAGGCGGCGGAGCAGCCAGGGGCCGAGGAACGCGAGGGCCCAGCGTAGTTCGGCGGCTGCCGCGCGTACCGCGCCGGCGGTCGCGGCCGGGTCGGGCGCCAGCTCCCGGGTCCACGAGTCGTCGCTGCCCGGCAGGGCGAGCGCGTGCGCGAGGGCGGCGGAGATCCGGTCGTGTCCCAGCGGACTCACCGCCGCGATCCTCTCGGCGAGGCGGTCCGCGAAGCCGCGCAGCCCGGTGATGTCGACGCCGTCACCGACCCCCTCCGTCTGGCTGTCGCCCAGCGCGACGTATCGCACGTACTGACCGTTGCTCATGCGCCGTCCGTCTCTCCTGCGGCACCAGCGTGCCGTATCCGGAAGTGCATCCTGTTCAAGAAAGTGTCTAGTCATGTCGATGAGTACGTTGAGGCTGGTGTACGCAGGCTGGAGCCTCGCAGCTGCGCCGGGTTCGCGGCTTCCACTCGGCCGGGGCCTTCCTGTGGACGGCAGCCGCGGCATGGGCCGGATGGGCCCATCCCGGAAGTCTGCAGATGTGGGTCTCCCTGCTCCTCTTGGTGGTTCTCGCAGGCCTCATCGCCACGGCCTCCGTCGGGCTGCGGCGCTGCCAGGCCGCCCCGGGCCATGGGCCCGCGCATCATGCCGCCCCTGGCCGCGCACGCACACCTCACCCAGCCTTGGGTCATGCACGCACGCATCACGCCGCCCCGTGACGAGTACCCGCTCCACGCCGCATGAGATCGGGAACACGATGCACCCACACTTCCCTGCGGCCCGCTGCCATGCCAGAAGCCTTTCGGAGCCAAGTCATCACGGAGGATGAGGGAAGCAGAACGACGCTCGCCCTCCGTCCCACGCGAGGAGCCCCCATGACCACCTTCGTCATCACCGTTCCCGGCACGTTCACCTCGGGCATCACCGACTCGGAGCGCGCCGCCCTCGAACGGAAGCTGGCCCCCCAGCACACAGATGTGAGCGAGAGCGAAGGAGTGAACCTGCTGACGCTGAACGAGGACGGCACGTTCGCCATCCGGCTGGAGGTCGAGGCCGCCGACCGTCACGGGGCCAAACTGGACGCGACGAGGCTCGTTTCGGCCGCACTGCGGGAGGCGGGAATCGCGGAAGCAGACGCCCCGCTCGCGCCGCCAGCCGTCACCGGCATCGACAGTGATCTCTGACGTGCCGTCGAGCGGTCGTCTCGGCTTGCGAGGGTGATGCGAGGCCATGGGGAACGCTGACGATCGCCGACGGCGGCTACCCTGACCGTTCACCCCGATGGCAGGTGGCACCTCCGGTCCCCGTGACCGGCCGGGCTCATGATCGTTACCCCCGCAGTGGCAGCTCCGAGGGCAGTTGTTCGACCGCTCTCCCGCGCCGTGAATGGGTGTCCGACGTCAGGTCGTCACGGGGAGGAATGACGCGTGGGTGGCTGGATCAGTGTCGGTCTCGGGGCTGCGGCGGCGCTGTGCCCGCTGCCGTACCACGGAGACGTGGCCGTCGTCATGGACCACTCGCCCGCCCACGGTCACCTGGTGGTGTGTGCCCCGGACGTATGGGTCGACATGGGCTACGGCGCCGAGGTGACGGAAGCCCCGCGCGCCACGTGCGCTCCGACGGCCCTGGCGCCCACGGCGCCGCCTCCTTTGTCACGGCCGTCACCACCGCCTGCTCCGTCACCCACGCCGCCTTCCTTGTCGCGGCCGTCACCACCGCCTCCGCCCCTGTCGGTCCCCGAGTCGGCGCCGCCGAGGCCGCCCGCGCCCTCGCCACCGAGAGTCGCTCCGGAATCCGCCGCCCCGGCACAGGGCCCAGAGTGGGCACCACCAGCGCCTCCGGTGCCGAGCATCACCACCCCCGCTGCGGCGCAAGTGCCCAAGGGGTACCGGTGGGAGCCGCGCTCGCACTACACGGGGGGTCCGTCCCGTCCCGCTCCGGCCAGGCTCTCGATGACCATGTCCACGGTCGTGATCACCCTGCCGGCTGTTCTGGCCGCGGCCGCCCTGCGGCCGGGGTCCCGTCGCCGCGTTCACGGCTGACCATCTGCCTCTCGTCCGGCCGCCGGGCCCCTGACCGGCCCGCCGCGTCCGCCCCGTACCTCATACACATCGCCTCGCTCGTCCTGGAGTTCTGCAATGCCGGAATGGCTCGTCTACACCCTGGCCTCGGTCCTGGTCTGCGTTCTCGTTGTCACGGCGACCGTCCTGCGGCACCGCCGCGTGGCCGTCGACGAAGACACCTCCGAGACACCGGACGTGCTGGAGTACATGGTCATGATGGTCGGCGTCGTCTACGCCATCGTGCTCGGACTGGCGATCGCCGGCGTGTGGGAGGCCCGTACCGCGGCCGAGGACACCGTCCAGCGCGAGGCTCAGGCCCTGTACGAGATCGATCAGCGCCTGGACGTCTACCCTGCCGCCTTCCGGACACAGATCAAGGAGCACATCGACGCCTACGCCCGGCACGCGGTCACCGCCGAATGGCCCGCGCTGAAGGACGACCTGCCCGTCGACGGCACAGGCGCCGAACTGCTGGGCCGCATCCGGAGCGACATCGCTCATCGCACCCCGGCGGACGAGCTCCAGGCCCAGGCCTACCAGCCGCTCCTGGACCAGGTGGCGGCGGCGGACGACGCCCGTCACCAGCGCCTGGGCACTTCCGGCACCACCCTGCCCGCAGCTCTCTGGTTCGGCCTCCTCGCCGGTGCCCTGGTCACCCTCGGCCTGCTCTACACCCTGCAGATCCGCCGGTCCGCGCGCGAACTGCTGCTGGCCACCACCTTCAGTGCCCTGGTGGTCTTCCTGCTCTTCCTCGTCTGGAGCTTCGACGCGCCCCTCGGCCACTCCGGAACGGACTCCGCCCAGCCTCTGAGTGACCTCCTCACCGCCGCGGTCTGACCAGGGGGCACGAAGGAACACGGCGCTGCACGTTCTGAAGCCGTGCCCCAACACACGTCCACCTGATCTGCGATGGCTCCTCCTACGCCGTCGTGCTCATCGACTGCGGCCCGTGTGAGCTGAGCGTGGTCAAGGCCCGGGCGCGGCTTCCAGGATCGGGTGTGCCAACTGCCGACGTACAACGAAACCATGACGTGAACCGAGGCCGCCGACATTCCCCTGTACCGGCGTCGCTGGGACTTCGACCTGCCCACCAGCCTCCGGGACGACCTGACCGGCGCGGCGCCCGCAGTGGCCGAGTACGCACGGATGCTCGACGCCTCCTCCTGGTTCGAGTTCGCCGATCCCGCGGCACCGGAGCGAATCCAGCCAGGCGACCTTCGCCCGGATTGGACCAAGCGCGGTTCTCTGCGCGGCTACACCGATGACCGCCACACCTTCGGCCGCTACTTCTCCCCTCTCGACCCCAACCGCCCCACGAGCGTCGAGGCGCTGTACGCACAGAACGACGTCGTCCTCTACGACCGTGCCGAGGACTGCTCGAAGATCTCATCAGCGCGGAGATCGGCACGGACACCCGTGCCTGGGTCACCGCACGACCCCGCCTGCTGGGCTGGCCCACCTGGCACGGCGACACCGACCGGCCCGCGGCCGCAGCTGCCCCATCCCGGTAGTAGCGGCCGACGTCGGTCCAGGGACGTCTCGCGCTCGCCCGCTCGCCGATGGGCCGGCCGAACCGGATCCGCTCCTGGGCGCAGGCGACCGTGAGCTCCAGACAGCGCCCGGCCTTGTCACCGAAGGTGTGGAAGAACGGGTTGACGAGCAGGGAGCGGTCGCTGCGCCGGAAGGTCACCGTACGGGCCCAGGCGTCGTACACGCGCAGGTTCTGTCCGTGGGGCGTGAACGTTGAGCGGCTGCGTGCTCTAGAGAAGTTCCTCCGCCAGCAGGTCCATCAGGAGTCCGTCGTGCCAGCTGCCGTCGGCGCCGCGTTCGTACTGCCGCATGACGCCCACCGGCCGGAAGCCGACCTTCGTGTAGCAGCGGATCGCGGGGGCGTTGTCGGCGGACGGGTCGATGACCAGCCGGTGGAATCCCAGGTCGTGGACGAGGTGGTGGGCGAGAGTGCGTACGGCGTCGGTGCCGAGCCCGCGCCCGTGCACGGACGGGTCGAGGAACAGGTCGATGCCCGCGTGCCGGTAGTCGGGGTCCTCCTCCGCGTACCACTGGATCATGCCGACGATCCGGCCCTCGCTGCGGACCGTCAGGCAGTGGGTGTCCGGGGCGGCGAGGTCATCCGTGATCTCGGACGCCAGGTCGGGCCCGCCGCGCCAGCGTGCGAGCACCTCCGGCGTGGCCCGGATGGCGGCCAGTGCGGGTACGTCGTCGGGCCCGGCAGGGGTCAGTTCCAGGGCCTCGCCCCGCAGTACGACGGTCATGCCCCGGAAGCGTAGGCCACCGCGTTGGCAGGCAGCCCCCATTTCCCACACGGATTTCTGGACCGGGCCCCGACCGCACGTCTCCGCGGAGAAGAGCCACGAACCGGTATCGGCAGCCCCGCCGATCCATTGCTTCTCACACCCCTGGATGGCTGATCAGCCGGTCGTCCTCCGTCGCCGCCAGCAGGCGTCCCGCGTGCACCGCGAGGGCCCGTGCAGGTGGGAAGGGGAGCGGGGGCGTGGACGGTGAGAACGGGACGTCGGTGAGGACGGGGGGACGGGTGAGGAGGCCGTCGGGTGTCACGGCATGGAGGCGGGCGCCGAGGACGGCCAGCGCGGACGCCTTGCCTGCCGGTCCCAGGCGTCGCCACGGGGCGTCGAAGTCGCCGGCCGGACGCTGGTGCAGGGTGTCGTCGTCCGGTGTCACCGCGAACAGGCTGTTGTCGCACACCGCCAAGGCCGTCGTCCCTGCAGGGACCCGCCCCGCCGGGAGCCACGCAGCAGGCCCGGGCACGGGCGCCCGGTGCACCAGCCGGTCGTCGCCGGTGACCGCCAGCAGCGCCAGTGGCAGCGGGTGGGATGCCTCGCGCGGCGCGGTCAGGCAGCGCAGCTCGGGCTGCGGGGCGCCGTCGGCGGGCGGGCACGGTGTCCACGGGAGGTTCTGTTCGGACGGTTCGCGGTGGAGCAGCGTCCGGCCGTCCTCGGCCACGGCGAAGAGCAGCCCTTCGCAGGCGGCGAGCGCCCGCAGGCGGGGCGCCGCGCCCACGGTGTGCCAGCGGGGAGACGGAGCGGCGGCGGAGAGCCGGTCGAGCACGTTGCGGGTGACTCGGTCGACCGCCGGATCGTGCAGTGCACGGCCCCAGTTGATGGTCGCGGCGTTGAAGACGGTGCCCGCGCCCGCGCGGAACACCCCCATGGTCGCCCAGCCGCCCTGCCCGTACGTCCGCCAGTGCCGCAGGTCGGCGGTCGCGAGGACGGCGAACGACCGGGGCGTCCCGTCCCGGCCCGTCGCCCGCGGCACCCCGGCCGACCAGTCCAGCTCCGCGGCGTCCGTCTCGTATCCCAGGGCTCCGCGCGCGAAGGCGTCCCCGTCGCGCAGCCCGGTGCCCTCGAAGACCCAGTGGCCGGCGAAGCGCACCGTGTACGCCTCGCGGCCGATCAGTGCCATGCCCTCGCCCCACGCCCCGGCGCCCTGCCGGAAGCTGACGCCCGTCATCGTGTTCTCCGGCCGGTCGACCGGGGAGCTCGACCACTCCACCGTCGCCCGCGCCGGGTCCGCGGCGGCGACCGGGTCCGCGGCGGCGTCACGGTGGCAGACCATCGTGCGACCCCCGTCCTCCAGCCGGATCTGCCACCAGGCGGTGTTGCCCGCGAACACGGCGAGGTTCCCGCCGTGCCGTACGAAGCTCTCGACGGAGTCGCGCATCTCCGCCGTCCAGTACTCGTCGTGCCCGTTCACCACCAGGAGGCGGTACGGCGCGAGGAGGCCGGCGCCGTCGTGCAGGTCGAAGCCGGAGCAGTACTCGACGGGGCGCCCCGTCCGGTGCAGCCAGCGCAGCAGCGGCTCCTCCCACCGCTCCGGCGGCGGCCCGCCGCCCGGCGCCGCGAGGGACACCCGCGCCGCGCGGGAGGGCTGCTCCGCGTAGTACAGACTCCGGCCTGGCTCGCCGGCCCGGTGGTAGGCACGCCACGTGGCGAAGGGGACGGAGACGAGCACGGAGGAGGTGCTGCCCGGCCGCGCCGCCCGCACGACGAACCACACTTCGTGCTCGGCGTCCCGCTCCGGCGCGGGCGTCTCGGGGCGGGCATCGTGGAAGGAGGCGCGGTACAGGGAACTCGGCCACGTCCCCGGCACGTCGAGGGTCCAGCCGACCTCGGCGAGATCGGCCTCCGCCACGACCCGCTCCGCCACCACGTCCGTGACGACCACCCGGCCCCTGAACGGGCCCCCGTCGCCCGCCGCCAGGTGGAACCGCATCCGCCCGCCCTGCACGCAGGAGGTCGTGTCGGCGTGGGCGAGCGGCCTCGGCACGCGCCCGCCGGTCACCGGTCTGCCTCCGGTCCCGCGAGGAGCCCGGCCAGCTGTGACAGCGGGGGCGGGGTCCCGGCGGCGGACGCGACCACGACCTCCTCGATGCCCCGCAGGTGGGCGTGGATGGCATCCGGCGGTAGACAGGCCGTATCGGCGGTGAGGGTGACGGTCAGCGAGGCCGCGTCCCCGGTCACATGGAGGCAGTAGCGGCAGGCCACCCGCTCCTGCGTCGCGGGGAAGTCGAGGACGGTGCGGCTTCGCAGCTCCGCCAGCTCAGCGGCGCCGGGCGCCGGGATGGTGGAGGCGGCCCGGTCCACCAGACGCATGTCGTTGAAGCAGCAGTACGGGTGGACCTCGGTGCCCCGGTCACGGGACGCTCGCTCCAGCAGCGCGTCCCAGCCCACCGGATCGTAGGCGGCGGCCCGGTAGCCGGCCAGCGCGGCGGGCCACGCCCCGGCCAACAGGTCCGTGAAGACGGCCTTTCCGGGAGGGGCGTCGGGCAGGGCCAGGACGAACAGCGCGTCCTGGGACAGCGTGCCGACCATGGTCCGCCGACGCTCCGCCGCCCGGTTGCCCGCGATCGGCATCACCGCGGCGGCCCGGTGTCCCTGGCCGACCGCTACCAGGGCCGCCGCCGCGGTCAGCAGCACCGTGGAACCACTCACCCCGTGGGCGACCGCCACAGCGTCCACGGCGCGCGGCAGGGCAGCCGAGACCAGCCGGCCCGTCCAGAAGCGCGGCCGGAGAGGATCGGCCACCCGCTCCGCGAACATCGTCGGCGGCACCTGCGCCAGCCCGCGCTCCCAATGCGCGAGCGCCGCCTCGCTCGCCCGGCGCCCGGCCGGACCGTGCTGGTGCCGGGCGAGGTCCAGCGGGGTCTCCGGACTGACCGGACCAGCCGCCCCGCGCCGGACCAGCAGCCGGAGGTCGCGTACGAGGACCTCCGCGGCGTGCCCGTCGGCGGCGAGGTGGCAGAGGGCGAGCACGGCGTGGGTGATCCGCCCGCCGCTGCGTACCGCGCCCAGCCGCACCGGCCATTCCTCCGTGTACCCGAACCGGTGCCCGGACAGCTCCGCCAGCAGCTCCGCGGCCTTGTCCCCGGCCCGGTCCGGATCGGGCTCGTCCCTGACGACGAGCTCCGCACGCCCCTCCGCATGGAGCCGCTGTCTCGGCTCGCCGTCCTCGACCACCACCCGCGTGCGCAGCGCCTCGTGTCGCGCCAGCAGGGCGGAGAGCGCAGTGGCGAGGCAGGCGGTGTCCACCGGGGCTCCCCGGTCGGCGAGCGGCAGGACCCTGCCCAGATTGAAGTAGTGGTCGTTGGGGGCGGTTCGGCCGATCGCGTGCCAGATGGCGCGCTGGCCCCAGGTGAGGGGCGCGTCGCCCGACCGTCCGGCGGTGAAGGGGATGTCCAGGACCTCGTCCGGGAGCCGGTCGACCTGCGGGGGAGAGTCGTGCTCCGGAGGAGCGCCGGTGTCGGTGGGGCTCATGGTGTGGACTTCGCCCCCAACCGGATCAGACGATCCGTGAACCCGCGTAGACCCTCGGTGTGCAGGGTCCGGTCGCCGAGATCGACGAACACGCCGTACGTCTCCTCCACGGCGTCCACCAGACGCAGCAGGGACAGCGAGCTGACGCCGAGCGCGGCGAGCGGCTCGGTGGAGTCGAGCAGCTCCCGTACGCCGAGCAGTCCGTCCGTGGACCTCGACACGAGCGCGGCCACCTGCCGGTGGAGCGCCTCCGCATGGTCGGAAGGAGTGGCCTGCGACTGCCGGGCGTCGGACCGCGCGCCATCCGGCAGCCGGGTGCCGGGCAGCAGGTCCCGCGGGTGCTCCGAGGTGCTCATCGGGCCTCCGTCCGGATGCCGGGGCGCTCGTCGGCCAGCCTGCGGCGCAGGCTGAGCGGGCGGATGTCGCACCAGACCCGGTCCACGTGGGCGACGCACTCCTCCTCGGTTCCGGCGAAGCCCTCGGGCCGCCAGCCTTCGGGCAGCGGCGCCCCCTCCGGCCAGACGGCGTGCTGCTCCTCGTCGTTGACGACGACGGCGTAGCGGATCTCGTTGCTCATGGCTGCTCCTCGCGCAGGGTACGGACGACGGCGGAGACGTCGCGTGCGGTGGGTGTGTCGAAGAAGACGTTCAGCGGGACGACGACGCCGAGGCGCTCGTGGATCCGGGCGGCGATCGCCGTGATGATGAGGGAGTGGCTGCCGAGGTCGAAGAGGTCCTCGTCGGGGGTGAGGTCGTCGATCTCCAGCACCTCGCGCCAGATGGCGAGCACGGCGGCACCGATCGGGTCGAGCACCTCGTCCGGCGACGGCGCGGCGGCCGGTTCGGGGCGGACGGGCTCCGGCAGGGCGGCGCGGTCCAGCTTGCCGTTCGGCGTCAGCGGGAAGGCGTCCAGGACGACGTACGCCCCCGGGAGCAGGGCGGCGGGCAGAGTGTCGGCGAGGAAGGCGTGCAGCGCGTCGGGGTGCGGGGCCGCGCCGGCCGGGACGACGTAGGCGGTGAGGCGGCGGTCGGTCTCCGGGCCGTGCAGGGCGGCCGCTGCCTGAGCGACCGCCGGGTGCCCGGCCAGCCGGGCCTCGATCTCGCCCAGTTCGATCCGGTGGCCCCGCAGCTTCACCTGGCTGTCCGAGCGGCCGAGGAACTCCAGCACCCCGTCCGGACCTCGCCGGACCAGGTCGCCGGTGCGGTACATGCGGCTGCCGGGCGGTCCGTACGGGTCGGGAAGGAAGCGGGTCGCGGTGAGGCCCGGCCGCCCCCGGTAGCCGTGCGCGACTCCGGCGCCGCCGACGTACAGCTCACCGATGACCCCGTACGGCACCGGTGTGGCGCCCGGATCGAGCACGTACACACGGGTGTTGGAGAGCGGGGAGCCGAGGGAGACCGAGCCCTCCGGAGCGAGCGCGGGCTCCGCGAAGGTGGACCAGATGGTGGTCTCGGTGGGGCCGTAGACGTTGACCAGCCGCGTGGTCGCGGCCGTCAGCCGGGCGGCGAGCGGGGCGGGCAGTGCCTCGCCCCCGGTGATCGCGTTCGGGACGGGGACACTGCGGTCGAGACCGGCGTCGAGGAGCAGCCGCCACCCGCTGGGTGTCGCCTGCACGTGGGTGACACCCTCGTGGCGGATCAGGTCGAGCAGCGCGTGCCCGTCGCGGTGGGCGCCCTCGGGGACGAGCACGACGCGCCCACCTGTGGTGAGGGGCAGGAGCAGCTCGACGGCGGAGATGTCGAACGACAGCGAGGTCAGCCCCAGCCAGCGGTCCTCGGGGCGGGAGCCGAGGCGCTCGGCGAGGCTGCCGAGGACGTTGGCGAGGGCGGAGTGCGGAACTTCGACACCCTTGGGAAGACCGGTGGAACCCGACGTGTAGAGCACGTACGCGGGGAGGGAGGGATCCGGGAGCGGGAGAGCCGGGGCGGCGTCGCTCGCCGGCGGCGTGAGATCCGCCGGGGTGAGGTCGCCGGCGCCCTCCGAGATCGAGGTGACGCGGAGGGCGAGGGCGGCGTCCTCACGCACGAAGGCCAGCCGCTCCGCCGGGTAGGCGGGGTCGAGCGGCAGGTGGGCGGCCCCGGCTGCCAGCGTGCCGAGGACTGCGACGAGCTGGTCGAGGCCCCGCGGCAGCGCGATGCCGACGAGGGTGCCCGGTCCGGCGCCGCGCCGGGCGAGCGCCGCGGCCGCGTGTGCGACCCGGTGGATCAGCTCGGCGTACGTGACGTGCTCGCCGTCCGCGACGACCGCGACCGCGTCCGGATGCTCCTTCGCCCGTGCGGCGAGCAGCGCGGGTACGGTGCGCGCGGTGAGTTCCGGTTGCGGCGCGGGAGCGGCGAGCTGGTCGCGCAGCTCGTCCGCGGCGAGCAGGGGCAGCTCCCCGAGGGGTGCGGTGGGGTCGGCGAGGGCTCCGTCGAGCAGCCGTGTCCAGTGGGCGACGATCCGGCGGACGGCGTCGGCGGTGAGGCAGCCGACGCCGCCGCTGTCCGAGTCGTCCTCCCCGGGCGCGTGCCGGGGGAGCGGCGCGGTTCGGAACTGCGCGCTGCCGTGGATCTCGTCGCCGCTGTCCACGAGTTGGAGGTGGAGGAGGTTGCGGACCGTGCCGGAGAAACCGATCCAGCGCACCCCGGCGGTCACGGGCCCGAAGTCCGGCGCGGGTGCGGCGGGGCGGCGCCGGTAGCTGACCGACAGCGGCGCGAGCGCCGTCCGGGGTGCGAGGCCGCGGACTGCCTGCCCGAGGGGGACGGCCCGGTGTGCGTACAGCGCGCGCAGTTCGCCCCGCACCGCGCGGACCCAGTCCTCGAACGGCAGGCGGAGCGGATTCCCGCCTCCGACGGATCCGACGCGCAGGGGCAGTTCGTTGACCGCGAGTCCGACGCCCACCGGCGCGCCGGGCGGCCGCAGGGACAGCTCGACCGCGGTGGTGGGGGTGGGATCCCCGTACCGGACGAGGAGCGCGTGCCAGGCGGAGAGGAGGAGCTCGAAGCGGGTGACGCCCAGCTTCCGGGCGGCCTCCGCCAGCGCGGCGCAGCGCTCGGCGTCCAGCCGGAACGGCATCTCGGCACCGGTCGCGGCCACCAGGCCGCCGTCCGCCGGCGGCACGAGGCCGGGCAGGACGGGCGCGCCCGGCCCGTACCCGCGCTCCTCCCAGTACGCGCGGGCGGCGGCGATCGCCTCGGGCGCGGGCGGGCCCGTCGGGCACTCGACGGCGGGGGGCAGGGGCTCGCCCCGGTAAGCAGTGGCGAGGTCGGCCACCAGCCGGTCCTTGGACTCGCCGTCGAGGACGAGGTGGTGGGCGGTGACCAGGAGGACGTGGTGCGCGGGGCCCGTGCGGAACAAGGTGAAGCGGCAGAGGGGGCCGGTGTCGGCGTCGAACGGCGTCGCGCGCTCCCGGGCCAGGACGGAGTCCAGTTCGTCGGGCGAGCAGTCGACGCGCCGGGGGGACGGGACCTCGCAGGTGTGGACGGAGCCGTCCGGTCCGAGCCGGCTCGCCAGAACCGGATGGTGGGCCGTCACGGCCCGGCAGGCGCGGTCGAGGGCCTCGGCGTCGAGCGGGCCGCCGAGGTCGAGGGTGACGGCCATGTGGTAGGCGCCGCCGGTGTCGAGCGTGCGCTCGGTGAGCCAGATCCCGTGCTGGGCAGGGCTGAGCTGGGTCATGGGGTGGCCTCGCGGGGGTCGTGGGTGAGGATCCGGCGCAGCTCCCGCTTGAGGACCTTGCCGCCCTCGTTGCGGGGGAGCGAGTCGAGGAACAGAACGGTGGCGGGGAGTTCGTGGACGGCCAGCAGGTCGAGGAGGAAGGCCCGCAGGGCGGTCGCGGTCAGACCGTCGCGGTCGCCGCCGCTCCCCACCGGGTCCGCGCCGCGAGGGACGACGGCGGCGGCCACGACGCTCCCGAGGGCGGGGTGGGGGACTCCGACGGCAGCGGCGTCGGCGACGTCCGGGTGGGCGTGCAGGGCGTTCTCGACGAGGAGCGTGGACACCTTGTGGGCACCGGACTTGACGACGTCGCGCTCACGGTCGAGGAGGTGCAGGAAGCCGTCCGCGTCGACCCGGCCGAGGTCGCCCATCCGCGTCCAACCGCCGAGGAACACCCCGTCGTCGCCGTCGCCCAGATAGGAGCGGGGGGCCGAGGGAGAGCGGAGCCACAGCTCGCCGGGCGCGCCGGGCGGCAGCGGTCGGCCCGCGCCGTCCGTGACGCGCAGGTCGGCCAACGACGCCGGCCGGCCGGGCGACTCCGGCCGGGCCGCGTCGAACAGCAGCGTGACCTGGGCAGGGGCGGCCTCCGTCGACGTGTAGTAGTTGACGATCTGGGCCGGGGCGAAGGCCCGGCCCAGACCGAGCGCCACCTGCTGCGGCAGCGCCGCCGCCGTCGAGCCGACGAGGCGCACGGTGCCGAGGGAGCCGGCCTCGACGGCCGCCGCCAGGGCAGGTGAGCCGAGGAGTTCGATCGCCATGGCGGGAACCACGAAGACGCTGCCGACAGCGTGCTCGGCGACCGCGCGGAGGAACCGCGCCGGGGTGAACTGCGGTGCGGTGACGCAGGTCGCGTGCGCGTTGAGCGCGTTCACGAGCATGCTCTGGCCCGCGTTGCTGCCCACGGGGAACGCGTGCAGGAAGGTACGGGAGTGGCGGAGCGGTCGGCGCCGCTCGTCGCGGGTGCACCCGTGCACCAGGTTGGCGTGCGTCGCCACGACCCCCTTGGGCACCCCGGTCGTGCCGGATGTGTACAGGATCTGGGCTGGGGCGGCCGTGTCGAGCTCGGGAAGGCGCGGCTCGCCGGGATACCCGGCGGCGTCCTGCTCGGTGAGCCCCCGCACCCCGTGCGGCGTACCGGCCGGCAGCTGGGCACCGGCGTGCACGAGGAGGCGTGCCCCCGAGTCCGCCATGGCGTGCCCCAGACCGGCGGGCGACGTCCGGTCGGAGAGCGGTACGGCGACGCCGCCGGCCCGCAGGACGGCGAGGAACGCCACGGCGTACTCCGTCCACCGGTCCGTGCCGAACCACAGCCCGACCCGGTCCCCGGCGGCGAGCCCGGCCGTGCTCAGGGCGGCGGCCAGGGCACCGCTGCGGTGCTGCCATTCGGCGAAGTCCAGCCGCGCGGGCCCGTTGACGACCGCCGTCCGGTCCCCGTGGGCGGCGGCCCGGTGGGCGAGCAGTGCCGGGAGGCTTGCGGGCGGGGCCGGTACGGGGCCCGCGGGGGAACGGCCCGTCCCGGGCCGGCGGATCACGGGGCGCCCGCCTTCGCCCGGCGGTCCGCCGCGGCCCGGGCACGCTCACGCAGGCCTACCAGGTCGTCCGGCTCCGCGTCCGGGACGTCGCGGTCGAAGCGGGCCAGCGAGGGCAGCCGCAGCCCGAGGGCGACCAGCCCCGCCATCGCGAGCCCGAACAGCACGTACATCAGGGCGATGCCGCGGCCGGGACCGGTGCCTACGAGTGGTCCGAAGACGGGGGCGAGAGCGCCCCCGGGCTCCATCAGCGGCCCGAAGAAGGCGGAGCCGAGCGGGGCGACGACGCCGTGCCCCAGGGGCAGCGTGGACCAGGCGACCAGCGTGTTGAGGGCGAACACCCGCCCGTGGAACCGCTGCGCCACCTTGGTCTGCACGATCGTCGCGTAGATGCCGTTGACGAGGGCGAGGGCGAAGGACATCCCGAAGGCCCCGAGGGCGACCACCCACAGGTTCGCGCGCAGTCCCGTGACGGCGCCCGCCAGGGCGAGGAGCCCGGCGAGGGCGAGCATGCCGCGCAGCCGGTGCCGGCGGGGCCCGCCCCAGAAGCCCATGGCCACACCGCCCAGGAGCGCCCCGGCGCCGCCCGCGACAGCGACCCGGGCCGCTCCGCCGAGGTCGTCGAAGGCGAGGACCAGCGGAGTGGTGAGGAGGAACAGCGGCGAAAGGAAGACGTTGAGCCCGGCGAACCACAGCAGCATGGAGCGGAAGCCGCGGTGCCGCCACACATGGGCGAAGCCGTTGCGGATCTCCGCGACGAGGGACTCGCGCCGGGTCCAGGGCAGCGTGCGCGGGAACCGGACCGCGAGCAGGATCCCGACGGCCACGACGTAGCTGATCACGTCGATGACGAGGATACCGCGCAGCCCGATCGCCGCCATGAGCGCGACGGCGGCCAGCGGCACGACGAACTGCGCTGTACCGAAGGCGAGTTGGACGATCCCGTTGGCGTGGCCCAGGTAGCGCTTGGGCACGAGCTGCGGTACGGCCGAGGCGTAGGCGAGCCGTTGGAACGTCAGCGCGACGGAGAGCACGCCGAGCAGGACGTACACCTCCCACGACCGCAGCTGGCCGGTGAGGAGCAGGACGAGCAGTCCTGCCTGGGTGGCGCCCGCGGCGACGTCTCCCACGAGCATCACCCTGCGCCGGTCCATCCGGTCGACGAGCGCCCCGGCGAGCGGGCCGACGAGGATGCCCGGGAGCATGGCGACGACCGCGTACAGCGCGTACCGGGCCATGGATCCGGTCTCCAGGAGAATCCAGATCGGCAGGGCGAACTCGGTGAGTGCGGAGCCGGTGATGGAGGCGAGCTGGCCGCCCGCCACCAGGAGGAAGCGCCCCATGCCGGGCTGTGGTCCGTCGCCCGGCTCCGCCACGGTGGCCGTGCCGTCTCCGGCGTCGGCGGGCGAGGCGGCTTCGGGGACGGGAGCGGTGCCGCCGGTCACGGGAACCGGATCCGTGGTGACGGGGCCGGTCTCGCCGTGGAACCACCAGGAGTTCTCCGGGGCCGCTGCGGGCAGCGCGTCGGTCGTGCCGTCCAGGACGGCACGGTGCACGCTCGTGACGGCCTCCGCGACCTCGGCGGCCCGGTAGGTGATGAAGAAGTGGCCGCCCTCGTCGAGCACGGCCACGGCGGAGCGCTCGGCCAGCAGCAGCCACTCCCGGTAGCGCTCCTGGTAGAAGTCGGCGGCCGGGTCTCGGTCGCCGACCAGGGAGACGAGCGGCGCGCGCAGCCGGGGGCCGCCCTCGGCGACCTCGGCTATGGCCCGGGTGAACCAGTCCTCGGCGGCCTTCGTGTCCCGGCGCATGTTGCCGATGACGAACCGGACCTGCTCCTCGTCGAGTTCGGAGGTGTCGACGCCCATGCCGGTCAGCCAGTTGGCGTACGTCCGGTCGCCGACCAGCCGTTCGAGCGAGGCGACCCTCCCGAGGGCGGTGAGGATGCGGCTGCGGGGGGCGGCGAAGGGGTACTGGGCACCCGCGTACACGCCCTCCAGCTCCCGGCCGGACGCCTCGAGGGCACGCGCGACGGCGACGGCGAGAGCCGTACCCACGGCGCAGTGGCCGTAGACGACGAGTGGGCCCTCCACCCGCTCCCGGACCTCGGCCGCGATGCCGGCCGCGAGGTCGTCGAACGAGAGCCGCTCCTCGGTCACTCCCAGGTCGTGCCCGGGGATGGCGACGGCCCACAGCTCGGTGCCGGTCGGCAGCGCGTCTGCGACCGGCTGGTAGACGACGGCGCTGCCACCCCCGTACGGGACGCAGACGAGAGTCAGCCGCCTGCGGTCGGCGGGGACCGCGCGGGTGAGACGGTGCAGCAAGGACCGGGGCCCGCGCTCCCGCTCGTCCCGGGCGGCGACGGCCGCGAGCTCCCGGACGGTGCGGTGGGTGAA
Organism: Streptomyces sp. NPDC029956; assembly: GCF_055574655.1. Taxonomy (NCBI): domain Bacteria; kingdom Bacillati; phylum Actinomycetota; class Actinomycetes; order Kitasatosporales; family Streptomycetaceae; genus Streptomyces; species Streptomyces sp. NPDC029956. The sequence goes on along the minus strand of NZ_JBVHZJ010000026.1, from coordinate 42,880 downwards.
CAGGTCCATCACGCTGATCGGGCGGGCCCCGGCCTCCGTCAGCCGTTTGCGGGCCTTGGCCACCACTTGGGTGGCGAGGAGCGAATGGCCGCCGAGGTCGAAGAAGTTCTCGTCTGCGCCCACCCGGGGCAGCCCCAGCACCTCGGCCCAGATCGAGGCGAGGACCTGCTCGGCCGGTGTCTCCGGCTCCGCGGCCCCGGCCGCGCGGTGGATCGTCGGGACGGGCAGGGCTCGCCGGTCCAGCTTTCCGTTCGGGGTGAGCGGCAGTGCGTGCACGACGGTGAACGCGGTCGGCACCTGATGGTCGGGGAGGCTGCGCCGGAGCGCGGCACGCAGGGCGGACGGATCGGGCTCCTCGGCGCCCGCGGCGGCCACGAGATAGCCGACGAGGCGCTTGTCGCCGGGCCGGTCCTCGCGCAGCACGACGGCGGCGTCGGTGATGCCGGGCTGCGAGCGGAGCGCGGCCTCGGTCTCACCGGGCTCGATCCGCAGCCCGCGGAGCTTGATCTGCTGGTCGATCCGGCCCAGGTGCTCCAGCGTGCCGTCCGGGCGCCGGCGCGCGAGGTCGCCGGAGCGGTACAGCCGGGAGCCGGGCGGGCCGTACGGGTCGGGGACGAAACGGGTGGCGGTGAGGCCCGGCCGCCGGTGGTAGCCGAGGGCGACGGCCGTTCCGCCGATGTGCAGCTCCCCGGGGGCACCGGGCGGCACGGGGCGCAACCGCTCGTCGAGCACGTACAGACGGGTGTTGTCGATGGGCAGGCCTATCGGGACGGTCTCCATCTGCCCCGCGCACTCCCAGGAGGAGACGTCCACCGCGGCCTCGGTGGGCCCGTACAGATTGGCCAGGGACAGGCCCGGCAGCCGCGAGGTGAGCTCGCGGGCGGCGTCGGGAGGCAGAGCCTCGCCGCTGCTCACCACGCGGCGCAGGTCGGTGCAGCGCTCGACGCCCTCCTCGGAGAGGAACGCGGTGAGCATGGCGGGCACGAAGTGCGCGACGGTCACACCGGCGGACACGATGAGGTCGCGCAGATAGCCGCTGTCCTTCTGCCCGCCGGGCTTGGCGAGTACGATCCGGGCGCCGGTGGTGAGGGGCCAGAAGAACTCCCAGACCGAGACGTCGAACCCGGTGGGGGTCTTCTGGAGGACGGCGTCGTCGGGTCCGATGCGGTAGGCGTCCTGCATCCACTGGATGCGGTTGGCGATGGCCCGGTGAGTGTTGGGAACGCCCTTGGGGCGGCCGGTGGAGCCGGACGTGTAGATGAGGTACGCGGTGTCGTCGGGCCGTGGACCGGAAGGGACGCTGCGCGCCTTCGGCCATTCGGCGGGGTCGTCGAGAAGGAGGACGCGGGCGGTGCAGCCGTCGGGAGTGGCGAGCCCGCGCTGGGTGAGCAGGATCGGGGCATCGCTGTCGGCGAGCAGGAAGGCCAGGCGCTCGGCCGGGTAGTCGGGCTCGAGCGGGGTGTACGCGGCTCCGGTGCGCAGCACCCCGAGGAGCCCGGCGACCAGTTCGGGTGAGCGCTCGGCGCTCACGGCGACAAGGTCCCCGGGACCGACACCCTCGGCGGCCAGGCGAGCCGCGATCCGGTCGGCCAGGGAGTCGAGCTCGCGGTACGTCAGGGCGGCCCGGTCCTCCGTGGCGACCGCGACGGCGTCCGGTGTGCGATCGGCCTGCTCGGTGAAGAGGGCGGTGAGGGTGGTGGCCGGCCGGTCGACGGCGGTGTCGTTGAACCGTACGGTCTCGAACGCGCGCTGCTCGTCGGTCAGGGCCCCGAGGCCGGACACGGGGACGTCGGGCGCGGCGGCCACGGCGTCGAGCAGCCGTCCGAAGTGGGACGCGAGGGCGGCGACGTCCTCCTCGGCGAACAGGTCGGTGTTGTAGTTGAAGGAGCCGTAGAGGCCCTCCGGCCACTCCTGGAGGAAGAGTTCGACGTCGAACCGGGTGCCGCTCGCCCGCACACCGAACGGCTCGACGACGAGGGGGAGTTCGAGGCTGGTCTCGTCGCGCTGCACCGCGTAGTTCTGCACGGCGAGGACGGCCTGGAAGACCGGTGGCCGAGAGATGTCACGGGGCACGTTGAGCTCGCTGACGAGCTGGGCGAACGGCAGCTCCTGATGCGCGTACGCGTCGAGGCAGGTCTCGCGGGTGCGGCGGACCAGCTCGGCGAAGGAAGGGTCGCCGTCCAGTCGCGCGGGCAGCGCGAGCACGTTCACGAACATGCCCACCAACGGCTCCAGCTCAGGCTCCGGACGGCCTGCGACGGGCGAGCCGACGGCGAAGTCGCGCCGCCCGGCGTAGCGGGACAGCAGAACCTGGAACGCGGCCAGGAGCACCATGTGGAGGGTGGCGTCGTGCCGGTCACCGAGGGCGGCCAGCCGGTCGAGCAACGGCCGGTCAACGGTGAAGGCGTACCCGGCTCCCTCGAATGTCTGGCGTGGTGGCCGGGGTCGCGAGAAGGCCAGCTCCAGCGGCTCGACCCCGCCGAGCTCGCCCTCCCAGTAGGCGAGTTCGGCGTTCAGTCGCTCACCGCTCAGACGCTCGCGCTGCCAGAGGGCGAAGTCCCCGTACCGTACCGCGAGTTCAGGGAGCGGATTCGCCTCGCCGGCCACCCTGGCCGCATAACTCCGCAGGACCTCCCCGAGGAGCACCTCGCTCGACCAGCCGTCGCCGACACTGTGGTGGACGAGCAGCAGAAGGACGTGGTCGTCGTCGGCGAGCCGCACCAGCAGGGACCGGAACAGCGGCCCGGCCTCGAGATCGAAGGGGACGGCGGAGACCTTGTCGACGACCCGTTCGGCGGCGGCTTCGTCGGCCGCCTCCACGATGCTGAACGCGGCCGGCTCCGGCGGGCCGACGACGAGCAGCGGGCGCCCGTCCTCGGTGGCCGGGTAGCGGGAGCGCAGCGTCTCGTGGCGGGCGACGCTCGCGTCGAGGGCCACCCGGAGGGCTTCGGTGTCCAGAGAGCCGCGCAGCCGCCGCACGACGGGAATGTTGTACGCGGAGGTCCCGGGGGCGAACTGCTCCATGAACCAGAGGCGTTCCTGCGCGAAGGACAGGGGGACGGGCGTTCCCGGAGCCCGGCGCGGAATGACGGACCCGGGCTTCGCCCGCGACACCAGCCGTCGCCGGAGCAGCTCGCGCTTGGCGTCGGAGAGGGCCGGTGCGGCGGCGGACCCCGGGGACGGGGAGGCGGTCGTGCGGGTAGCTGACGGGGCCGGCCCGGGTTGCGGGGACGGGTCGGCCGGAGTCGAGGTGTCGGTGCTGCTCATGACGTCGGTCGGATTCCTTCCAGGGTGTCCTGGGCGGCCAGGAGTTCGACGGCGGCGGCCTCGGACAGGGTGTCGATCTCGGCGGCCAGGGCAGCTTCGACGGCCTCGGCGAAGGCGGCGACAGTGCGGTGGGTGAAGAGCGCGCGCAGCGGTACGGCCAGGTCGACGGCTGCGCGGATGCGGGCCACGACCCGGGTGGCGAGCAGGGAGTGCCCGCCCAGGGCGAAGAAGTCGTCGTGCGCGCCGATCCCCTCGACGTCCAGGACCTCGCTCCAGACCTCGGCGACAAGTTCTTCCGCGTCGGTGCGCGGAGGCACCCGCACGGTCCCCGGCGCGGCCCCGGAGTCGGGCGCCGGAAGAGAAGCGCGGTCGAGCTTGCCGTTCGGGGTGAGCGGCAGCGTGTCCATGAGGACGAAGGCGTGAGGGACCGCGTGCGGCGGCAGCACGGAGGCGAGCCCGCCGCGCAGGGAGTCCGTGTCGGGCGCGGGAGCATCCGGCGTGGGGACCACGTGGGCGACGAGGATGTCGCCGCGCACGCTCACCACCGCCCGCTCGACGCCTGGCAGCGCCAGGAGTGCCGTTTCCACCTCCCCGGGCTCCACCCGGTAGCCCCGCACCTTGACCTGGTCGTCGATGCGCCCCAGGAACTCCAGTGCCCCGTCGGCCCGGTGGCGGACAAGGTCGCCGGTCCGGTAGCGGCGGGCACCCGGTGGCCCGTCGGGGTCGGGGAGGAACGCGCGGGCGGTCGCACCGGGCCGGCCCAGGTAGCCGTCGCTGACTCCGGCACCGCCGATGACGAGTTCCCCCGGGGTCCCCGGGGGCACCGGGCCGCCGTGCCGGTCGAGGACGGCCACGGTGGTCGCGCCGATCGGACGCCCGATCGGCGGACGCGCGCCGCAGTCCTGGTCGCCGAGGTCCGCGGTGGTCGCGATGATGGTCGTCTCGGTGGGGCCGTAGGAGTTGACCAGCCGAACCCGGTCGCCGAACCGCGCCCGCCAGGCCGCCACGGCGTGCGGCTGCACCTGGTCGGCGCCCAGGATCAGCAGGCGCAGCCGGTCCGGCCAGGGCGTCTCGTCCAGGTCCGCGACGAGGTGGTGCCAGTAGGGCGTGGGCAGGTCCAGCACGGTGACGCCGGCGGCGTAGGGCTCGGCCAGCTGGTCGGGCAGCGTGGTGTCCGGCCGGGCGGTGACCAGGACGGCACCCGAGGCCAGAGCGGGGAACAGTTCCTCGGCGCTGGTGTCGAACGAGAGCGTCGCGAACTGCAGGACACGGTCGTCGTCGGTGAGCCCGTACCCCTCGCGCATCCAGGCGACCCTCGCGGCGAGCGCCCGGTGCGGCACGAGCACGCCCTTGGGTGTGCCCGTGGACCCGGACGTGTAGATGAGGTAGGCCGGGTCGTCGGGTCCGGCCTCGCCGGGCGGCTCCGGCAGCGCGCCGGGCACGGACTCCGCCGCGGCAAGGCGCAGTGACAGCAGGGGGAGCCGGTCGGGGAGGTCGTCCGCCAGGCCGTCGGGCAGCGTCCCGTCCGGGGTGACGAGCAGTGCGGCGCCGCTGTCGGCGAGCATGAACGCGAGCCGTGAGGCGGGGTAGGAAGGGTCCAGTGGAAGGTAGCCCGCGCCGAGCCGCCAGGCGGCGAGCATGGCGACGACCGCCCGCGGTCCCCGGGGGATGCAGAGGGCGACCAGGTCGCCGCGGGTGACGCCGCGGGCGGCCATCCGGGCGGCGAGCGTCCGGGAGGCGTCGGCGAGCGCGCCGCGGGTCAGGGTCTCGTCGGGTCCGACCACGGCGAGGGCGTCGGGACGCTCGGCCGCCGCGAGGTCGACGGCTCGGAGCACGGTCGGGGCCGTCGGTCCGGTGGGATCCGGTCCGCGGGACCCGTCCGCGAGGAAGCGGAGTTCGTCCGCGCCGAGGAGGGGAAGCCGGTGCACCGGGGTGTCCGGGAGCGAGAGCGCGGCCCTGAGGAGGGTCTCGAAGCGGGACGCGAACGCGGCGGCACTGCGCGCGTGCAGCAGGTCGGTGCGGTAGCCGAAGACGGCGTGGAGGTCGTCCCCGTCCGGCCTGATGTCCAGGCCGAGTTCGAATTTGGCCGCGGTGTGTCCGCCGTCGGTCTCGGCGCACGCCAGATCGGCGAAGGCCTGCTCGCCGAGCGCGCCCCCCTCGTGGGTGTGGACGGCGAGCAGGGTCTGGAACACAGGCGTGCGTCCCGCGTCCCGCTCGGGCTTCAGCTCCTCGGTGAGGCGCTCGAAGGGGATGCGCCGGTGAGTGAGTGCCCGCAGCCAGTCGGAGCGCGTCCTGCGGAGAGCCGCGGTGAAGGTGGGGGCTCCGGCGAAGTCGGCCCGCAGGACGAGTGCGGAGGAGAAGTAGCCGATCGTCCGCTCGCTGTCGACGGTGTCGCGCGCGGCGGTGGGCACGCCGACGCAGAAGTCGTCCTGTCCGGTGCTGCGGTGCAGCATGCTCGTGTACGCGGTGGCCAGGACCATGAACGGCGTGACGCGGTGGGCGCGCGCGAAGGCGTCCAGCGCCGGTCCTATCCCGCGCAGCACCCTGGTGTGGTAGGCGCCGGAACTGCCGGGCGCGGCCGGCCGGGGGAGGTCGAGCGGCAGCTCCAGCGCGGGCGCCCCGGCCAGGTGGTCGCGCCAGTGGGCCAGTGCGCCTGCCGCCTCAGGACCGTCGAGCCAGGCGCGTTCGGCGGCGGCGTGCTCCCGGTAGGAGGGCACGGCGGGGAGGACGGGGTCTCTGCCCTCCTTGAAGGCCGCGTAGTGGTCGGCGAGTTCGGCCCGCAGCAGCCCGAGCGACCAACCGTCCGCGACGATGTGGTGCAGGACGAGGCACAGCAGGTGCTCGTCGTCGCGGGTGCGCAACAGCGCCGCCCGCAGGAGCGGCCCGGCGGCCAGATCGAACCCTGCGTTGGTGAGTGAGGCCAGCACGTCGGCGGTCGCCCGCGCGGTGCCGCCGCGCAGGTCGCGCTGGTCGAGGCGGACGGGCGCGGGATCGTCCACGACGACCGACGGACGCCCGTCCTCGGCGGGAAACCTGCTGCGCAGCGCCTCGTGCCGGAGCGCGACGCCGTCGAGCGCCCGACTCAGCGCCCTGGCGTCGAGCATGCCCCTGAGTCGCAGCACGTACGGAATGTTGTACGCGGGATCGCCCGGCTCCAACTGGTCCAGGAACCAGAGCCGTTCCTGTCCCACGGACAGCGGCCCGGCGTTTCCGTCCACGACGCCGACCGGCGGCCCGACTCCCGAGATCACCACATGGACTCCTGTTCGATGCGTGGGGGCGCAGCGCCCGGAGGGCGCCGAGAGGGAAGGAACCGGGTGTACCTGAAGGGAACGGTTCCGGACATGGAGAGGAGGCGTCCGGGGGAACAGGAGCCCTCGTGGGGCGGCCGCCGTGACAGAACGAATGCTAGGGAGAGGCCTGACGCGAGGTCAATGGTATGGACCATTCGGATCCTGTCGGTCATGGCGTGAGGCGGCTGGTCGTCGCAGTTGAGGGCGCTGGAAGGTGGTCGGATTCTCTCCCTGCCGTCCCTGTCGCGAGGGAGCTGCCAGCGGCCGCTCTCGGATCCCGTCCGCCCTGCCTGCGACAAGGAGCCGGCGAGCGGGCGGTGTGCGCAGCAGGGTGGGTCATGGCTGGAACCAAGCGCCGGTGAACGTGCCGTCGAAAGGGTGGCAAGCGCGCCCCTGAAGTGGTCGGCCCGGGGTGATGACAGCCGGCCGGGTGGCTGCAGGCCGGACCGCAGCCTTTGCTGTCGGCGGGCTGTGAACCTGACCTCGATGCGGGACCGGTGCCAGGTCGTGCACGGGATCCTGTGGAAGCTGTCCACCGGTGCCGCCTGGCGTGACCTGCCCGAACGTCAGGGAGTGGAAGGCGTCCCCGGCCCTCGGGGTCCGCGCCACGCTCCACCTGATGACGCAGCTCGGCGGCCGGGCGCTCCTCATCGGCTGCTGCTGGCTTGCCGCCGGGTTCGGGTACCTCCTCCGGCTCACCGGGGGCTTCACCCGCCCGACCCGCGAACTGGCCCCGGACGAAGGGTGGGAGCGGTCAGAGGCACGGGTCTGACGCCGGGCGTCAGTCCGCCGCCACCCGTTCCCTCTCGAACCCGTCTGCGTTCTCCAGGTACCCGGGATGGTCGAGGGCGATGGCAGCGGGCAAGGCGGGCGAGATCACCATCAGCGTGCTGAACGCGGCCCACCTGCTGCATGACCCCGCGAGCGCCCGCGGCTCTCCCGCAGGCGTCGAGCACGGCTGCCACGACGGGCGGGCAGCGGGGCGCGTCCGCTGAGGCGGATCCGGCGCAGCAACGGCGTCCCGTGGCACCGTCTCCGGTCCCGGCAGGGCACCGCCGGCCATTCGCAACAGAGGGCGGTCACGGACGTGGCCGCCGTTGTCGGCGGGAATGCCGAGGGAGTTGCCCGGCGCGACGAGAAGGAGTGACCGGACCGGCACCGGGTAACGATGTGAGGGTGGTGGCCTCGGTCCTGACGGGCGAGGCCACCGCCCTCACGGGCGTTTCTGCGCGCCCCCGATGACGTCCTGCGCGGAGTGGACCGGAAGGCGCCCTCGGCCGCGTCGGCGCAGGCTGGGCGGTGTCCTGCTGGTCGTGAGCGCCCACAGCAGCAACGCCACGCAGCTGATTCCGGCGCCCAGGGCGCGGACCGCGCCCCGGGCGGGTGCGGCGGCGAGTGCGGGCAGGGCGGCACCGGCGGCCACGGCCGCGGCGGTGCCCAGGACTCCAGGGCGACTGGGACCGGACGAACTAGACGTGCCCATGAGAGTGAGGCCTCTCGTCCATGTGCGGGTTCGGCGGGAAAGGCGCCGAGGAGAGGCTATGGGCGCGCCGGGTCGCATTCCATGCACAGAGCGCCAAGGGTTCGTTGCCGGGATGTTGCGGCGCGTTCCCGCAGCGTCGGCATCCCACCGCCGCCTGTCGACGGACCTTCGGATCGGGCGTGGCGGCGAGAGGAAAAGGAGCGGGTCCGAGGGCGTAGCCTGCCCCCGGACCCTGTGGATGCCGCTCACATCACACGCCGGCACACTTGAGGACCCGGGTCATTCGTCATTGCGTCGCGTCCTGCCTTTGGACCACCGCCGATCGAGCTCGGCGGACCAGATTCGAACTGGCATTTCGACGCACCAGGGCCCGGGCCCGGTCGATCCGGCGATGAGCGGCGCATGCTGAGTCTGGAGCAATAGTCTGAGATTGACCGCGGTCTGCCTCTGCCTGGTTGGGCCATCCCGGCAGGAAGTGCCGGGAGGAGGACTCGAACCTCCACTGGAACCGCGGATGTCACGACAAGGCTCAGCTTCAGCTTTGCGCTCCTCGCGCACCCCGACCGCTCTCCGCGGCCGGGGAGTCTGTGGTGCTCCGGCTAACCGAACAGGTAGCCGAAGACGGCGTCGCCGACCCGCTTGTCGGTGACCTCGGAGCTGTTGGCCTCCTCACGGGCGAACTTCACCGCCTGCTGGAGCCTTTCCACCCGCTCCAGCAGCTCGTTGACACGCCGGGCCGGCAGTGCACCCGAGAACTTCACGGTGGTCCAGTAACCCACCGGTACGTCCTCGTAGTAGACCTCGACCTGCGCCGGGTGCTTGTCCGTGGCCTCCGCCTTGACGTGGTTGCGCGGCACCTTCTTCGTGCGGACCGTGCGGACCACCTCGGTCTTCCACGCGTCCGTCGACGGGTCCTGCGTCCAGGACTCGGCCGCGTCCAGCACCGGAAGCTTGCGGACGAAGGTGTTGATGTCCGTCAGCTGCTTCTCCAGGAAGAGCAGATAGGCGACGGGCACCTGCTCCACCAGCACCCGTCCGTCGACCGAGACGTCGGCGCGCGCCTCGCAGTTCGCCCAGTCCTTGGTGGCCGTCACATCGAAGAGCCGGGTCAGTGCCCGCGCGGTGTCACGCAGCGCGTCCTCGGCCTTCACCTGCACCAGCGTCGACTCGGGCGGCAGCTGCTCGCCCTCCTCGTCCTTCGGCTGGTACGTACGGGAGATGCCGGCGAGCAACGCGGGCTTCTGCAGGCCGTGGTGGGCCGCCGTCAGGTCCTGGTGCGCCCTGGACTTGACGCCCTTCTCCACTGCGATGATCTGATTGAGTTTCGTTGCCACGTCACGGAGCCTAGAACGAGCGAGGGCCGTCGATCGAACCATTTTTCACCGCGAGGTTCCGGTGAGCGACCGGCCGGCGAAATCGCCGGATTGTGAGTCTTCTCCGTACCCTGGGTTCACGCCTTCACCCGGTGGCCGGGTCCGGCCGGTCGCGCGGACAGCGGTGGCGTGCGTGACAGTGGAGCGGAGATGCGACAGAGTTCCCAAGCCCCGGGCGAGCCGGGGGACGCCGACGGGCTGTTCAGCATGAGCGACCTCGCCGCCGCGGCGACGCCGACCGACGCCACGGGCGGCCGGCGGTTCCGCGACGGGCCGCAGGCGCGCAGGCTGCTCGACGTGAAGGAGATCCACGCCGAGCCGGCCGCCATGGACTCCTTGCGGGGGCGGCAGATCATCGCACGCTTTCCCGAGGCCCGCGTCATCGAGACCGACTCCCACTGGCGCATTCCGCACCTGCACGGCAACGAAGGAAACGTGGAGCGGTGGGTGAGGGTCAAGCGCGAGACCCTCGTCCTGGGCGAGCGGAAGTCCTTCGGCATCCGGCCCAACGGACGCTCCGCCGACTGGATCGCCCCGGGGCTCTCCAACGGTTGCGCCATGGCCTGTGCGTACTGCTACGTCCCGAGACGCAAGGGGTTCGCGAACCCCATCACCGTGTTCACCAACGTCGAGCGCGTCCTGGGCGGTCTGAGCCGCCACGTCGCAGGGATGGGCCGCAAGGAGGAACCCAACCAATGCGACGAGCACGCCTGGGTGTACGACATCGGGGAGAACGGCGACTGCTCGGTCGACGACCTCATCAGTGACAACACCGCCGATCTGGTCCGCGCGTTCCGACGTTGGCCCACGGCCAAGGCATCGTTCGCCACCAAGTTCGTCAACCCCGACCTGCTACGGCTCGATCCACAGGGCCGTACGCGGATCAGGTTCTCCGTCATGCCGCCCGACGACTCCCGGCTCCTCGACATCCGGACCAGTCCGGTCCCGGACCGCCTCGCCGCCGCCGCGGACTTCCTCGACGCCGGGTACGAGGTGCACTTCAACCTGTCGCCGGTGGTGATCCGTACCGGCTGGGAACAGGCCTGGGCCGAGCTGCTCCGGGCCATGGACGACGTACTCCCGCGGCGGGTGAAGGACCAGGCGGCGGCGGAGATCATCCTGCTGACCCACAACCAGGACCTGCACCAGGTCAATCTCGGTTGGCACCCTCGCGCGGAGGATGTCCTGTGGCGCCAGGACGTCCAGCAGCCGAAGCGCTCCGAGAACGGCAGCTGGAACGTGCGCTACCGCAATGCGATCAAGGCGGAGGCCGTCGACGCGCTGACCCGCCTGATCGAGGACCGAGCCCCGTGGCTGCGGGTGCGCTACGCCTTCTGACCGGCGCATCTTCCGCACACCCCCGGGACGGGCCCACGTTCGTGCCCCGCTCCCGAGGTGCACGGGCGGTGGGCGAGCGTGCCGCAGCGGCGCAGGTGAAGCCCGCCGCGAGGGCTGAACCTGTGGGGTCCACGGAGCGGGCTCACGGTTCGCTCGTGCCCCGCCGCGCAAAGGTTGGATCGGCAACTGCCGCGAGCGTGCTCAGAACGTCTGCCGACCGTGCGGGCACCACGCAGCCCGGCCGCGGTCATGGCAGATGGGGAGGACATAAGCAGAGTCCGGTCGCCCCTGGTCTTGGGCCGCTCCCGTCACGACCGCGGCACATCCGTCCAGTTTTCATGAGCCCGTCATGACAACCTCCCTTGAGGACATGCTCGAAGCCGCCTTTCGTCGGTGGTGAAGCCCGTTCCGGTCGCCGATCATCAGCCTCGATCGGTTTCGCCGCGAACAACGGGCGGGGTGTCACCGGGCGCCCGTGACGACCCAGTGTCGGAAGGCATCGGGCCCGCGCGTCACCGTGACGGACCCACGTTTCCTCGGCCGCCGAACGGTCGTCTCATAGCGGACGCGTGTACTGATCCTCACGGTGTCAGGAAACACTTTCGCGGCCTACGGCTTCTTCATCTACCGGTCTCGAGAGGGAAGGAGATCGGCTGACTGGGGGATTCCCCGCCCGACGTGCGTCCGGCGAACTCCCCCCAGCGAACCCTGCACAAGAACATTCGCTCGCTGGAGGCTCTTGTGCACGTTCTTGTCGGAGTCATCGTCGTCGGGGTCCTGGTCGCAGCTTTCGTCTTCGGGAGCAGGCTGAGGGATCAGGAAGGTCCCCCGCCGGCCCCCACAGCACACCCGCACCGTCCGCCCACTGACCGGCTCCCCGGAGAGGTGCTCGAGCGGCGCCGCCACGTCGAGGTCCCCAGATCCGATCGGGCGAACCGGCTGCGCCCCTACCAACTCCGCACCAGCACCGAACCCGTGCCGTTCGACGAGTCGTAGGCCGCACCAGCCGCACCCCTGCGGAACGACAGATGTCACGGACTTTCGGGGGTGCCCCATGCCGGTCGACGGCTGTGCCCGAGGTCGGCGATAGACGGAACTCGTGCCGAGGCGCCGGGGTGCACATCGGAATCTGCAGCCGTCGCCGCATCCGCCGCCGGCCCGAGAACGGAATCAAGTTTGCCGGTGCCGATCACGGTGCCGATCACGGTGCCGATCACGGTGCCGTCCCGGACTTCATCCATGACGCCCGGGACAGGTCTAGACGGATGGGACAGCTTCATGCACACACACATCCTCGATACCTCGGTGGTGGCGGCCGGCGTCTGGCAGTCCGGACTCGCCCAGGTTCTCGGAGGTCTGATCGTGGTCGCCGTCCTCATCGGCGCCTTCATGTTCGGCATCAGGGTCAAGAACAGGGAGCTACCGCCCCCGGACCCCGAGTCGCAGCCGCACCGTCCCGACACGGGCCAGCTGCCGGGCGAGGTCTCCGAGTACCGCAAGCCCGCGGAGATGCCGCACACCGACGGCGAGCACCGACTCATGCCGTACAACCTGAAGAGCTCCGGTGAGGCCGACACCGATCCGCCGAGCGAGGAGAAGCGCAAGTGGCGCGGGATCTCCAGCGGCGGCTTCGGCAGCGGCGGGACAGGTCACGGCGACTGAAGCAGCCCAAGGGCGACGACCCGGTGGAGCGAAGAGCATCTACACAGGCCTGCCGACGTCTGGCGGTATAAGGCCCGAGCCCCCCGCCGCGGGGGGCTCGGGCCTTGGATCTACGGCATCACCGCCCACCGAACGGGAGTGAGGTCAGCCGCCGCGGGCGTCGCGGTCGGTTTCGACCGTGACGCCGGCCATGGTCCGCATCAGCCTCCGCGCCATCCAGTCCGGGCCGCGACGCCGCACCGCGCGCGTCCAACGCAGCAGGCCGCAGGGGGGCTCGGCGAGCAGACGCCGCATGGCCGCACCCACCCCTTCCTGATCCAGGCGGGACGGATCGAGAGCGAGTGCCAGCCCGGCCCGCTCGGCGTCGTGAGCGATCGAGAACTGGTCGCTGGAGAACGGCAGGACGAGTGCGGGGGTCGCGGCGGCAAGGCACTCGGTGAAGGAGTTGTTCCCGCCGTGATGAACCATCGCGTCGACCTGGTGCAGCAGCCACCGTTGCGGCACTACGTCCGCGACATGTACGTCCGGCCCCGACAGACCCGACAACGACGCCGCGCTGTCGCCCGCCGCCACCACTACCGCGCAGTCCGGGGCGTGAGCGCGCACCGCCCGGACGAGCAAGGCCAGCACGTCGGCGCGAGCCGAGAGGAAGGTGCCGAGAGCGATCAGGACCAACCGCGTGTGGGTAGCCCTGAGCCGGCTCACCACGCCCTCCCACGCAGGACCGGGGCTCGGCTCTCCGGCAGGTGAGCAGTGTCCTCCGTAGAGAAAGCGCGTTTCGCTCGGTCGACGCTCCGGAAGCCACGGAAACCTCGGGTAGTTGAACACCACCGCATGCCGTGACGCGAGTGCGAAGGCGCGCCCGGGCGACTGAGCCGTGGGCGCATGGGCCCGAGCGACCTCTGCGAAGCGATCCGTGAACGCCACGTCGTTGGCCCGAGCGGCCCGCCGCAGCTCGGCGAGGCTCTCCTCCGTGGGGCGGATCGCCTCCGGCCAGGCGTACGGCACACCGAACAGCGCCTCCGGCGAATGGGGCAGATACGTCGGATGCCCCGGGCAGAACGTGGCGAACGGAAGACCGAGACAGTGCAGGGCCAACGTCACCGGATAGCTCAGCTGATCCACCACGTACCAGTCGGGCGCCATGCGGTCCTGCAGCGACCTGATCCCTGCCAGGACCCGCCCCGGGTCAGCCAGCATGTCCTCGCCGCGATGGCGTGACTGCGTCAGCAGCGCTGGGACAGCCCCCTGGCGCGTTGAGCCGAGAAACTCCTCCAGACGTTCCGCTTCCCGGGCTCCTTGCCGGGTGCTCCGCGCGATGCCGGTGTTCGCGTTACGCGTGACGGTCAGCGGCACGAACCGCACATCCGCGTTCTCCGCGAGCGGAGCGAACGCGGGAGCACTCACGAACAGCACCTCCGCCCCCGCCCCCGCGAGTGCCCGCGCCAGCACCGACAGCGGCTGCGCATGCGAAAGGAACGGCGGACTCACCACAGCGACCCGAGGACGTCGGCCTGGGCCGACGCCTTGAGAGAACTCCATGGCACATGCTTCGGCCCGCCACACGCGCTCAGATGCACACTGCCGTCCCGCCGTCGTCACGCCGGCGTTCTCGCCGTACGCCACGGCCCACGATCCAGAGCGCGGAGAGCAGCTCGTGCATCCGGGCGCCGGAGCGTCGACGAATCACCTTGAGGTCGACCGTCGTCGTCGAGGAGATCCCATGACACGCCGCCCCTCTGCCCTGGCTGCGGCCGAGAGCCCCTTGGCGGACTCCGCTGCGCAGCTGCCGGATCCCTTCATGGCCGCCAGGGTCGGCTACTGGCGACAGGCCCCGAGCGCCCCGCCCGCGTGGCGCAGCCCTCGGCCCCACCTGCTCGCCGAACTGGTCAGCGCCGAGTACGGCCCTGCAGGTGCCGGGTCCCGTCGACCCGATGTCGCGACGCCCGCCGACCTGGCTCTGGCCCGACTGAGGCAGCGCCTGCGGTCCGGCAGACTCCCACGGCCGCAGGACTGCGTCCGGCTCCTCACCGGCTGTGACCACACCACCGCAGCCGTCTCCGCCGCCTGGCCTGACATCGTCCGCCGACACGGGCCGACCCAGGCCGCGGACGCGCTGCGAGGCGCCCTCCACTGCGCGCACAGCCCTCGTACGGCGGCACTGACCCTCGATCTCGCCGTAGCCACGGGCCTGCGCCCCCTTCACCCGTCCGAACTCCTCCCGCTCTGCACAGCGGGGGAGCGGCAGATTCGGCACGCCGCCTGGCGGCTGCTTTCCTCCTACGGCACCGCCCTCCCAGCACCAGCCGTGTTCGGGGAACCCGAGGACATGTACGAGCGCCTCCTTCAGGACGCCCTGCGAAACACCCCCCTGAACCTCGCGGACACCGTCGGCCTGCGCCCCGGGATGCTCATCGCGCAGTCCATGCTGATGGGGCATCTCGACCGCCCGGGCGAGGGCATGAGTGGCGGGCTCGGCGTTCTGCTGGGATCCCTCGGCGATGCGCTCGCGCGCACCGACCACGTGGCCGGCGTCCTCACGGTGGTGACGGCCTGCACCACGGAGCTGGAGGCAGACCCCGCGCTCCTGCGCCGACGCGACCGAGAACACTGGGTCCTCAGGATTCCCGTCGACAGCCCCCACCAGGTGGGCACCGCGGAGATGGGACGCCACCGGGAGGCGATGGCCTGGTGGGCCACGCGGCTCTTCACGTCGATCGGCAGGCCCGTCGACGTCCTGCACGTCCGATACGCCGACGACGGCTCCCTCGCCCTTGCCGAAGCGGCACGAAGGGCCGGGCTGGGCCTTGTCTTCACCGCCACCCCTGATCCTCACCGTCAGGTCGCAGAACGCTACGACGTCGCTCACCCGGACGCATCCGCACTCAGGCAGGACCTCCATCGCGTGTTCGTCGCCGACCGGTTGGTCGAACAGGCGGACCGGGTCGTCGGAATCGCCGGACGAGGCCAGGGCGCGGCAGAGCTGCTCCAGCACTTCCCGCAACTGGCCGCCCGCCGCCACGGCGGCGCGCTCAGCGCACCGCCGGAAGGCATTCCCCCCTACCGGCCACCTGCGCACCCGTCACGTCGGGGCGAACTGCTGCTGGGCAGGATCGACGCCCTCGCAGCGGCACACCCGGCCGACAGACCGGTGGTGCTCCTCAGCGTCGGCAGGCTGCACCCCGTCAAGCAACAAGACGTCCTGGTCCGTGCATGGATCGATTCCGGGTGCCACCGGGAGTCCTTCCTCGTGCTCGTCGGAGGGAGCCCGCGGGCCATGGACCCACTGGAGCGCGCGATGGGCGAACGCATCGAGCAAGCCGTCGCCTCCTGCGGCGAGGCCCGCGAGCGGCTCCTGCTTCTGCCCGCCCTCCCCAACGCCGACGTACGCATGCTCGAACGGGCCCTCGCCTGTCCATCAAGACGACTTCGCGCCCGGTACGTGTGCCCGAGCGCCAAGGAGGAGTTCGGTCTCGCAGTCCTCGAAGCGATGGAGGCGGGCCTCCTTGTGGCGGGCCCCCTCCGAGGCGGTGTACCCGCGTACCTCGTCGACGGACTCAACGGAATACTGATGGACACCACCAGCGCAGGCACCCTCGGCGACGGACTGCAACGCCTGATGGAGATCGACGACCAGCACGCCACGTCGATGTCCCGACGTGCCCAGCACCTCGTCCGCTCCACCTACTCCTCGACAGCCATGGCCCAAGCCCTGGCGCATCAGTACACGGCCGTCACCAAGCGGAAGCGGCGAAGGGTCCTCTGACCGAGTGCTGCGAGGCCGCCATGCCGGAAGGGTTCTTCGTCGCCTCGGAGAGAAAGGCCGTCCTCCCTCTTCCATCCCTGCACCGCGCGGAGGGATTCGGCTGCGGCATCGTCCTCGACGGCGAGGCTGCGGCCGGCCTCGTGTCCACAGGAGAGAAGCGTGCGCGGCATCGCGGCTCCTGGGCACGATACGAGAGGTGCGGGATCCGCCCCGTGCGGCGCAGATGGGGAAGTCGGGGAGCAAGGTATGGCGAGTGGCCTTCGGGACGCCGGGTGGGACGAGACGATTCGGTCGGTGGTGAGCCTTGCTCAGGAGCTCATCCGCCGGCCGAGTCGTGGAGGAGTGGACGACTACGGTCCTGTTCTCGACGTCATGGAGAATTGGCTGGCCGGGCGCGCGGTGCCGCACCGTCGCCTCCACGATCAGTCGGGCGCCCTGGTGGGAATCCTGGTCGAGGTCGCCGGGGGGCGCCCGGGACCGTGGTGGACGCTCGACGCCTGCGTGGACACCGCCCCGTACGGAGACCTCACCCGCTGGTCCTTCGCCCCCACCTCCGGCGACATCCGCGACGGCTGGCTCCTGGGCCGGGGCGCCGCCGACTCCAAGCTGGCCGCTGCCATGTACTGCCACATCGCTGCCGACCTCGCCGCACGGCGCGACGGCTTCGCGGGCGGCCTCGCAGTCCTCCTGGACGTCGACGAGCACACGGGCAACTTCGGCGGCGCCTGCGCCTACCTCGCCGACCCCCAGGCCGTACGACCGGCCGGCGTGATCATCGGGTACCCCGGCATGGACGAGGTCGTCGTCGGCGGCCGTGGTCTGTGGCGCGCCGCCATCACGGTGCACGCCCCGTCCGGGCACTCCGGCTCCCGCCGCACCGTCGTCGGCGCCGTCACCCGCGCCGCGCGCCTGGTGGGCCTCCTCGACGCTTCCGAGCTGCCGGGACCGGACGCCGACTCCGGGTTCCCCCTCGGGCCGAAGCTCACCGTCACCGCGATCCACGGAGGCGAGGGCTTCTCCGTGACCCCCGACCGCGTCGACATCAACCTGGACGTCCGCACCACCCCCGAGTTCGACGCGCACCATGCCGAGACCCTCGTGCGCCGGATCGTCGCCGACGTCGACGCCGAACTCCCACCGCCTGTACCCACGCGGGTCACCGAAGTCGCCTCCTGGCCGGCTTTCCGCCTGGAGGAGAACGAGCAGCCGGCCGCAGCCCTCCTGACCGCGGCCCGGACCGCGGGACTCCGCGTCCGGGCCAAGACCGCGGGCCCGTCGAACATCGGCAACCTCCTCGCCCGCCACGGCATCCCCGCCACGGCAGGATTCGGTGTCCCCTACGAGGGCCTGCACGGCATCGACGAGCGGGCCTCCCTGGCCGAGCTCCCGGACGTCTACTCCGTCCAGCAGCAGGCGGTGGAGGACCTGTTGAGCGGGGCCTGACGCCCCACTTCTCCCTCATGGATCTCCCGCTCCAAGGGGCTGACTTCGAGCGTGTCGGTGGAGGCGGCTCGAAGTGGCCTCGGGCGGCGCGGTGACGTGGCCCGCCAGATCTGTCGCTCCAGGCTGGGAGAATCAGCTGATTCGAATGTGGCGGGGGAGACGACCGGAGGAACGAGTGAGTGCTCAGCAGCCGCGTGATGAGGTTCGGGCGACGTTGGCCACGGACGCCGGAATGCTTGTCCTGTGGGATCCGCAGCCGTTCGAGGGAGTCGTCGATGACGACACATGGGAGGAGGAACTCCTTGAGGACGAGGACATCGTCCGTCATATCCAGGCGGGTGCTCTTGTTCCGCTCAACGTCGGCGGAGACGGCGCCTTCGGTGTTCTGGTCCGTTCGGGCACTGCGGCCGGGCCGGCCGGTTTGACCGAGCGAGAGGCGGCCCACCAGCTGGTCGCTTCCCAGCCGTACCTCTTCGTCTCCCGCGGTCGCGCGCTGGTGGGTGGCATCGAGGACGTCAGCGGGGACCCCTCGGATGGCGTGATCGAGCACCCCGTGCCCCAGGGCCGTCATGCCGTGGTCGTCCACTTGATCGACTGGCAGGCCGAAGCCGGCAGCCGGGACGAGTGCGGGCGGCCCGTTCCGGGAGCCCTGCCGGACTTCGTGGTGCTGATCAACCCTGCTCAACCCGGGCAGGGAGCCTTCCGGACTGAGGTGACCACGTTCGAGGCCCCGAACGGCTGATGTCAGCGCACCTGGTCAGACCGCCTGGAGCTGCTGCTGGGCCTTGGTGCGGGCGAGGCGGTATGGCTCATGGCCGGTCTCGATGATCGCGCCGTCGAGGATGAGACGGTCGACGACGGCCGAGCAGAGTCTCCGGTTGGAGAAGCGGTGCGTCGACGAGCCCACGGTGCTCGACACCGGCTACCGCGCGATGCGGCCCGAGAGGTACGTGGGCATCGACGAGCACGGATCCACCGCATGTGCCATGAGTCACCAACACCTGCCACTTCATGACTGCTTGATGCCAACAGATGGCCCTGGCCCGGCCCGCTCGGAACCAGCCATGTCTCTTCTGAATCAGGTGCAGCCGGGCTCATCGCCCTGATTCCGGCAACAGGGACAAGCGGGGCTGTGTGTGCGCTAGCGTGTGAGGGATCTGTAGGCCTGGTCCGCCCGGAGCGGCGGGCGAAGGGGGTACGTGTGCAGCTCTCCGTGCTCAGTCTGATCGGATCCGGCGCGTTCGGATGCGTCATCGGCTGGATCGCCTACCGCACGCTCCGGCGGGCCCGGGACGGGTCTCGTATCGCCGACCTCGTGACCGTGGTGGCCGCCCTGGGCGGCGGAACCGTCATCAACACGCAGTTCGCCGAGCCCGATCTGTTCGCTTGCTACGGACTGGGCCTGGCCACCGGCTTCTTCGGGTACTTCGTGATCGGCGCCTGGCTCGACCGCAGGGCGAGGAACCGGGCGGAGAACGGTCATCAGGCCCGAGCCGGCGAGAGCGAGAGCGCCGTTCCCGTGGGCGGGGACGTACCCGCGGTCACGCCGGCGCGGGAGATCGGTGCACAGACCTGGCAGGGTGCGGGTCCGTCGTTTCAGCGCTCGGTCCCGCGCAACCGCAGGGAGTTCGAGCAGTAGGCCGTGTAGGCCAGGCCCAGCACGTTCCCCTTTCCCAACAGCTCCATCCTGACCTTGTGCAGGGCGACCCCGACCGTCTCACCGTCCACGAAGTGCTGCCAGAAGTTCTGAGCCACCTCTGTGGCGAACCTCTGCTCGACGGATACCTCCGTGCCGATGATCCCTGATGCGTGCAGCCCGGAGAAGGCGTCCACGAACCCGAGCCAGGTCCCCGGTTCCCTGTCCGCGGTGTGGCAGCCGTTCAGGAACACCAGCGGTGTGCTCGCCTTCCATCCGGCCGGGTCCGCCACCCAGGTGGCGAGGGCGGACGCCTGGATACGCTCGTCCCGACCGATCTCCAGGACCGTGGTCGAGGCGGCTTCTCCGCTTCCGTCGGGTCGGCGCCCGTGGCAGTAGAAGTAGATGCAGTCGTGCTGCTCGGCCGCCAACGCGGCCTGCAGCCCGGCCCGGTCGGCGTGATCGGTGAGCCGGCCCCTGAAGGTCGCTCGCAGGTGAGCCACGTGGCTTTCTGTCATGGACTCATTCAGGGCCAGGCTGCGGGCCATCGTCATGTGCGGCGATCCGGTGCCCCGTCCGGCGAACAGGGGAAGCCGACGGCCCGGCGGCAACGAAGGGGGCTGCTCGATGAGGTGGCGGTAGCCCCAGAAGCCGAACGGGCAGAGCGTGTTGTATCCGTGAGTGTCTGCCGCGGGACAGGAGCGGGCGTCCGAGTTCGCCTCCGCTTCTCGCATACCGGCGTCACAGTTCCGCAGGGGGTCGCGGACATCGATCGGGATGTCGTAGACGAAGGCCCAGGGGAACACGATGTCCCGGCCGATCTCACGACAGACCTGGATCTCTGCGGGCTCGTCAAGTGCCCTCGCCAGGCCGGCGCGTTGTTCGGGGTGGGGGGCGAGCAGTGTGAGCAGGTCCCAGCCGAGGCCGGCCAGACGCCTCAGGTCGACGAAGGTCTCGTCGAACGGCTTGCCGTTGTCCTGCCTCAGCCGGTTGCGGGCCCCCTCCGCAGTCGGCTCCGCGTGGATGTGGTCGAGGTCGTTGCGCGTACGGTCGAGGGCGCTGAGCATCAGCAACTCGTTGAGCCAGAAGGTACTGACCTCGCTGCCGGACCCCAGGACGTCCACAGTGAGGGCGCCGCCTCTGCTCCGCCCGACGCGAATGCCCGCGGTACGGGCGGGAAGTGCGCCGAGGGCGGCGAATCCCGCGGTGAGCGTGTAGTCGATGTGCGCGGAGGCGGAACCGCCGTGCTGCTCCCGAGGTGCCACAAGGGCCGTCAGGGAAGCGGACTGGAGCTGATTGCCGCGACTGGCCACGATGATCCGCAGTCGTGCCGGGCCGGATCCGGGAGGGGCCGTCATGGGGACACGTACATGTCCGCTCCGATGCTGCGCCTCACATGTGTGGACCCCGCCGGCGGGGCAGGGACACACCCAGCCGGCACCGGCGAGCGGCAGGAAGTACGGGTGGTGCTCGACAGCCACCGTGAAGTCGTCACTGAGGACGATGACGTCCAGCCAGTCGCCGCGGCCCGCGTCGTCGGTGTGCGGGAGGCGGTCCTGCGGGAACGCCCCGCTTCCCTCCGACAGAAGGCTGTCCTGGGACAACGAGCCGATGTCCACGCGAAGTTCGTACGCGCGACCGGACTCCAGCGTCGTTTCAGGAGGTACGACACACCGGGAGAGAGGCCAGGTCAGGCAGACGTTCAGGAAGCGCTCTTCGGCTCCGTCCTCGTCGGCCCCGCCGTCTCGCTCGGCGTCCAGGGGGCCGTCGCTCGCCCCCGCCGACTCGCCAGGGCCACGAAGGCCGGAGTCGCGGGAAGCCTGCCAGTCGTCCCACAGGTCGGCGAAGTCGGCGAAGAACGCCAGGAGGCGTTCCAGTTCCGACTCGAAGCCCTCACGATCCCGTGTACGGTCGGCGAGCAGCGCATCCAACGCCCCCCGCGCCTCGACCTCCATCCTGCGATCCCCGTCTTCGCCCGACTCGGCGAGGAAGAGGCGCAGCCGGGTCTCATCGGGGGAGCGCGACGGCGGGACGGGAGCAGCAGGCGAGGGCATGACGAGCATTGTCCCTTCCGCGGGCCCTCCTGTCGGCGGAAGATCGAGATAAGGGGGTTGCCTCTTGGCCGTGACGCGGGACATCGCCCTTCACCTCGGCTGGCTTCCGGGAGGAACCGTCGTGGCGACACTGCACGGCCCCGAGAGGGAGGCCGCGCACACGACGGTGAGGGCCCCCGTGGGACCGGCCTACCTTCGCTTCCGGGCGAACCAGTACGAGCGAGCGCGGCGCCTGGGAGGCGTGCTCCTGCCGGACGACGTCCGGCGGCGGATCGTCGGGGAACTGCGTCAACTGGACGGAGCCGACCGGCTCAGGATCCGGTTGCGAATCCCGGCGTTCGAGCCCGACCACCTGGTGCCGCTCAGCGCCGTTCCCTGGGAACGCGTCAGGGTGCCCGCCGAGGACATCCGGCTGAGGCCGGACGTCTGGGACGAATGGGCCGACACGCGTACCGTCCCCGGTGTGGGTCGGGAGCTGCGTCAGCATCCCAGGTTCACCGTGGTCCGGGAGGTGACTGCGGCCGTCCCGCGCAGGACTGCCCGCCGCACCGACGAAGCCGCCTCGGCAGTGGTCGTCGCCGACGCGAGCCTGGTACGGGGAGACGTCGTGACGGGAGGCGAGAGGGTTTCGCTCGGCTCCCCGGCACAGGGCCGAGGCGAAGCCGGTGACGGCTCCAGAGTGGCGGCGGCGCTGGCGCGGTCCCGATTCGTCCCCCGGCTGCTCGCGGCTCCCGCGACGGCGCAGGCGATCCGCAGGGCCCTGCCGGGCGCCGCGGTCTTCTACTTCGGCGGTCACCACGTCAGCGCGGGTCTGGTCGTGGCGCAGAGCCCCGACGGCACCCGCGGTGAGGTTCTGGACTCCGGTGAGTTGTCGGGCTGGCTCACTGAGAACGGTGTTCAGATCGCGGTGCTCATGGCCTGCTCCACCGCGGACCCGGGGTCCGTCGAAGCCCGGCAGCACATGGCCCTTCCGCTGGCCGAGAGGCTCGCCACGCACGGCGTCCCCTACGTGATCGCCGTGCACGGATCGGTCAGCGACGGAGCCTCCGCCCGTTTCGCCTCCCGGTTCTTCACCGCGCTGGCCGCCGGGACCGACGTCGACGTCGCCGTCGATGAGGCCGCGGTGGAGATGGCGGAGCCGGAGGCCCTGCCCGTGCTCTGCACCGGTGTCGTAGGCGCGACCATGAGGCTCCGCGCCCTGCCCACGCCCCTCGCCGTCCGAACGGCGGACGTGTATCGGATGCCCCTGCCCGGCATCGGATCGCCTGCCGTGCCGCCCTCCGACGAACGGCTCCGCGTCTGCCTGGAGACCTACCTGTGCCTGCTCGGGGGCCGCGACACCCGGGTACTGGCCGACCCGTCGGGTGACGACGTGACAGCCGCGATGTCGGGAACCGAGCAGCGCCTCTATCAGGCAGTCGCCGCTCGCGACCGGCACACAGGCGGGGAGGGGGACGAACCTGGGCGAGCCGGCGGGCTCGACTGGGAGGAACCGTCGCGATGGTACGCCTGCGAGGCTCAGGAACCACGGCCCGCCACCCGGAACGATCTGCTCAACGCTCTCTCGCCCGAGTACCGCGAGCATCGCACGGGCAACCTGGACCGAGGGCCCGGCCTGGTGATCCGTTGGCGAGTGGGCAGCGGCGCCCCTCGCTGGTCGGCGTATCTGCGAGATGTGCGAAGGCTCGCACCGGAGTTCCGTACGGTCGTGCTCCACGTGCACGGCGTGCCGGCGCAGGCGGTGAGGGAGGCGGCCGTCCGGGCGGCGAGGGATCTGGGCCTCGACGAGTATCTGGTCGCCGCTCCCGCGGCCCACCCGCACCCGCCCGGACGGGCCGGCCGCTCACTGAACGGCGCGGCGGAGGTCCTGGAAGCCCTGCGTGACGCCGAGGAGGGAGGTACCGAGCCTCACGAGGTGCGACTGGACGCCGCATCCGTGGTCGAGGACCTCAATCTCAACGGTGGTTGGGGTGACTGGGCCGCCGAGCACGGCACCCTCGAGTCGATTGCCGCCGTGTGGCCGACGGAGCTGCCGAGGATGCTGACGGCCCACGCCCACGCGCGTACCGGAGCGGCGCGCTTCGCGTCCCTTCTGACGGCCGCGGCCGACGACGACCGCGTGTCCCGCTGGCTCAGTGACGCAGGCCGCCGTGTGCCACGGCCGTCGGACTTCCGTGGTGTGCGCGTGCCCGGTCCGGTGGCGGACGCGGTGGTGCTGGGGCTGATACGTGAGGCGCTGAGAGACCGACCGGTGGTCGAGGAACTCGACGACTGGGAAGCGGAGGCACTGTCCGACGGGGTGCGGGCCGCGCTGGCCGCGTGGCGGCGAGCTACACCGCTGACCGGCGCGGACATCGGACGGCCGGAGTCCGCGGTGGCGCTGGAGCGGGCCGGATTGCTGGACGGTGTCGACCCGCTCGCCCTCGATCCGGATTCCCGGTGCCGGGGCAGTTGGACCCTGTTGGTCCGGCGCCCGCTCGCCGAGAACGACGCGGCATGGCTGGCCCGTGCCCACGAGAGCAGACGGCGCCTCGTCGGCCTCGCGCCGCCCGCGAAGACACACGACGCCGTCCTCGAAAGGGAGTTGTCGGCCTTCCGGGAGGCCCTGAGCCTGCCGCTGCGGCCACCGTGAACCCGGACCGCCGATGGTTACGGGAAGATATCAATGGGGATGATGCGCCCCAATGCCGAAAAGACGTCAGATTAGCCTTCAACAGCCAGTTGGTGAACAGGTAGCGATCCCGACTGGACCAAGGAGGTCGCATGTTGGACAACTGGTACTTCTGTGCCGCGCTGGGAATGCCGGTCGAGGACGCGGCAACGCACCTGGACGTCATCCTGGCGCTGAGAGAGCCGGCGAGTGTTCCGAGAGCGGCGGAACTGGTCTGTGACGCGCTGGACAGTCTGCAGGAGGCCGACACGACCTCCGTTCTCCACGCACTGCCGCACGTCTTGGCCGCCCACCGGAGATTCCCGAACCGTGAGGACGTGACGGCCAGGGCGCACGCCGTGTACCGCGTCCTCACGTCCGTCAGCCACGAGCGCGTGCGCGATAGGTTCGGAGCGCTGCTGCGGGAGGCCGGAGGGGGGACCTGGGACAACGCCGTGGGCCTGCTCGAACGGGCCCTGGCCGAGGTACCGACGAGTTCGCACGCCGCCGACCGGGCCCACGCCCCCTACCTGGACCTGGCCGAGCAACTGACCCCGACCCTCGCAGTGGTCGTGGGACGCTTCCTCGCCTGGCACCGGCCGCAACTGGTCCGCGACTGCCTCGGCGAGCCCCCGGCGCTGCTGAGCCGCGCGCTGCGCGGCGACCACGGCCGGCTGGCCCTCGTCCAAGCCGCGGAGTTCAAGGCCAGAGTGTGGTCGCATACGGCCGAAGTGGTGCGCGGAGACCTCGCCCGCGCGTCAGGGGGCGCCTTCGAGATGGAGCCCGACCTGTTGGCGAGTGCGGCCCGCGTGACCTTCGCGCCGTTGATCCACGAGGCCACCCCCGACACCATGGCACCGGTCCTCGACGCCATGCAGAACGAGGCGCTGTGCGGTGCCCGGATGCTCGGCTGGGTGGAGGAGTACAAGACCACTCTGGGCTGGCAGGAGCCCGAGGCCGTGGCCAGACGGCAAGCGGCGTACGTGCGTCTGGGCGGCATCGCGGGCCATCGCGACTCCGCGATGCCGTCCGTCCTGTGGATGCACGCGCTCACCGTGGTGATGGCGGAACTGTCACCGGACGAGACAGTGGAGCGGATCGAGGCGTGGTGGCAACCGCCCGTAGCCCTCCCCGACAGGGATCCGGTTCGACTGGTCCAGCTGACCTTCGAGTACGAAGTCTCCCAGTACAGCCGGGTGTTACGCCACACAGGCCGGCTGCTGAGCCTGCGAGCGAAGCCAGGCGGACGGATTCCCACGCCCAGTCCGACTCCCGGACCGTCCGCGCGAACGGCTCCCGAGAGCGCGGCACGTGTCTGGTCCCCCTGGATGCCGGACCGTGCGAAGAGCGGCCCCCTTGCCGACGACGAACCCGAGCGGCTGGTCCGCCTGCTCGGTGCCGGGCTGCTGGCCGAGCACCTGCTCACCGACGGGCGCAGGCGGGAACAGCACCCGCGCTTCCTGCTCTTGATGATGGTGCACATCCGGAACGTGCTCGACTGGGGTTTCCGGGACCTCTCCAAGGCCAAGGGAGAACACCGGGAAGGGTCGCTCACTCCCACCGGCCACCTCGCCACCCTCATGACACACACCGGGCGGGTCGTCGACCGCGTGGGCAAGGGCCTGCGACCGACCGTCCATCCCAACGAGACGGTCGCCCTGCTGGAGGCGCTCCACACGCAGCCTCCACCGCCGCACGGAAGCGCCGTGCGCGGCATGCTCCGGCACCGGAGCGATCTGAAGGCGGCCGTGACCTGGGCGGAGGAGTCCGCCGCGGGAGGCGTCGGACCGCACCGCACGGAAGCCGGAGGACGCTGGTTCACCGGCGATGCCTCGCCCGCGGACACTCTCTTCGACCTGGTGGCCGAACGGGAGACGGACCCGTCCAGGCCCCTGTCCGTCCAGGCCGCCCTGCTGCGGAGCGAGGTACGTGGCGGCACCCACACCGCACACTTCCGCTGGGACTGGAGCCCCGAAGCCGGAGGTCCGGTTCCCACGCCGATCGTGCGGTCCGGCGTTCCGCAGCCCCTGGACCACAAGGCACTGCTGCTCAGTTCTCCGACCGACCGCGCGCACACCACCTTCTCCGTCCACGAGTGGGAGCTCATGGGGGACGCGATGGAGCGGCAGGCGCTGGAGCGTCTGGCGCAGGGGACCCGCGCCGCGCAGCACGTACCCGTCACCGTACGCACGCTCCGGATCGCCGCCCTGCTGGAGCAGACCGGCCTGGGCGACGAGGGGGTCCACTCCGACTGGGTGGCCTCGTGGGCCGAGCTTCTGCGCAGCTTCAACACCGCACAGGGACTGCCCCGCGTGGTGCGCGGCCGACTGCTGGACCTGTTCTCGGCCGAAGTGGCCGGTGACGGTTCTCAGCACCGACTGAACGCCGTTCTGGAACGCGTCATCGACACGATCATCGAACTCAGCTCTCGTGCGACGCTGTACTACGACCGACTCTTCGCGGAAGTGGGCGCCGAGTTGGCGCTGCCCGCAGAGAGCGCCAGCCGGCTGCGGCACCGAGTGCTCCGCTCCTTCTACCACCGGTCGTCACGCAACACGGCGCCATCGACCAGGATCACTCCTTTCGACGCCTTCGGATCCCGGATCAGCGCCAGAGGGACGCAAGCCGCGCTGGTCACGCTGCTGAGGGACACCGCCCACCTGGAGAGCCAGGTCCACTCCGCCCGGTTGGCCACCCTGGTCGAGGAGGCGTGGCAGAGGACACGGGAACCCTGCAAGGCGCCCGCGCGGAGACAGGCCGCCGATGCCCTGGACGCCGACCCACGACGCATCCTCGGCGCCACCGCTGACCGCCGTACAGCCGAGGCCGTGCTCTACCTCGGCAACGAACGGCTGGACACCGCCGTGCTGGGCGATCGACGGCCTCCGGTCCGCGATCTGTTCGACGCCGGCACCGACAGCGACGTGCACGCCGAGGGCTTCGTGCTGGGCCTGGTCGCAGGCGTACAGCGCGTCGCGCAGGGCGCCCGGCTGTCCCTCAACTGCGGGCTGCCACAGCTCGTCACCCGTGACCTCCCTCGTTACGACAGCCGCTGGACGGTGGGGCGCCTCGCCGCCGTGAAGATCCGCCCTGGTGAACGTACCGCCACCCACATCGCCCCCCTCGCCACGACCGAGCCGGCGCCCGGTGAGGTCCGCGCGGCCCGACTGGCCTCGACACATGCCTTCCCCCGCCTCGCTCTCGAGGTCGACGGCTTCGAGGGATCCGTCTACCCCTCGGGCGCCACAGCTCGGGACATCGCCGCCCGTCGGCGATGGGACCCCGACCTTTCGCGGGCGTTCGCCGACCGACCACTCTGGCAACGGCGGACCTTGGCCGTCTGGCACGAGGAGGAGCAGCACTGGATGCCGCTCGACGCCGGGCTTCCGGAACTGGCGGTAGCGGCCGACAGCGCTGCGGACCCGGGCGAGGATCAGGGTCTGCTGAGGCTGGTCCTGTGCGGCCCGGCCACCGACCGCTTCGGTCACGGTCAGGCCTGGCGGTTCGCCCTCACGCCCGGACGTACCTACGTGCTCGGCGTGTCCGACTGGGAGGACGACGACTGGCGGACGCTGCACCGTGCCTGCAGCGCCGAACCGTTCGCGCTGATCGTCCACGCGCGCTTCCACCACGGTGAGAGGCGCCTGCGCCTGTCACCTCCGACCGTCGGCGGCCCGGCGATCGACCGGCGCAACGTGCGGTGGCTGAGCCTCTTCACCCACGCGGATTCCGCTTCCGACGAGGAGACACGAGACGAGGCCGACACCTACGAGGAAGCGGTCCGCGCCACCGGCACCGACGGCGTCGTCTCCTGGCGGATCGCGGTGCCACACGTCGAGGGCTTCCCCGACAGCGTGATCGCCAAGCGGGAGCAGCAGCGGACGCACGTCGGCAGCACGTTCATGTGCGCTGTGACGAAATGGGACGAGCCGGAGGCCCGCAAAGCCGAGGTGACGGTCCTCCCGGTGGAGGAGAGGGGGATCGAACTCCCCTGCAATCCGGAGAACTTCACCCTGCTCCATCAGTTTCGTCCCTATCAGCAGATCGACATCAAGCTGCTGCACAAGACCGGCCACCGGGACCCCGAGAAGGGCGCCAACGTGGTGCGGACCACCCACGGCATCCTCGGCTTCGCCGCCACCGATTCCCTCACCCTGACAGGCGAGTTCACGGCCGGCGGTTCGGCACGGCGCGCTGTGGTCGTGAGCGACACCCAGCGCCCGCGGCGACCGAGGCGGGCCGCGACCCCCATGCCGCACGACCACCTGGTCGAGGCCATGGGCCAGGGTGCCGACGACCGGGACTTCGGGGACACGCTGCGCGGCATGGTCGCGCGTCAGATCCGTAAGCCCGAAACGACCACCGTCCTGCACATCGTGCTCTGGCTCAGAACGCCGAGCGGGGCGAAAGAGGCCAGGATCCCGGTGGCGGCCTTCGATCACGGCCACGCAGCGGCCGGTGACCACGTGGTCGCGCGGCGGGAGTCCGCCGGATGGACCTTCGCCGTGTACCAGCGCGACATCCGTCTGCGGGCGCTGTGGACGAAGGCGGCGGCTCCGGACAAGGACTGGAGACCGGTCGGTGAGGTGGCTGGGGCGGAAGGCGCGCAGTACCTGTACCAGCACCCGAGCCTGCCGCTGGTCGCCACCTCCACCGCGGGCCCTGCCGACGACCGCGCCGTGACGATGGGCCGCGTGAAGGCCCGGAAGGCCGACAGACGCCAGTACGACCATCGCGCGGTCGTCCACATGAACGACCGCGCGTTCGTCGGAACGGTCTCCATCGCACACGGCGTGGTCATCGGTGATCACCCCCAGGACGTCTTCCTCGAGCGGACCGACCTGGTCATGGACGACATCGTGGACCAGGACGCCCCTACGGCGGACACGCCCGGGACCAGGCGACAGCTGGTCGACGTACAGCGCCATTTCGTCCTGTCCCCGGTCGTCGACGAGGTGCTGCCCCGTGAGCCCCGGCGCGAGCCCCCACACGACACCCTGGCCGAGTTCGGACGGATGCTCGCCGCCGGCACGACCACAGGCCAGCGGACTCCGGACGGCCACCTGCTGCTCCCCAGAGGAGCCGCACCGGACGACGAGGGAAACCTCCTGCCCTGGCTGGTGGCCGCAGACGAACCCCACATGCTCATCGCGGGACGTCGCGACCCCTATCCCGACCGGGCGCGCTGTTCCTTCGTCCAGAGCGGGAAGGGCTACCGCGCCTCGTTCCTGCGGGTACCCCCTGTGTCCGTGGCCGAATTCATGGCAGAGGTACTTCCGCAGGCGCGCCCCGACGGACGACGCTTCAAGATCCCGGCAGTCGGCCGGACCTCACGGCGTCCCTACTACATCGGGGTGGACTCGACGGCGGACGGACTCGTCCACCGCTTCGAGTTCGGGTACGGCTGGATCCTCGACGTACCGGAGTCCGGTCTGACCGTCGGTGGCCGGACGGTCGATCCCGCCGGCCTGAAGCTGTTCCACGGTGACCGGATCGACGCCGTGTCGTTCGGCCGCGACACCACGAAGTCCGTACCCGGCGGCGTGACGATGGAGATCGCCCCCGCCGACATCAGCAAAGGCATCGAGAGTCAGGTCCGCAGGGAGGCGGACGACCACGTCGTCCACCTCCTCGACGTCGACATCGACCACCTCAGGAAGCATGTGGCGGTACTCCGCGTGCACACCGGCAGCCGCAGACTCGAGCCCGGGGCTGAGGACGTCCATGTACGCGAGGAGCAGATCAGCGCGTTCCTGGACCCGGACGACGTCAAGGCCCTACTGGCCGCTCGGGGGCCGCGAACTCCCCGTCGGCAGCGGATTCTCGCCCGCATGGTGGGGGAGAGCGATGGCCGTCCTCGGCTGAAGCCACGCTTCCGGCTCGTACTCCCGCGTACCGACGGGAGTGGGGACCGCGGCCTTCAGGAAGGGGACAGTCTCTATCTGCTGGCCGGCTCGATCCACCAGACCCCCAACAACCTCTTCCTCCAGTTCGAACTGCCGGGAGACCTCGACCAGCAGGACCAGCCGCTCACCGTGCAGGTGGGCAGGCGCGAGTTCTCCCACCGGGAGAACTGCCTGCGGCGTGCCGTCGAGGCGGACGACGAAGACGTGTACCGCGACGCCAAGATGCTGGTGCGTCTGGATCAGCACTACGACAACGGGGTCAACGTGTGGCGCGGCTCCACCAAGTCCCCGAAGCCCCGGTCGCTGCCTCTGCTGCGGAGCTACCTCGACAGCATCGGCACGGACTGCTTCGGCGTCCTGGACGTGACAGGGCGTGCCGTGGAACTGCGCCCCGGGGTGCTCTTTCCCACCGCGGAGATCAGGGGTGCGGCGGACATCGCGCCGGGTTCCGTCGTACGTCTGCTGCGCGACGGCGTGGACGGCGTGGGCGTCCGGACGGCGATCCCCGCCGACGCGACCTTCCTGGGGAACACACCACGCCCGGTCGTGGCGTTTCCCAAGGACGACCTGAAGGGCCCGAACGCGCTGTCCCTCACGCGCTACTCCCAGCACTTCACGGTGGCCGGACTGCCGGGCCTCACCGTGGGAGCGGCCCGGTCCCTGGCCCACGACATTCTCTGTGCCGCCCATCCGAAGATCGTCGGCGCGGTGACCGACACCGGACGCGGTAACAACGCCGCGCGCCTGGTCCCGTTGCCACGCGGCGCCATGGCCGCGAGCGTCGTCCTGCCCGACGACCTCGCGGACGGGCCTTCGATGCGGCGATTCGACGTCGTGGGGGCGGCCGACGAGCCGAGCCCTCGTGTCGAATGGTCCCAGCTCTCGTTCATGGACGGTACGGCGAGCGATATCGCGGAGGCGTGCCGCCATCGCTACTGGCGCTACCACGACTCGCGGACCTGGCAGTGGGTTGCGGGTCGCGGCCGGTCGGTGCCGGTCCCCTTGCCGCACAAAGCGACGGCGATGTCCGAGCCCGTCTTCTTCTCCTCCGCCGAGGGCCGCCGGACGCTACGGCACAGGCTGGGTGTGCTGCGTCGGTTCGGCTTCCCGGCCACCGAACTGGTGGAAGCCGTCCACGCGGACGAGGCGAGCCGGCGCACGGCGTGGGCGGTGGCGTGGTCGGAGCGGCGAGCCATCTGGCTGGAGGTCGCGCCCGGCCGCGTGGTGGAGGTCCGATCGGAACTGGTCCGGCTCGCCGACGGCAGCTCGCTCGCCGAACTCGACTGGTCCCTGTTCAGCCCGGGCGACGTGGTCTACGGAAGAGTCGAAGGCGGCGTCGACGAGTGCGGGCACATCGTGTTGGACTCCTGGCACGCCGGAGTGCGAGGTGCCACCGGATCCGCGCGAAACGGGCGCATGCTGCTGCCGGTCTCCTTCTCCGACGAGACGCAGGGCGCCATCCACCTCGGTGAGGGCAGGAGCAGCTTCCCCTATCCCGCCGACCGTGACGTCATCGAGGGCCACCCGACAGGATCCGCTGTCTGGCTGGGCAGCGACAACGGGCTCACAGCCCTGAGGGATTCCCCGGTGGTCCCCGGCGACGTCGTCTTCGTCTCTTCCGCACCGGGCGGCGGTCTTCGCGTACTCGGGCTTCCGAGGGCACGCCTGCTGATCGCCGGGGCGGGCGAGCGGAGCGACTGGCCGGGGAGTGAGTGGCTGCGGAGAGAGCTGACCGCCGCCCTGCGCGGCGAGACCACGCTGCCACCCGGCCTGTCGTCCCTGCCCGTCACGGTGCTGCACGTCGAAGACGGCCCCGTGCCCCAGCTCACGGTCTCGCGTCGGGGCCAGCCCCGAGGATTCGCTCCGGACGGATCGGTCCTCGTCCGGCCGGTGGCGGACCTCGGCGAGGGCTTCGTCGCCGTGCGCTCGGGCAGCGCGTTGTTCCGGGTCGGAATGGCCGGCATGCTTCCGGGCCTGCCGAGGGCCGCGGTCTCCGCCGCCGCGGCGGCGTTCGTGGCTGACGGCAGTATGGTCAAGCTGCACTGGGACAGCGCGTCACGTAGCCTGACCGGCGGCCCGGTCGACAGTGACGCGCACCGCGGGGAGCACGCGGAGACGTCCGTCCGCCCCATGTTCTCCGTGAACGGCCCGGACGGTGGCTGTCTCGGTGTCGTGTGCCATGACACGCAGGCGAGAAGACTGTGCTGGCTACCCGCCGCCGAGGCCTCGTGGGCCGGCGACGTGCCGGGTGACGTACTGGTCAGGCACTTGGCGCAGCGCCATGTGGACGTGCTGCGAACCGGCCCGCACACCGTCACCCTCGTCGGTCACCCCGTGATCGCGCGGAGCCACGCCAAGCTGGCCGTCGGGCAGCGGGTCAGGGTGACAGTGGTCGACATCGATCCGGCGGGGGACGGCCCCGAGGTGCCGCACCGCGCTCTGGTGGCCGTCGAGCCGGCGGGCGTACTGGCCCGCTACGTGCGCGAGGCCGAGACACTGCCGGAGCCCGGACACTCTCTGCAGGCGGAGGTGTCACGGGCGACACACGCCGAAGGCAGGCGCACGGTCTCCCTCGTCGAGCCCGGCAGCAGGCTCACCAGGCTGGACGTCCCCTCGTGGCTGGCTGACGCACTCCACCGTCTTCACCTTCCCCACGTGGTGTTCGGGCGACGGCAACGCATGGAAGGCCTGGTGCCGCGGCGCTTCGCGGAGTACCGGGAAAGCTACGACAGAGGTCTCTCGGATGCGGGCGGAGGACCGGGCGACGATGCGGGACCGGCCCAGCGTGTCCTGCACGCCCTGGGGAGAGCCGAGAGCGATCGGGACGCCACCACGCAGGAGAGGTCGGAAGCGGTGGCGGCGGTCAAGTCGTGGCTGTGCTCGGAGGAGGGGAGGGACGTTGTCCGGCAGCGTTCGGCAGAGGTGGACCTCCTGCCCCTGCTCTCGGTGTGCCGACTCGGCGAAAGGCTCGGCAGTCGTTCCGTCGGTCTGCCGAGCGGATGGCTGGCCTATCTCCTGGGCCGACTCGGCGACCGGGCGACGAGTTCCCTCCACACCGAGGCGCTCGTCACCCAGTGGCTCACGTCCACCGACCGCCACGTGGCGTCCTCGGACCCCTGGCCGCGACTGCGGACTGTGGAGGTGAAGGCCGGACTCACCCCGCGTGACGTGGGCGCGATCATCGACTTCAGCGCGAGTGTGACCGGGCGTCCGGCGGTCGGCCTGGAGGAGAGCGAAGCCGCACCGGTGGCCCGTTCCCTCCTCGCAGCCGTGGGAGCTCTGCCCTCAGCCGACTCCCTGCGCACCGACAGCCCGATCCTCAGCCCCCTCGCCGATCTGGGCGCCGCCGTGCGACCGTCACGGGGCGAAGGAGCACCGATGTGGCCGGTACCCGGAGTACTGCGCGCCACCAGGAGGTCGTTCAACGACCTCCTGGACGGTTCCGGAGCACCGCTGACTCTGCTCCCCTCGTGCGTTCCTCTCACCGCCCCCATGAAGAACTTCGCCGACCGGCTGCTGCGCGCTGCCGAGTGACCTGGAGGTGGACCACCGGGTGCCACGCGCCCATGTCCGGACGACCGGTGCCACCGGCTTCGACCCCGGCGCGGCACCTCGCATCCGCGCGTCGTCGCCGGCCCGAGCCGGGGGAGGCCCCGCCGATCACATCGGTGGGGCCTCCCCCCCCCGGCCTGCTGAGTCCTTCCGGCTCGGGTGAAGTCGGAGCTCAAGCGGCCCCCGGCGGCGGTCGGTGTGGATGTCGGGCCGATTGCCCTCGCCACCTCAGAATGGGCGCATGGCTCCTCTGTCCATCGACCCGCGCCCGCTGAACGCCGACGAACGCGCAGTGCTTGAACACGTATTGTCGGCGGAGTTCGCCGGCGCCTCGCAACTGCGGAGCCAGCTGGACCGCACCCAGGTGATCGCCGTGTGGGGGCCCGACTCCGTGAGCGTCGACCTGCAGGTCCGGGAACCTTGCGAGCATGCAGCACTGCCGGACGAACTCGCGCCAGTGGACGCGCACGTCCATGACCCGTCCGGCGCGTACGTCGGCAAGATCCTCGTCTGGACGGACCGGGGATCCACGCTCGCAGCCCTGGAGTTGCCTGGGTCACCGACGAGATGCCCACGTCTCTCCCGGCCGTCGTGGACGGTCTCCTCAGCCGGCCGACCTGACAGGTTGACACGGAGGAGCGAATGACGCCAACTGCTGCCGGCGGCGTGTTCTGAGTCGTTCGTCGACCGAACCACCGGCGCCGACGGTCCAGTAGCGGCCGGCCTCACTTGACGGTCCCGCCCGTCCCCGGTCGGACCTGTCGGATCCCATCGGTCCGGCCGGGGCTGAGGTGTGTCCGTCGACCCGGCTCGCGGTCGCCGGCCCCCGCCTCGGCTCCGCTGCTCAGGCACCCGCGTGGAGGTACGCAGCCCAGAGGTACGGGTTGCGGGTGCGGTCGTAGGGGCCGGGAAGGTCCGTGCCGTCGCGGATGCCCCGTACCGCCTGGTGGAGCGCCCACGCCGCCCGGTCGGTGTCGGGAGGAGCGGAGCCGGTGCGCAAGGCCGCGTAGAAGGCGTCGGCGAGCGTGGCGGCCGTGCGATCGTCGATGTCCCACAGGGAGCCGATCACATGCGGGAAGCCGACGAGCTGGAAGGCGGACGCGAGGTGGACGGCCTCGTCGCGGAGACCGCCACCGGCCTTCGTCGAAGCGCTGCCGCACGCCGACAGGTACGCCAGCCGGGCGCTGTCCAGCTCGGCGGGCAACAGGTCCTGCACGGTCAGGGGGCTGTGCTGATGGTCGTGCAGGAGCAGCCGGCTCTCCGAGGGGTCGGTGGTGTGGGTCGTACCGTGGCAGGCGAAGTGGGCGACCGTGACGCCGGGGAGCCTGTCCAGCACTTCGGAGCGAACGGCCGCGCCGTCCGCGGGCGGACCGGTGGT
The DNA here is from genome assembly GCF_055574655.1 of Streptomyces sp. NPDC029956. Classification (NCBI taxonomy): domain Bacteria; kingdom Bacillati; phylum Actinomycetota; class Actinomycetes; order Kitasatosporales; family Streptomycetaceae; genus Streptomyces; species Streptomyces sp. NPDC029956. Next base: position 8,079 of record NZ_JBVHZJ010000026.1, on the reverse strand, counting down.
GACCTCCGGGTTGCACAGAAAGGTGACCTCGCCGAAATGGCTCCGCACCCGGGCGACCTCGTCAAGCGCCTGGGTGAGCGGGCCGCCGCCCGGCAGCCCGGGCGTGAGCGGCATGGCCACCAGCAGCGCGTGGTGCGCGACGGGCCCGGCGCCCTGCCGCCGTGCCTGCTCGCGGGAATGGCGCAGCGCGCGCAGCGTGGGTGTGTACGAGCTGATCACGCGGTCCAGCACCCTGCGCCCCGCAGGCCCGGAGCGCCGTCCGGCGGCGTGCAGCGGCAACAGACCCAGTACCCCGCCCGGTGCCCACCACAACCGTGGCCACGGCTCGCCGTCTTCGGGCGGCCGTGTGTGGCCCAGCGCCGTCAACACGGGCTCGGCCACGCTGTCCCACAGCCACTCCAGCACCGAGGCCATCACGTCCTGCGCGGTCGCGAGCTCTGCGAAGTCCTCGGTCGTGGCCACCGTGTCCACAGCCGTGCGGAAGGCCGACACCTGTCGGGTGACGGTTCCCGGGGCCAGGGCCGTGAGTTCCACGGACGTGATCTCCTCCAGGGTCAGCAGAAGCGCGTCGCTGCGCAGCGAGCTCACGTTCAGCATCACCACGGCGCCCTCGGCGGCCTCCGTGCGCGCTTCATCGAGTGTCGGCGGCGCCCCGAAGCCGCCCAGGCGGGACCTGACCCGCCGGGTGAGGTCGGAGAGCTCGGCGGCGCGGCGGCGCTGTGCCGCAGCGGTGCGCGCCCTCCGGTCGGCCTCGGCCGCGATCTCCGATTCCCCCACCGGAGGGGACCCGTCGGGGACCGGATTCTCCACTCGGCCCCGCGCTTCCCTGAAACGCGCGACCAGACCGGGATCGGTCAGGGAGAGCTCCGCCAGGTCGCCGCGGGTGCCGAGGGCGTGGCCGAGCAGCACCGACCGCCCCGATTCCAGGACACGGAACGCGCGCTCCGCCCGCTGTCGGGCGGTTCCGCACCGGGCCCCGAGAACGAGAGCGGCTGCCGTGCCGGCCGACCCGCCGAGGCGCGACAGCATGGCCTGGCGGTCCGCCCGGAACGCGTACAAGGAGGCGAGTTGCGGCAGCAGACCGATGGCGGCCTCGGCGAGATCGGCCGCGCGGTCGGGGTCCTCGGCCGCCAGCATGCGAGCGACGGAGAGCGCGGCGGTGATACGGATGTCCGCGTCCGCCTCCTGCTCCTCCCACGCCCTGACGCCCCAGCGGATCGCCTCGGCCCTGTCGTCCTCCGCACCGCCGCGGTCGTGCCGGTCGCTCAGGACCCCGGCAAGGATCGACGCAGTGACGGCGGCGCCGGGGCGTGCCGCGGGTGTCGCGTCCAGGACCGCCTTCAGATGGTCGGCCGCCCGATCGAGGTCCACGGCCGCGGACGCCGCCCCGGGGCTCAGAGCCCGTGCGTGGAGGGCGTTCGCCAGGCCGGACAACGATGCGAGCAGGCTCATGCTCCCCGGATCCGCCGACTGGACCGCGGCGGTCAGCGCGGCGACCGCCCGGTCCAGATCGGCCGCAGTGCCCTGGGCGTCGTAGCGGCGGTGCAGGGCGGCTCCGAGATGGTGGAGGAGGAAGGTCCGGTTCGGTCCTGCCGCCGCAGCCTGCTCCAGCAGGCCGATGGAGGCCTCCAGGAACTCGGGCTTCCCGGTGCGCTTGTAGTAGTCGAGCATGAACCCGCCGAGATCGCACGCGCGATCGGGATGCGCGGGATCCTCGGGCGGGGTCACCGTGAAAGCGGTGAACGCGTACCCACCCGCAGCCTCCAGGTCCGCTCGCTCCTCCGTACGGCCGTAACGCAACCGCAGCGCCCACGCGAGCCGCGCCAGCCGCCCGCCGCGCTCGGCGCCACCGCCCGGCTCGTGCGCCACGGCCTCCGAGAGCCGCTCGACGGCGGCGTCGATGTCCTGGAGACGGCCCACGCACTCATAGCGCGTCAGCAAGGCGGTGCCGAGGCCGTAGAGCAGACGTCCATGGTCCGGGCTGTCGACGGGGCAGTCCGCCGAGGCCGACACGTAAGCCGCCACGGAAGCCTCGGCGTCCTGTACTTCGCCGCTCCTGAAGGCACGCAACTCCAGCAGCCCCCCGAGGGAGATCAGCAGCCCGGCGCGCTCGGCCGCGTCCTTCAGGGGGAGGCACAGCACCTCCTCGCAGCGTGCGACGGCGCCGTTCAGATCGTCCGGATCGCGGTGGGCCTGGTAGCGGCGGCGCAGGGCGGAACTCAGGAGCGTGAGGCGGCCCGCGAGGGCGGGGTCGCCGGGTGCCGTGGCACGGACAGCCTCTTCCAGCAGCGCCACGGCCTCGTCGAAGTCGTCCGGCCGGCGCGCCGCGCGGGGTAGGGCAGGTCCGCCGGGCCTGCTCGCCACTTTGTGTCCGCTAGCCCCTTCGGGCCCGCTCGGCGCGCCGCCGTCCGCAGGCGCGCTCCGCCGTGGGCTGTCGGCCGTCACGACGTTCCGCTCGCGCCCGCGCCGCCCTCGGGGGGAACGGGTGCGCCCGATAGCCCCCGCGCGGCCAGGGCGGTGCCGAGGAGCGAGAGGAAGTCGGCCCGTCTCGGATGGTCGGATGCCGCCGTGGCCAGCGCGGCCCGGTAGTAGGCGATGGCCATCTCCAGCCAGTGCGTCGCCTCGGGCTCGACGTCGGTCTGGCTGCGCAGTCTGCACAGTCCGCCGATTCCCATGAGGGTGCTCGCGGGATCGTCGTCGTCCTGCCCCGGAATCGGCCCGGCCACGGGTGGCACACTCTCCGTCATGAGCCGCAGGATGTCCCGCGCTTCGTCGATGTCTTCCCGCTGCTCCAGGGCCTCCGCCCGCCGGGCGGCCAGCTGGTCCCGGCTCGTGTGGCCTTCGGGGGTGTGCGCGAGGGCCAGATCGAACTGGGCAACGGCCTCGTCCAGGTCGCCGGTCCGGTGCGTCCGGGCGGCCAGGTCCCGCAGAGCCTCGCCGAGGGCCCCGTGGATCGTGCCCCGTTCGGGGTGGTCCTGCGGTGCGACCCGGTCGGCGGTGCGCAGGCAGGCCAGGGCTTCGGTGAGGTTCGAGGGGTCGGCGGTCGCGGCGAACCGCTCACGCAGCGCGTTGCCCAGCAGGACCAGGCTTGCGGGCGAGTCGGGTGACAGGGCCGTGGCTTCCCGGATCTTCACGATGGCCTCGTCCAGGTTGCCGCGATCCTTGGTGAGGCGGTACGCGGTCAGCAGGACCTGGCCCGCGTTGGAGAGGTCGCCCGACCTGGGTTCGTGCCGGGCCGCGGCGGCGTCCGTGAGCAGTTCGATCGCGCGCGTCAGGTCCGAGACGTCGGCGTCGGGGCCGGCACGCTGGGCGCGGAGATGGAGGGCGCCCGCCAGATTGGACAGTCGCGCGGCGCGGTCGGGGTACTCGAGGGGCGTGTCGTCGACGATGCGCTGCCAGAGCATCACCGTGTGCGCGAGCAGCTCGGGATCGTCGACGGCGAGAACGTGCCGCAGCTGGTCGATGGCCACGGGCTCGGCGCCGTTGGCAAGGAAGGGGAGCAGCGGCACGGGCAGGTGGGACACGCCGTTCTCGTAGCAATTGATGAGGAGTTCGAGGGCACGGCGGATCCGGGGCTCGCGGGCTCCCTCGGGGGCGAGGTGCGCCCTGTACCAGGTCATCCACCCGAGGACCTGGCCCACGTACAGATCGGCGTAGTCGTTCTCGTCGAGCCAGGACTCCAGCCTGGCCACCCGCTCCTCGGCCTCCGGCCGGCTCAGCCCCGACACATCGCCGGTCTCCTGGATCACGCGCAGCTCGTCCAAGACCGCGGACAACAGTTCCTCCCGCAGCCCGTCCCCCGGTTCCCCGTACACGCCACCCCGCCCTCGATGGAACAACTCGTATACACATCAACGGACTTGCCTCATAATCTCCCATAGAGCCGATGCTGTACACAGGGGGTCAAGTGCCGCAATCCGCTGCTGTTCGCCGGGCGATGACCAAGGCGGCAACGACTGCCGTGTGCGAGCGAGCGGACCGCTACCGGCCGTTCCTGGTGTCCATGATCGGCGACGCGGCCCCGCTGGACCGCGCGATCGACGCCTTGCGCGCCGGAACGGACCCCGTGGCCGCGCTCGACGAACTGGACGCCGCGCTCCAGGCATCGGGAGACCCCCACGGCCTCTACGGAGCACTGCGCGGCGTGCCCGATCCCTCCGCAGCCACCGGCATCGCGCCCTCGGCGCCGGGGGAGTCGGTGTACCTCTGCCCCACAGACCGCTGTTCCCGGTTCTGGCTGCCCGACGACGTGGCCTCGGCAGCGCGGTGCGCCCTCTCCGAGGCGCCCCTACGGCGCAGGAAGCTGTAGCGATGCTGACGGCCTTCGTGTCCGAGCTGGGGAAGAAGCTGGCCGAACGCTGGCTGTCTCTCCTGGTGCTGCCCGGCGCGCTCTACCTGGCCGTGGCGACGGCCGCCCGTGTACTGGGCCACGGGCACGCACTGGACCTGCCGCGGCTGGTGGCCTGGCTGGATTCCCTGGCCAGGTCGAAGGCGGCCGAGGGCGTCGGCGGGGCGGCCGTGCTCGTCCTCGGCCTGCTCGCCGGCGCCGCCGTCGTCGGTGTCGCCGCACAGTGGCTGGGCACCGTACTCGAACGCGTCGCGCTGGCGGCGGAATGGCGCCGACTGCCCACCTGGCCGCGCGGCTGGGTCGCGAGGCGGGTCGACGGCCGCAGGGAGAAGTGGAAGACCCGGGCGCGGGAGTGGCACCGGCTCCGGCATGCGGCGGCAGCGGCCGCCGCGGCCCGGCAGCCGCACGACCCGACACCTCGGCTGGAAGCGCTCCGGTCCATGCAGGACATCGCCCAGGAGTACCCGGACAGGCCCACCTGGAGCGGCGACCGGCTGAACGCGACGGCCGTCCGCCTGGAGCGGGACCTGGGGCTCGACATCGCCGTGTGCTGGCCCTACCTGTGGCTGCTGGTCTCCGACGGCGAACGCACCCAGCTCACCACCGCCCGAGACGAGCTCGCCCGCGCCACGGCGCTGGGCGGCTGGGCCCTGCTGTACGTGCTGCTCCTCGTGTGGTGGTGGCCCGCCCTGCCGCTCGCGGCAGCCGTCGCGGTCATCGCGCGGCGCCGTACCCGTGCCGCTTCGGACGCCTGGGCGAGAGCGCTGGAGGCCACCTGCCGCCTCCACCTCCGCGAGGCTGCGGAACGACTGGGGATCGACACCACCGCGACAGCGCCCCCGTACGCCCTCGGGCAGGAGGTCACCCGTCTGCTGGAAGGCTCTCCGCCTCCGCCGCCCGCGCCCTGACTCACCGCCACCGCGCGGGGACGGGATGGTCCGCGACCCGCCGCACGGGGAGGCGATGGCCCGCCCTGCCGCACGGGCCTGCGCAACGCATCGCGCCGGACGAAGGGCGTCTGCGGGCCCGACGAAGGGCGTCTGCGGGCCGTCCCGACACCCTGCCCAGAAGGCTCGGCCTGGATGTGGCCACCGGCCTTCCCCTCGCCGGGCGGGGGCAGCACGCCTGGCACTCGTGAGGGTGACGAAGTGTCAGTACTCCGGTCGTACGGGCCGGTGAGGGGGCGTTAAGGGAACACTAGGCCCGCGTTAGCGCGGTGTCCGAGACTGTCCGAGGACCTCCGTCACCCCAAGTGACCTGGGCACGTGAAAGGTGATCGCATGACTGCAAGGCATCCCCAGGACGGACCGGCCCGGGAGGCCGGCGACCAGGCGCGGCCCGCGTCCCGCACGGCCGCCGGGGCGGGGCGGGAGGCGGCGACGGGCCGGCTGCCGGCCCTGCAGTCCGGCGCGGGCAACGCGGCGGTGGTGCAGATGCTGCGACAGACGGGCCACGCCTGGGTCCAGGAGAAGCACCAGCACGGCGCCGGCTGCGGGCACCAGCAGGCCGTGCAGCGTTCGGCGGTCCACGATGTCCTCAAGGCCCCCGGCCGCCCCCTGGACGAGGCGACCCGCACGGACATGGAGTCCCGGCTGGGGGCGGACTTCTCCGACGTCCGTATCCATGACGACGCCGCGGCCAAGGCTTCGGCCGGCGAGGTCGGGGCCCATGCCTACACCTCGGGCAGTCATGTCGTCATCGGCGAGGGCGGCGCGGACAGGCACACCCTTGCCCACGAGCTCACGCATGTGATCCAGCAACGGCAGGGGCCCGTGGCGGGCACGGACAACGGCAGCGGCCTCAAGGTGTCCGACCCGGGGGACCGGTTCGAGCGGGAGGCGGAAGCCAACGCGCGGCGGGCGATGGCGAGTTCGCCGGTGCAGCGGGACGCCGTGGAGACCGCGCAGGAACGGACGCCCACGCTTGGTCCGGCAGTCGTCCAGCGGTATCACGAGGGCATTCTCCGTGCTCCGGGCAATGAGGTGCTGAACCTGAAGGTGTCGCAGACCGGTCAGTACTTCATGATCGTCGACGAGCATGACACCACCACCATCTGGGGCAGCGCCGGAGCGGCCGCGCCGCGATACTGCAGGCCCACCGACCAGCAGGACGTGACCCTCACCCTCCAGGTGGGAAGCGAGACGCTCACCGGCGTCTACGCGGAGTACGAGCCGGAATCGGCGTTCCTGGCGGACTGCTCGCACACCGCCGAGGAGATCATGCACCGCAAGCGGCTCCAGATGGGGCAGGACGCCAGCCGGATCCGCGGCGGTGCGGTGTTCGGGGGAGAGGGGCACAACGGCAACGTCCGGCAAGCCCTCGCCTACGCGCAGTACCGGGGAGTGGGGAACGGCGAGGAACGGCCGGATCCCGGTGAGGCGTTCGCCATCGTCGAGACCCAGTGGGACATGGACGACGCCGACCACGAGGACGCCTCTCCGTGGAACGAGTCCGGGTGGCCCTACCACGTTGCCGCGGTCGTGGCCATGGACGGCGACGACCGCATCACGATCGAGCAGACCGCGGGGTCGAGCGACGCCGTCCAGAACCAGGGCTACGAAGGCATCATCGACATCTATGCGTCGGGAAGCCTCGCGAGCGGTGCGGCGCTGCCGGCCAGCTTCCACGGGCGGCACGGCGGAGCGTTCTCCGAGGGGGCCGTCACCGTCACGCTCGCCCCGATCAACCAAGGCCGGCTGCGACAGGAACGCGGTGCCCGGCCGTACACGGAGGACTAGGAACCGCCGTACGGGCTGTCGGCCACCCGCACGAAGCCCGGCACGGGGAGAGCGGGAGCACCCCCCCGGGCCGTGCCGTGGTGCCCGACTGATCGTCTCAGAACGACTGCTGCGCTGATCGCCGCGTCCGGGTCCGTCCGAAAGCCCTCTGGCGGAAGAGCTGCCGGACTCGTTCGAGGTGGAGATCCAGGGCGGGTGGGCCGGAAGGCCGCATCCGGAGGCACGCGGCGTGTGTCGTCACCTCAGCCCGAGGGCGTCGATGAGTGCCTCGGAGGCGAGCAGCATGACGGTGCACCACAGGGTGACGCCTGCCATGAGCCAGCCGATCAGCCGCCACCGCGGCAGGCCCAGCGCCGTGCCCAGCATGGCTGATCCCCAGGTGCCGAAGAGCGCCGGCCCGATGATGCCGAAGCCGATCACGCCGTACCGGTTCACCACGCGCCGGGCCCGCCGGCCGGCCGGGCCGTCGAGGCGGTTCCGACGATTCTCGGGCGGCGACCCGGCGGTGACGGGCTGCCGCTTCGAGCGCCGGACCAGCCATCGGGTACGCAGCCACCCGGCCGCGAAGACGGCGGACAGCAGGCACCCGGCCGTGCCGAGGAGCACGGCGATGAGCGCGACGGGCGGGGCGAGGGAGATCGAGAGGCCGAACGGCACGGCCGGGGTGCCCAGGGCGAATCCGGCGAGCACGGCCCAGGCGAAGTTCAGCACCTGTCACTCCTCGTCGTTGCGGCGGGCGACACGTCGGTTCGGGCGACTGCGAGTTGACCGACCCGCTACTCCATCGTGACGGCCACCTCGCCGTTCTTCTCAGCATCCTTACCGGGCAGCCTTGTTGAGCGGTTGCGGCATCCAGGTGCGTCCGGCCCCGTGCGTGGCGGCGATGGCCGGTAGCCGTACGCGTGTGGTGGGGGGGGGGGGGGGGGGGGGGGGGGGGGGGGGCGCGCAGGACCCATCCCACCGGGGGGGGGGTTGACGGGGGCATCCCCCTTT